>CALWBZ010000021.1 GCA_944376225.1 uncultured Clostridia bacterium | reverse complement strand
AATCGAATAAGGAGGTATCAGTCATGGTACAGCAGGAAACTAGACTGACGGTGGCCGACAATACCGGTGCCAGAGAGCTTCTGTGCATTCGTGTGATGGGCGGATCCACCCGTCGATATGCCCGTGTCGGCGATGTGATTATTGCTGCGGTAAAAGATGCAACGCCAGGCGGCGTTGTCAAGAAGGGCGATGTGGTGACGGCGGTTGTGGTTCGTACGACGCAGCCGGTACGCCGTAAGGACGGCGCGTATATTCGTTTCGACGATAACGCGGCCGTAATCATTAAGGAGGACCAGAATCCTCGTGGAACCCGTATTTTTGGCCCCGTGGCGAGAGAGCTCAGAGAGAAGAAGTATATGAAGATTCTTTCTCTGGCCCCGGAAGTTCTGTAAGAGGAGGGCGTAAAGATGGCGAAGATGAAGTTAAAGAAGGGCGATCTGGTGGTTGTGATCGCCGGTACGGATAAAGGCGCGAAGGGTAAGATTCTGAGCATTGACGCGAAGAATGAGCGCGTCGTTGTAGAAGGCGTGAACATGGTAACCAAGCACGAGAAGGCTCGCGGCGGCATGCAGCAGGGTGGCATCGTTCATCGGGAAGCACCGATTCATATCTCGAATGTGATGTACCTGCATGACGGAGTACCGACCTGTTTGGGAATCAAGACGTAAGTCAAGGAAGATGACGGCAAGACAAAGGTCGTTCGTTCCAGATTCGCGAAGAAGAGCGCGAACAAGGACATCGTTGATTAAGACGCCGAATACCCATAAAGGAGGTTAAAACTGTGAGCTCGAACAGAATGAGAGAATTCTATAATAGTGAAGTCGTTCCGGCCATGATGAAAAAGTTCTCTTACAAGAACATCATGCAGGTGCCGAAGATCGAGAAGATCGTGATCAATATGGGTGTTGGCGAGGCCAAGGATAACCCGAAGACGCTGGAGAGCGCCGTAGCCGATCTGACCACGATTTCCGGACAGAAGCCGATTATTACGAAGGCCAGAAAGTCCATCGCGAACTTCAAGATTCGTGAGGGAATGCCCATTGGCTGCAAGGTCACCCTGCGCGGCGACAAGATGTATGATTTTGCGGATCGTTTGATCAGCCTGGCGCTGCCTCGAGTACGTGACTTCCGCGGAGTGTCCGCCAATTCCTTTGACGGCCGCGGCAACTACTCCCTGGGCATCAAGGAGCAGCTGATCTTCCCCGAGATCTCCTATGACAAGATCGACAAGGTGCGCGGAATGGATATCATTTTTGTAACGACGGCAAAGACGGACGAGGAAGCCAAAGAGCTTCTGAACCTGCTGGGCATGCCCTTTGCCAAGTAAAAGAGGAGGACTAGAATGGCTAAAAAGTCGATGATCATTAAGCAGCAGAGAACGCCGAAGTTCTCCAGCCGCGCTTATACTCGCTGTAAGATTTGCGGACGGCCGCATTCGGTGCTTCGTAAGTACGGAATCTGCCGTATCTGTTTCCGGGAGCTGGCATATAAGGGCGAGATTCCTGGTGTGAAAAAGGCCAGCTGGTAAGCAAGGCGATTTGAATATAAAGGAGGTCAATCCACATGATGATGAGCGATCCTATTGCGGATATGCTGACGCGTATCAGAAACGGAAATATTGCCAAGCATGATACGGTTGATGTACCGGCTTCCAAGATGAAGCAAGCAATCGCCGACATCCTGGTAAAAGAAGGATATATCAAGAAGTACGAGATCATTACCGACGGTAACATCCGGACGATTCGGATTACCATGAAATACGGCAAGGACAAGAACGAGAAGGTCATTACCGGTATTAAGAGAATTTCCAAGCCCGGCCTGCGGGTTTATGCCGGAAAAGACAATATGCCCAAGGTGCTTAATGGACTCGGTACCGCTATTATTTCTACCAATAAGGGTATCATCACCGACAAGGAAGCCAGAAAGCTCAATGTCGGCGGTGAAGTTCTGGCCTTTATTTGGTAAGCAGGAGGGAAGATACGATGAGTCGAATTGGAAAGTTGCCTGTTGCGATTCCGGCCGGAGTGGAGGTTAAGATCTCGGAGAACAATTTTGTGACCGTAAAGGGCCCCAAGGGTTCTCTGGAGAAGCAGATGCCCGTCCAGATGACGATTAAGCAGGAAGGAAACGAAGTAATTGTGAGCCGTCCCAATGACCTGAAGCAGATGAAGTCGCTGCACGGTTTGACCCGCAGCCTGATTCATAACATGGTGGTCGGCGTGACGGAAGGATATCAGAAGGTGCTGGAGATCAACGGCGTAGGTTACCGTGCGGCGAAGCAGGGTTCCAAGCTGGTGCTGTCTCTGGGCTACTCCCATCCGGTGGAGATGGAGGATCCCGCGGGTATTGAATCCGTGGTGGAAGGAACGAATAAGATTACCGTTAAGGGAATCGATAAGGAGCTCGTGGGACAGTATGCCGCCGAGATCCGCTTCAAGCGTCCTCCGGAGCCTTACAAGGGTAAGGGAATCAAGTACGCGGACGAAGTGATTCTGCGTAAGGTTGGTAAGACCGGTAAATAAGTAAAGGGGTGATTTGTAATGATTAAGAAAGAAGACAGAAAGAAAATTCGTGTTAAGAAGCATTACAGAATGCGCCGTCATATCGTTGGCAGCCAGGATCGCCCTCGTCTGTGTGTGTTTCGCAGTAATCTTCACATGTATGCGCAGATTATTGACGATACCAAGGGCTGCACGCTTGTAGCCGCTTCTACCGTGGATCCGGACGTAAAGTCTCAGATTCAGAAGACGAATAATGTCGAAGCTGCGACTGTTGTAGGTACCGTGTTGGCGAAGCGGGCTGTGGAAAAGGGAATCGAGAAGGTCGTCTTTGACCGCGGCGGCTTCCTGTATCACGGAAAAGTGAAGGCTCTGGCCGACGCCGCCAGAGAGGCCGGCTTACAGTTCTAAGGATCGGCCGATTCTTAGCGCGACTGATTTTATAATAGGAGGCAGTTTCATGAGAAAGGAAAAAATCGATCCCAGTACCCTGGGTGAGTTAACGTCCAACGTCGTGACCATCAAAAGGGTTACGAAGGTTGTTAAGGGCGGACGTCATATGAGATTTACGGCGCTTGTCGTCGTTGGTGATAAGCAGGGACACGTTGGTTTCGGCCTCGGAAAGGCGATGGAAATTCCGGAAGCCATCCGTAAAGGCGAAGAGGCGGCGAAGAAGTCCATGATTACTGTAGCCGTTACGGACACCGGCTCGATTCCTCACGATACGCTGGGCGTTTTCGGCAGCGCTGAAGTGCTTCTGAAGACGGCTCCGGAAGGTACCGGCGTAATCGCCGGCGGCCCGGCCCGCGCGGTGTTGGATCTGGCGGGAATCCGCAACATCCGTACCAAGTCCCTGGGTTCCAATAACAAGAACAACGTCGTAGCGGCGACCTTTACGGGTCTGGCGGCGCTGAAGACTCCGGAGCAGGTAGCGGCGATTCGCGGTAAGAGCGTTGCCGAGATTGTAGGATAAGGAGGACTGGACAAATGGAAAAGAAGTTAAAGATTACATTGGTCAAGTCTACCATCGGTGCAAACCCGAAGAACAGAAGAATTGTTGAGGCTCTGGGCTTCAAGAAACTGAATTCTACGATTATCCGTCCGGATAATGACGCTATGCGGGGGGCCCTGCGGCATATCTCCCATATGGTGAAGGTAGAAGAGATCGAAGAGTAATAGGAGGGAGCTTACATGAAGTTAAGTGAACTGAAACCCGCTGAGGGTGCGAAGAAAGAGGCCTTCCGCGTAGGAAGAGGCCATGGTTCCGGTAACGGTAAGACCTCCGGCCGTGGACACAAAGGACAGAAGGCTCGTTCCGGCGGCGGCGTTCGCCTCGGATTCGAAGGCGGACAGATGCCCCTGTATCGCCGTCTGCCTAAGAGAGGGTTTAAGAACCGGAATACCAAGGAGATCGTGGCCATCAACGTGGACCGCCTGAATGTATTTGAAGACGGCGACACGGTGACGATCACGGCCCTGGTAGAGAAGGGTGTCATCAGCAATCCCAGAGACGGGGTGAAGGTTCTTGGCAACGGCACGCTGGAAAAGAAGCTGACCGTGAAGGTAACGGCAGTGAGCCAGGGAGCCAAGGAGAAGATCGAAGCTCTGGGCGGAAGCGTAGAGGAGAACTGATTCTCAGAGGAAGAGCGCGCAGCGGCCATTGGGCTGCTGTGCGTTAACCAATAGTGAAGGAGGGCGGTTAGATTGTTTCAAACAATTCGAGACGCTTGGAAGATACCGGATCTGCGGAAGAAAATCTTGTATACGCTCTTGATGTTAGCCATCGTGCGAATCGGTTCCACGATGCCCAGCCCGTTCATCGACGCTTCCCTTGTGAATGAGTATTTCTCCACGAGCGGAGGATTTTTGGCGTTATTTGACGCCATGAGCGGCGGCGCGTTCAGCAACATGAACTTGTTTGCGATGGGAATCACTCCCTACATTAACGCGTCGATTATCATGAATCTTCTCACCATCGCGATTCCGCGATTGGAAGAGCTGAACAAGGACGGAGAATCCGGAAGAAAGAAAATCGCTCAGTATACCCGTTATGTCACGGTGGTTCTGGCGCTGGTTCAGGCTTTTGGTATTTCCTATAGCTTAAACGCGACCTATGGCATCATGAGCAGCGAGATCAATGCCGTCTGGGCGATGATTGTATCGATATTTACGTTTACCGCGGGAACGGCGTTCGTGATGTGGATCGGTGAGAACATCACCGCCAAGGGAATCGGAAACGGAATCTCTCTGATTATTTTCGTGAACATCCTGTCTCGTGTACCCTCTGCCATTACCAGCTTGGCGACGTACGATAATAAATGGATGCTGGTGATTATGGCGATCCTGTTCCTTCTGATCATTGCTTTCGTCGTGCTTCTTTCTCTGGGCGAGCGCCGTCTGCCGGTGCAGTACGCCAAGAGGATGCAGGGCCGCAAGACTTACGGGGGACAGAGTACGAATATTCCGATTCGAGTGAATCTGGCGGGCGTGATCCCGATCATCTTCGCGATCTCGCTGATCACTTTCCCGCAGATCATCACCAGCTTTTTCACCTCCAATCCGGGAGGATTCTGGGGAACGGTTTTAAGCTGGCTGGATACGGGCCATCCCTTCGGGGCGGTTTTGTACGTGATCCTGATCATTCTGTTCACGTATTTTTACGCGTCTATTACGTTTAACCCGATGGAGATTGCCAACAACATGAAGAAGAACGGCGGGTTCATCCCCGGCATTCGTCCCGGCAAGCCCACATATGAGTATATCAAAAAGGTTTCCAAGTATGTGATTTTTATCGGCGCCATCGGGCTCGCGATTGTGGCGAGTCTGCCGGTGATCATGTCCTTCATCTTCCAGATCGATAATCTGAATATCGGCGGTTCTTCGCTGCTGATTGTGGTGGGCGTTGCGCTGGAGACCGTGAAGCAGATAGAAAGCATGATGGTAACGCGCCATTATAAGGGCTTCTTGCGTTAACTGAGGAGGATTTTCCATATGAAATTGGTTCTATTAGGCGCTCCGGGCGCCGGCAAGGGAACGCAGGCTTCCGGCCTGGCTGAGATCCTGGGGGTGCCCCATATCTCCACGGGGGATATTTTCCGGGCGAATCTCAGGAACGAGACGCCGCTGGGGCTTAAGGCAAAGAGCTACATGGATCAGGGTCTCCTGGTGCCGGATGAGCTGACGGTGGATCTGGTGATGGATCGTCTCGGCGATGAAGATTGCCAAAACGGTTATATCCTAGACGGGTTTCCCAGGACGCTGGCTCAGGCGGACGCTCTTTCCGAAAAGGAAAATCTGGACGCGGCGGTCAATATTCATGTGCCCGACGAAGTCATCGTAGACCGCATGGGCGGACGGAGAGTGTGTCCGGCCTGCGGGGAGTCCTATCACGTGCGCTACAATCCGCCGAAGCAGGAGGGAATCTGCGACAAATGCGGCGCGGAGCTGATCATCCGAAAGGATGACGTACCGGAAACGGTGCAGAAGCGTCTTTCGGTATACCACGATCAGACGGCGCCGCTCATAGACTACTATGAGCAGAAGGGACTTCTCGTCACGGTGGACGGCACCGCGGCGCCGAAGGATGTCACCGAGGCGATCGTGAAGGCGATTCGGGAGTAAAACATGGCAATTGTAGTCAAGAGTTCGGAAGAGATTGACAAGATTCGTAAGTCCAGCCGCATTGTGGCAGAAGTGCTGGAAGAGATGAAGCGATATGTGAAGCCGGGCGTATCCACGGGAAAGCTTGATCAGGTGGCGGAGGAGATCATCAGAAGCCACGGAGCCACGCCTTCTTTTAAGAATTATCACGGGTATCCGGCGGCGATCTGCGCTTCCGTGGATGACTGTGTGATCCATGGGATCCCTTCGGAGAAGCAGATTCTCCGGGAAGGACAGATCATCAGTATCGATGTGGGCGCCTGCCTGGACGGTTTTCATGGAGACGCCGCCAGGACCTATGCGGTGGGGGAGATTTCTCCCCTGGCTCAGAAGATGATCGAGGCGGCGGAAGCCAGTTTCTGGGCCGGCATGGAGTATGCGAAAGAGGGAAATCATCTGCACGAGATCTCCGGAGCCATCGAAAAGAAGGCGAAGAGCTATGGGTGCAGCGTGATCCGTGACTTTGTCGGTCACGGCGTCGGAGCGCTTCTGCATGAGGATCCGGCGATTCCCAATTATAAGCCGGTGGGCCGAGGCCCAAAGCTGGCCGCGGGGATGACCCTGGCGGTGGAGCCGATGCTGGCGGCCGGAGATTGGCCGGTGGATGTGCTGGAGGACGGTTGGACGACGGTGTCTCGGGATGGGTCTTTGACGTCCCATTACGAGAATTCGATTCTGATCACCTCCACTGGTTATGAAGTATTGACCATGCTGTAAGAGCAAGGAGGTTAGAAGCTTGTCAAAGAAGGACGCAATTGAGTTTGAGGGCACTGTGGTAGAAAAGCTGCCCAACGCGATGTTTCTGGTAGAACTGATGGAGAATAAACATCAGGTCTTGTGTCATCTGAGCGGAAAGCTCCGGGTGAACTTTATTAAGATTCTGCCGGGAGACCGGGTTACGATTGAGATGTCTCCCTATGATCTGTCAAAGGGCCGCATTATATGGCGGGCAAAGTAAGTGCCGAAAGGTAGAAGAAAGGAGCGGTCAGAATGAAGGTTCGTTCGTCTGTGAAGCCGATTTGCGAAAAGTGCAAGGTTATCAAGAGAAAGGGAAAGATCATGGTGATCTGCACCAATCCGAAGCATAAGCAGAAGCAGGGCTGATAAAAGAAAAGGGAGCGCCAGAATCCTTTGATGGCGCTCCTTTTTTTAATTCTGATTTTCCCAATAGATTTTTTTTCACGGCGGGATCCATGGCCTCCACAAAACGCTGCTTTGCGTGGAGAAACTCTTCCAAGTCCATGAGGATGTGATAGAGGATCGCCCGCCCCTCGAACTCTTCCCGGGTGCGGGGAAGATCGGCCTGTTCCATGTCTCGGAAGATCTCTTGCAGGCGAAGGAGCTGTTTTTGGGGTACGTTCATCTCCACCACGTATCCCGTCAGATATAGGATGTAATCCGAGACGAGGCGCGCCTGTTCCGGCACGGTGCGGATCCTGCGCATCTGATCCTGAAGGCTGTGGAGAATCCGGCACTGGCTAAGGCGCATCTCCAGATAGTCCACATAGTAACGGGAGTGGGAGGAGAAAAGATTGTCGGAATACTCGTAGGCTTCATGGATAAAATCCTGAATCTGACTTTCCAACGCGCCGATATCCTGCCAGACGCCGGGAAGGGGCTCCGTGCCCGAAAGATAAGCGGCAACTTCATGCAGGATATTTTGGAGTCTCTCCTCGGTAAAACGCATGCCGCGAAGGACTTGACGAAGCTGTCCCTTGTAGTTATGAAACAGATTGAGCAGGATCGCGATCCCGATCCCGATCAGGATCAGGAGGAATTCATTCAGCAGAAAGGCGGGGGAGAAATCTCCGGTGGTCAGGAAATGGGTAGCGATGACGGCGTTGACCGATATGGTGACGCGCCATCCGATCAACGCGCTGTAGATGACTGTACAGAACAGAAAGATGCCGTAGGTCGCCCAGTCCCAGGGCAGAAGATGAAAAAGAAGAAAGGTCAGCGCCACGGTGATGCAGAAGGTGATCAGACGGTGCAGGGAAAGACGCATGGTTTCCCATTTGGTGCTGGCGATGGTCAAGAGAGCGATGATGCCGGCGGAAGAAGCATATTGCAGCCCTAATGCCTCCGCGATCCAGATGGCGGCGCTGGATCCCACGGCGATTTTGAGAGCGGGCAGCAGGAGTTTTCCCAGTTTTTTGCGAAGTTCCATAACGTCCTCCCGAAGATACAAAGTATGATTAGAACCATCATAACGTCTTTTATGGAAGTTGTCAAGGATGGAGAGGGAAAAGCATGTATGTTTTCGGGTAATCCTGGGATTTTTTGTTTGGAACAATAAAAAATTCCGATTTTTATTGACAAAGACGATTTTTTATTGTACAGTGACTATCATACGGAATGAAGTTCGCGCATTCCATCACAGAAAGGCAGGGAAGACAGAGATGAAGATTACGAAAGTGGAGATTGAAAAGTTCTCGGCGTCTCTTGAAGAACCCTTTCGGGTGGCCTTTGGCCTGATCGAGGATTCGGACAGCTGGACCGTGAAGATCCATACGGATGAGGGGATCTGCGGGGTAGGATCCGCGGCGCCCATCGGGTTCGTGACGGGGGAGACGATGGAGACCTGTTATTTGGTCATGAAGATGTTCGCGGAGGCGTTTATCGGAAAAGATCCGATGGATATCGCCGGCGCCCATGAGCTGATGGATCACATCATTTACGGCAACGGATCGGCAAAATGCGCCTTCGATATCGCCCTGTACGATATCATGGGAAAGAAGAAGGGCCTGCCCGTATACCGACTGCTGGGCGGGACGGATCCGGTGGTGCATAACGACATTACCATCGGTATCAATCCGCCGCGGAAGATGCAGCAGGACGCGGAGAAGTTTGTTTTCCGGAAAGGTTTTGACATCCTGAAAGTCAAGGTGGGCATATCCTTGGAGGACGATATCGAGGCCCTTACGTTGATTCGTCAGTCCGTGGGGGATAAGGTGCGGATCCGCATCGACGCCAATCAGGGATATAACGTGGAGACGGCCCTGCGAGCCCTGAAAGAATTCGAGAAACTGGGCGTGGACGCGGCGGAACAATGTCTGCCCTGGTGGGATTTCGACGGCGCGGCGGAACTCATGAAAAGAAACACCACGTCGGTGAAGCTGATGCTGGACGAGTCGATTCACACGATCCATGACGCGAGAAGAGCCGCTAAACTGGGATGCGCGGACTATTTTAATATCAAGTTGATGAAATGCGGCGGGCTGTACTACGGCGCGCAGATCGCGGATATCGCCGAGGAGGCGGGACTCGGATGCATGGTGGGATGCATGCAGGAGAATAAGATCAGTATCGTGGCGGGCGTCAGCCTGGTGGCCGCGAAGAAGGCCATCGTGGAGGCGGATTGCGATAGTTTCATGTTTTACAAGGGCGAAGAAGACGGGATCCAGGGCGGTCTGACCAGAGAAGGCGGTATCTTTACGCTGTTGGAGAAGCCGGGCCTGGGAATCGAGTTATAAAAGAAAGGACGGGAGAACATGAATAAAGTGTCAGGAATCAGAGATCAGATCATACAGGAACTTCCTTTATGGGATCAGCCCTCGATTTCCGTAGGGATCGTGAAGGACGGGAAAGTGGTTCTGGCGGAAGGGTTCGGATACGCGGACGTGGAGAAGAACGAAAAGGCGAACCAGGAGACGATGTACCAGATCGGCAGCTGCTCCAAAGCCTTCACGGCCGCCGCGGTCGCGCTGCTTGTGGATCAGGGAAAGCTCCAGTGGGACCGGCCCGTACAGGATTATATGCCCTGGCTGGAGTTTAAGGATCCCTTTACGACGGCCCATGTCACGGTACGGGATCTGCTTTGCCATCGGACGGGGCTTCCCCGGCACGACGCCTATTGGATCAACGGCCCCTGGACCCGCAGGGAGATGGCGGAGAATCTGCGCAACATGGAGCCCGCCTGGTCCTTCCGATCCCATTGGTGCTATCAGAACACCTGCTATGTGGCGGCGGGCATGCTGATCGAGGAGGTTTCCGGCATGAGCTGGGAGGATTTTGTCCGCGTGAACCTGCTGGAGCCGCTGGAGATGACGAGAACCACCTTCTATGTGGATGCCATCCGCGGTGACGAGAATCATGCGGAGCCTTATTCCAGACTGCTGCCCACGGATATGAAAGGGTACGAGAAGACCTCCTTCCTAAAAAGCGACCGGGAGGACATGGAGAAGGGCGTGGGCGCGCCTTACGGACCGGCGGGATCCATCATGTCCACGGTGACGGATATGTGCAAATGGGTGCTGTTCAACCTTCAGGAAGGGAAGGTGGGAGACCGCCAGCTCATTTCCGAGGAGAACATGAAGGAGCTGCATAAGCCTCAGATGCTCTTAAGCGAGCCTCTGCTGGTTCCTTTCCCGGAACAGGATTTCTATTCCTACGGTCTGGGATGGTTCATAGAGACCTACCGGGGCCATAAGATGGTAGAGCATGGGGGCAATATCGACGGTTTTTCCGCCTTGGTGACCATGCTTCCCGACATGGACCTGGGGGTGGTATGCCTGACCAATTTCAACAATTCCTTTAATACATACGCTTCCACCTATGAGATCCTGGACGCTTATCTGGGCGAGAGCAACGGAGAGTGGCATCAGCGCTGGCGCAAGATCATCGGCGACATGTTCGCCGCGAATCCGGAGAACATGAAGGCGATGAACGGAGAGGCCGTGCCGGGAACGACGCCTTCTCATCCCTTAAAGGATTTTGTGGGAACCTATCATAACGCCTGCTATGGGGATATCGTTATCTCGGAGCATGAGGACGGCCTTCACTTCCTTTACAACAAAGAGGAGAGCCCGCTGGCGCATTTCCATTACGATACCTTCCAGATCCATAATCCCAAGGCCCTCTTCGCGGACATGAACCTGCGCTTCAATACCGACCGCAAGGGAGCGGTGGACGGCATCGAGTTCGGCATCACGTTGGATCCCGCGGCGAAGGACGAGTATTTCGTGAGAAAGCGCGAGGCATGATCCGATGAAAGAAGAAATCACGAATAAACTCCGGAAACGGATCGAGGAACAGTTAAAGAAATGGGACGTGCCCTCGGCGTCCCTCTGCGTGGTGAAGGACGGGGAGACCTGGATGGCGGAGGGGATCGGCCATAGGGATTTGGAGCAGGGAATCCCGGCGGATCAGGAGACCCTCTATGAGATCGCGAGCTGCACCAAGGCCTTCACGGCGGCGGCGGTGGCCGTTCTGGCCACGGAGGGGAAGCTTGACATGGACAAACCGGTGGCGGATTATATCCCCTCCTTTCGCTTAAACGACAGCTATGCCACGGAGCATCTGACCATACGGGACTTTCTGTCCCATCGCAGCGGCCTGCCCAGGCATGAATACGCCTGGTACGGCACGGGTTTTTCCAGAGAGGAACTCATGGGCCATCTAAAGGATCTCAGGCTTTCCGCGCCCATTCGCTATCAGTTTCAGTACAGTAATTTCAACTATCTCATCGCCGGGGCGCTGATCGAGGCGACGAGCGGCATGAAGTTCGAGGATTTCCTCATGGAGAGGCTGCTTTTGCCCTTAGGGATGACCAAGTCCAAGGTGTATATCGAAGACATCCGTTCGGCGGAAAACAAGGCGCTGCCCTATGATCATACGGAGGAGTACACGATGGAAGGGATCCGGAGGATCGACTTCTATAAGTCTCCGGCAGAAAACGAAGAATCCCGTACCGGGGATCCTACGGCGGCGGCCGGCTGCATATCCTCCTGCGCCGAGGACATGGCGCGGTGGATGAAATTCTCCTTGGGAGACGGGGAGTGGGAAGGAAAAAGGCTGATCCGTCCGGATTTGATGAAACTTTTATTCACGCCCCACATGACGGTGTCCGACAGCGAAGTGTACGCTCCTGAGCGTTCGATGGGTTCCTATGCCCTGGGCTGGCAGGTTTACAATTACCGGGGGTATACGCTGCGGGAACACGGCGGCAACATCAACGGCTTTACTTCCGAGACGGTTTTGGTGCCGGAGCTGGGGCTGGGCGTCTTCGTGAGCGCCAACATGAATGTGACCCTCCTCGCGGACGCGATCACGCTGGACGCGGTGGATCTGTTTTTGGGGAAAGAAGACGGGGATTGGTATTCCCGATTGTATAAAGGCAACGAGGAGATGTTTGCCTCCGTCCGGGCGTTCTTCGCTTCTCCCGGAGAAAAGGCGGTGCCGGACACCAAGCCTTCTCACGCCCTGGAGGATTATGTGGGAGAGTATGAGACGCCGGGGTATCGTCGGGTTCTCATTGAAAAGACGGAGGACAGACTGCGGATCGATTTTAATTCCTTCGTAGTAGGGCTTAGGCACCATCATTATGATACCTTTGCCACGGAAGGCTCCATCGGAGAGCTGCCCGCGGGGCTTTTGGTGAGCTTCGGCACTTCTCCGGAAGGAGAGATCAAGACGGTCTCCATGAAGCTGGGCAGCGAGGCGGGGTTGGGCCCCATCGTGTTTACAAGAAAGTGAGGGAAAAGACGATGACAGATCAACAGTTTTTTGAAAAATTTGATCAGACGGTTCAGGACGGATTAAAAATGTGGGACAGTCCCTCGGTGTCCATAGGCGTCATCAAGGACGGCAAAGTCGTCCTGTGTAAGGGCTACGGGATGCGGGACGTGGAGAATAAGCTTCCCGCCACAGAGAAGACCCTGTATCAGATCGGCAGCTGTTCTAAGGCCTTTACCTCGGCGCTGGTCGCGATCCTGGTGGATCAGGGGAAGCTTTCCTGGGACACTCCGATTCGCGAGTACGTGCCGGAGGTGACGCTGTACGACGACTTTACCAGCGAGAACTGCACGCTGCGGGATCTCCTGAGCCATCGCACGGGAATCCCCAGGCACGAGTATTCCTGGTACCGCACGGATTTTACCAGAAAAGAGCTGGTGGAGCACATGAAATATCTGGAACCCAACCAGCCTTTCCGGACGAAGTTCCAGTATAATAACTACGGCTATATCCTGGCGGGCTATATCGTAGAGAAATTGACGGGCAAGACCTATGAAGAGTGCTTAGACGAGTATCTCTTCGGTCCCCTGGGCATGGAGAGGAGCTGCTGCTATATCGACGATATCCGGCAGGATCCGGATCATGCCGAGCCCTACGAGCGTCCGGAGGGCGGGGACGGCATGCACGGCCTGAAGAAGATTCCCTTCTACCTGGCGAGCAGGGAAGACAAGGCTGCGGGGACGGGGGCTCCCTTCGCGGCGGCGGGCGCAATCGACTCCTGTGCCGAAGACATGCTGAAGTGGGTGCAGCTGCATCTTCTCGGCGGAAAGACGCCGGATGGAAAGCAGATCATCAGCCAGGAGGCTATCAGCGAGATGCATAAACCCAGCATGATCCTCCAGTCTCCTCTGGATATGCCGATGGAAGAGACACAGTTCTGGTGCTACGGCATGGGATGGTTCGCGGAGGTCTTCCGGGGACATAAGATCTTGCAGCATGGCGGCAATATCGATGGCTTCTCGGGCTTTACAAGCTTCGTGCCGGATCTGAACCTGGGCGTGGTGGCTTACACCAATCAAAACAGCAGTTTCCTGCATTATGCCCTGGGCAGGACCGTCATCGACCATTATCTGAACATCGAGGACGGAGATTGGGTCAAGCGGTATTATGATTTCGTGGCGAGTCGCCAGGGAGACACGAAGAAGGCGATGGAGCGCTTCACGGGCGAGCAGGTAGAGGGAACGAGCCTGTCCCATAATCCGGCGGATTACGCGGGAACCTATGAGCGGAAGGGATACAGCCCCTGCGTCATCCGCGAACAGGAGGGGACTCTTGTCATGGAATTCCTGGACCGACCCAACACCCTAAAGCATTTCCACTATGATACATTTGTGACTACCGATATCGTAGGCGAACTGCCCCCGGGAATTCCCGTGCATTTCCATACGGCGGAGGTGGGCGGCAGGATCGATTCGCTGGCGATGCCGCTGGTAACAGAGGCGGGCGGAGATCTGATCCGCTTTACAAAGAAAGATTAAAGGAGCGGTAGAATGGGCCGATATATTGTAAAACGGCTGCTATACATGATTCCCATGCTGTTTTGTGTGGTCTTATTGGTGTTTTTGATCATGTCCTTTACCCCCGGTGATCCGGCGACCAATATCCTGCCGCTGACGACGCCGCCGGAGGTGAAGGAGGCTTTCAATGAAAGCGTGGGATATACGGGGAGTCTTGTGGAGCGGTTCTTTAATTACGCGAAGGGTCTGTTTACCGGAAACGTGATTTCTTACACGTCCCAGGAGAACATCTTTTCCGAGATCGCGATCCGTTTTCCCCTGACGCTGCGGGTAGGACTCATTTCCTTTTGCATTGCCGCGGTGCTGGGAGTGGCGCTGGGGATTCTGAGCGCCGTCAAACAGTATTCGTTCCTGGATACGACGGTCACCGTTTTTGCGGTGCTGTTCGCTTCGATTCCTTCCTTCTTCGTGGCCATGTGCCTGCTCCTGCTTTTCGCGGTGCATTGGGGACTCCTGCCCTCCTTCGGAATCGACGGCGTAGAATCCTATATCCTGCCGGTGACGACCCTGGTTTTATCCAGCATTCCCGTGCTGAGCAGGATGACCCGTTCGGCCATGCTGGACGCCATGAATCAGGACTATATCCGCACGGCTAGGGCCAAAGGATGCAGCGAGAAGCGGGTGATCTGGAAACACGCCTTAAAGAACGCCTGTCTTCCGATCATCACCCTGCTGCTTACAGGATTCGCGGGCATCTTGGGCGGGTCGGTGATCGTGGAGAGTATCTTCACGATTCCCGGTATCGGGACTTATATGCTGGACGCCATCAACGCGAAAAACGTGCCGGTGGTCATGACCTGCGCCCTCCTCTTGGCGTTTATCTTCATGGTCGCCATGGTGCTGATGGATATCTTTTTCGCGTTGATCGATCCCAAGTTACGAGCGAGGTATAAAGTATGAGGAGCAGTCAGAAAGCGTACAAAGAGATGATTCATCATTCCAGAGACAGTCTGATTCGGGATGTGGTGAAGCGTTTCGCGAGAAATAAGGCGGCGGTGGCGGGTCTTGTGATCCTTTCCGTGATTCTTTTCGTGATCCTCTTCGCGAACTTCCTAGTGCCGGAGGAGATGGTGACGGCCTACGACACCCAGGCGCGCCTGGAGGGACCCAGCGCGGAGCACTGGTTCGGCACGGACAATGTGGGCAGGGACATCTTCGCCAGGGTGCTGTACGGCGCGCGGATCACGGTGGGCATCGGCGTCGGCGCGACGCTGATTTCCCTGCTTGTAGGGGCCGTTCTGGCGTCGGTCTGCGCCCTGTCCCGCAAGCTGGATTTCGTGATCATGAGGATCATGGATATCAGTTCCTGCGTGCCCTCCATCCTTCTGGCGCTGGTGCTTTTGGCCATCTTAGGGGGCAGCGTCTGGAACATGATGCTGACGCTGATGATCGTGTCGGTGCCGGGCTTTACCACCAGGATTCGCGCCGTTCTCCTGAGCGTCGTGGAGCAGGACTATGTAAAGGCGGCCCGGGTCAGCGGAACGAAGACCTGGGCGCTGGTTCTGCGGCATATCTTGCCTAACGCGCTGGATCCCATCATCGTGGACGCCACCATGACGATTTCCAGTATGCTTCTGTCCGCGGCGGGATTGTCCTTTATTGGTATGGGAGTGTCTCCTCCGTCTCCGGAGTGGGGCGCGATGCTCAATTACGCCCAGGGGTATTTCCGAAAGGATCCCCATACCGCCATCTTTCCGGGCATCGCCATAGCAATCACCGCCCTGTCCGTCAACCTGGTGGGGGACGGGCTGCGAGACGCCCTGGATCCGAAGGCAATCAAGTAGAGGGAGAGGTATTATGAGTAAAACCAAAGAAATGCTGCTCGATGTGCAGGATCTGTCCGTCGATTTTCGCATCGACCGCAAGACCACGCTGAGCGCGGTGCGAAACGTTTCTTTCCAGGTGTATAAGGGAGAGACCCTGGGGATCCTGGGAGAAAGCGGATGCGGAAAGAGCGTTACCTGCATGTCCATCCTCCGGCTGGAGCCGGAGAAGACGACTCGGTATCCCAGCGGCAGGATCCTGTTTGGGGAAAAGGATCTCCTTCGGATGCCGGTGAAGGAGCTGAGCAGGATTCGCGGCGGAGAGATCGGGATGATCTTCCAGGAGCCCATGACGGCTATGAATCCCCTCTTTACCATCGGGGATCAGATGATGGAAGTGCTCAGGATTCACAATCCGCGTATGGAAAAGGCGGAAGCCTACGAGCGCTGTGTGGAGACGATCAACCAGATCAAGATTCCGAATCCGGAGCGTATTATGAGTTCTTATCCTTTCTCTCTGAGCGGCGGAATGCTGCAGCGGATCATGATCGGGATGGCGATGCTCAACCGGCCCAAGCTCCTCATCTGCGACGAGCCTACCACGGCGCTGGATGTGACGATTCAGGCCCAGGTTCTGGATCTGATGAACGGGCTCAAGGAAAAGCAGGAGATGTCCATGATCTTCGTCACCCATGATCTTGGCGTCATCAGCGAGATGGCGGATCGGGTGATGGTCATGTACGGCGGACGGAAGTGCGAGCAGGCCTTTTCCGAGGAACTGTTTTCAAAGCCGCTGCATCCTTACACCCAGGGACTGATCCGATCCCATCCCCGTCCCGGAGAGAAAAGGGACCGCCTGGAGGTCATCCCCGGCAGTGTTCCCGCCCTCAAGGACATGCCCAAGGGCTGTCCCTTCCATAATCGGTGTCCCTTTGCGGGCAGCGAGTGTAAAGAAACATTTCCGGAATATGAAGAGGCGTTCCCGGATCATTGGGTCGCCTGTCATCACTGGAGAAAGGCGGTTTCCCATGGATGAAAGAGAAATCATGAAAAAGCAGGTCAATCCCTATTTCCTGGAGACGGAGGGATTGACGATGCATTTCCCGGCGAAGACGGACGCCTTCGGACGTCCCATTAGCTGGATCCACGCGGCGGACGGCGTTTCCTTCTGCGTTCCCAAGGGGAAGACGCTGGGGGTCGTAGGGGAGAGCGGCTGCGGAAAGTCCACCGTGGGAAAGATGCTCATGGACATCTATCATCCCACCGGCGGACGCATTCTCTATGACGGGGTGGATATCACCAACCTGAAGGGCAGGGAGAGGCGTCCCTATGTGCAGAAGATGCAGCTGGTGTGGCAGGATCCCTATTCTTCCCTGGATCCCAGGATGAGAGCGGGAGACATCATCGCCGAGGGCATGAAGAATTTCGGCTTGGTAAAGAGCGCCGCGGAGCGGAAAGAGAAGGTGGAACATCTGATGGAGATGTGCGGGCTCTTCCCGGATCAGGCACAGTTCTATCCCCACCAGTTTTCCGGCGGACAACGTCAGCGAATCTGCATCGCCAGAGCCCTGTCCACCAATCCGGAGTTTATCGTCTGCGACGAGGCGGTCTCGGCGCTGGACGTCTCCATACAGGCCCAGATCATCAATCTGCTGAAGGATTTGCAGGACGAATTGTCGCTCACCTACCTGTTCATCTCCCACGACCTCAACATCGTACAGTTTATCAGCGACGAGATCATCGTCATGTACCTGGGACAGATCGTGGAGAGGGGAACGACGGATAAGGTATACGGAAACTGCGCTCATCCCTATACGCAGGCTCTTTTCTCCGCGACGCCCGCTTTTACGCCGGAGGAGAAAAAGAACAAGAAACGGATTCTTCTGCAGGGCGACGTGATTTCCCCGGTGGATCCCCCCGCCGGCTGTCGGTTCCGCAGCAGATGCCCCTATGCCGCGGAGCGCTGTAAAGAAGAGCCGCAGTGGCGGGAAGTGGAGGAGAGCCATTTCGTAAGATGTCATTTATTTGACGAAGGCGGGAAAACCGCCTGACACTATTTTATTTTGGAGGAGAGAAAAATGAAGAAAAAGTCTCTGTTAGCTATGCTGATGGCGGTTTTGCTGATGGTTTCCAGTCTGGCGGGATGCTCGCCGGCGAGTTCTGACTCCGGCACCTCCGGTTCCGGGTCTTCCGGCGGACAGAGCCGTCCCACGACCGACGGGAAAAAAGAGAATTCCTTTACCCTTTCGGTGACGGATCAGGTCACTTCCTTCGATCCAGAGCTCTTTACCCTGCAGGTGGAGGACGCGGTGATCGTTCAGATGTATGATCCTCTGTTTTATCTGCTGAACGACGGAAGCGTAGAGAATGTGTTGCTGGAGTCCTATACGGAAAACGAGGACGGCTCCGTGGATTTCGTCTTAAAGAGCGGCGTACAGTTCCATTCTGGGGACGTCCTGACTTCTGAAGACGTGGAGTATACCCTGAGCCGCTGCGAGAATTCCCCCCTGTGCTCTCCGGTGTATGCCACGGTGAAGATGACCGTGGTGGACGACACCCATTTCACCTGGAACTTCGAAGGCGCCTCTTTCTCGGACCTGGCCGCTTACATCCAGGCGATGGGCATCGTCAACAAGTCCTACTGTGAGACGGTTCTGGATAAGCCGGATGACAACCTGAAGTTCAACGTGGACGGAACCGGCGCGTACACGTTAGACAGTGTGGCGGATAACGGGGACGTGACGCTGAAGCGCTTCGAAAACTATCACGGAACCGCCTCCATCGATACCCTGTATTTCCGTTATATCTCCGGAAACGCGGAGATGGCCTTTGAATCCGGAGACCTGGATTATACCATGTATACGGTGACGAACGCCGACCTCATCGAGGGATATTCCAATGTGACCACCTCCTCTCAGGCGCTGAATAACGTGGTTTTCGTGACGGTGAACTGCGCGGAGGGAATGCCCACCAGTGATATTCGCGTCCGGGAAGCCATCGCGCGCTGCATGAATCGGGAGGAAATCATGGAGATCGCCAGCAACGGTTCCGGTACGGTAGCCTACAACCTGGCGACGCCCCTGGTGAATGATTACGCGGATGTATGCGATCATTTCGATACCAATGTAGAAACGGCGAACGATCTGCTGGCCCAGGCGGGATATTCCGAGAGCAATCCCGTGGAATTGACGCTGATTGTTATGCCCGCTCAGCCCGATTGGGTAGCGGCCTGTGAGGTCATGAAAGAGGAGCTGGAGCAGTCCTATTTCAAGGTCAATATCGAGGAAGTGGCGGACACCTCCCGGTACTTCACCGGAGATTTTGATTTAGGCATGATTTCGATTGGTCTGACGAATCAGTTCAGCAGTTTTTCGGTGCTGTTCGATTCCGCCTCCGGCATGAACCTGGCGATGTATGAGGAGCCGGATGTGCTCGAGGCCTTCGGCGCGATCGCGGACGAGGCTACGACGCAGGAAGCCATGAAGGCAGCCACGGAATCCCTGGCCTACATCCCCATCTATTATCCGACGGTATTCTTCGCCTTCGACAGCGATCTGAATACGGGGGATTTCTACACCTCCATCAGCACGTTCCTGTATAAAGATTTTTCCTGGAAGCAGTAAGAAGAGACGGAGCTGCTGCACTGTTGCGGCAGCTCCGTTTTTTGTTTGAAAAAATCCCCAAAATCGAAAAATTTCTCTTGCATTTTGGGCCCACCTGCGATATAATATCAATTTGTAAGCCCGTCTCATAGGGTGAAGTCTGCCCAAGCGGCAGCAAATTGTAAACTTCTCTACAGCGGAGAAGGAGGAAAATTTATAGGAGGTGCTTGAAGAAAATGGCACGTATTGCTGGTGTTGATTTGCCCAGAGAGAAACGCGTTGAGATCGGTCTGACCT
>CALWBZ010000020.1 GCA_944376225.1 uncultured Clostridia bacterium | reverse complement strand
CGGTAATGGTCGTGGAGCTTCCTGGGCCCGTCTAGGGAAAGACCCACCAGGAAACGGCGTTCCCCCAGAAAGCGCGCCCATTTCTCATCGATACACATCCCGTTCGTCTGCAAGGCATAGTGAATTTGTTGTCCCGGCTTTCTGTATTTCTCCACGCAATCCGTAAACCGCTCGTAGAAAGAAAGGCCCGCCAGCGTGGGCTCTCCCCCTTGGAAGGCAAAGGTCATATGGTTTCGCGCGCGAGAGAGGGATTTGCGGATCAATTCCTCCATCGTCTCATCATCCATCTTGCCGTAGGAGGGAATCTCCCTGTTTCGCATCTCATCCGCGTAAAAGCAATAGGCGCAGCGGAGATTACAACTCCCTGAGACGGGTTTAATCATAACGAATAAAGCGGGAACGCCAGACATGAATACACGTCCTTTCTCTTTTGGATAATTGTCCAACCGCGTCTATGATATCACATTTGAAACAGTATGTAAACGCGCCATTGACTTTTTGCCGGCTCTGTGCTACCATAGGATCAACAGGGGCGCTGGGTTTTCCCGGCTGAGATGACCGTAATCGAGCGGTCGGTACCCTTAAACCTGATACGGGTAATGCCGGCGTAGGGAGCGATGTGACGGAACTGTATTTTCAGGACCGCGCGGCCTATCCGGCCGCGTGTTTTTTATGTTCGCGGCCTCCTTTCGGCGATACCCCTATCTCTACGAACAGGAGGAATTGGCATGAACTATTCTACACAAATGCAGGCCGCCCGCATGGGGATCATCACTCCGCAGATGGAAGCCGTGGCTAAAAAGGAATATCGCACCCCCGAGGAGATCCGCGCTCTGGTGGCGAAGGGTCAGGTTGTGATCTGCGCAAATCATAAACACACATGTCTCGATCCCAACGGTATCGGTTCCATGCTGCGCACGAAGATCAACGTGAATCTCGGCGTATCCAGGGACTGTCGGGATTATGACGAGGAGATGAAAAAGGTCATGGCCGCCGTACATATGGGCGCGGAGGCGATTATGGACCTGTCTTCCCATGGGGATACCGCTCCTTTTCGCCGGAAACTGGCGGCAGAATGTCCCGCCATCATCGGCACGGTTCCCGTATACGACGCGGTAATCCACTACCGCAGGGATCTGGCTGCCTTAAGCGCGAAGGACTTTATCGATGTGATTCGTCTGCACGCCGAGGATGGTGTGGATTTTGTGACCCTGCATTGTGGGATCACCCGTAAGACCATCGATCAGATCCGTTCCCACAAGCGCAAGATGAACATCGTATCGCGGGGCGGTTCTCTCATCTTCGCCTGGATGTCCATGACCGGACAGGAGAATCCTTTTTATGAATACTATGACGATATTTTGGAGATCTGCCGCGAACATGATGTCACGATTTCCCTCGGAGACGCCTGCCGTCCCGGATGTCTCGCGGACGGATCTGACGTGTGCCAGATCGAGGAACTGGTTCGCCTGGGAGAACTGACCAAACGCGCCTGGGAAAGGGACGTACAGGTCATGGTGGAGGGCCCCGGTCATATGAGTCTGGATCAGATTTCTGCCAACATGAAGATTCAGCAGACCCTATGCATGGGGGCTCCTTTCTACGTGCTAGGCCCCCTGGTCACGGACATCGCTCCCGGCTATGACCACATTACCGCGGCCATCGGCGGCGCGGTCGCGGCCATGAGCGGCGCCGCCTTCCTCTGCTATGTGACGCCGGCGGAACACCTGGCGCTGCCCAACCTGGAAGACGTGAAACAGGGAATCATCGCTTCTCGAATCGCGGCCCACGCGGCGGATATCGCCAAGGGGATTCCCCATGCCCGAGACATCGACGACCGGATGTCCGAGGCCCGGCAGAAATTTGACTGGGAGGCCCAATGGGCCTGCGCCCTGGATCCGGAAACCGCCAAGGCGATTCGCGACAGCCGGAGCCCCGAGCAGGAAGATTCCTGTTCCATGTGCGGTAAGTTCTGTGCCGTTCGCAGCATGAACAAGGCCCTTGCCGGAGAATACATCGATATTCTGTAAAGGGGACGGATCATGAAAAATCTGTGGAATCGTATTCGAGAAGCGGCCCCTCTGATTCACGGGATAACAAACTACGTAACGATCAATGACGTCGCCAATGTCCTATTGGCCTGCGGGGCCTCTCCCATCATGGCGGAGGCTCCCCAAGAGGCGGCGGAGATCTGCGCGGGCTGCGACGGCTTATTGCTGAATCTTGGCATGCCCAGACCGGATAAATTAGAAGCCATGATCCTGGCGGGACGGGAGGCCAATCGGCTGAAAATCCCCGTCGTCTTGGATCCCGTTGGCGTTGGCGCAAGCGCCTATCGCATGGACAGCGTGTCACGACTTCTTAGAGAAGTGTCGTTTTCCATCATCCGCGGAAACCTGTCGGAGATTCAGACTCTTTGCCGAAACACTTCTTCCCGGGGCGTGGACGCCTGTAGGGAGGAGGGAACGACGGAGGATGCCCTGTTGGGTCTGGCAAAGGAGTTGGCCCATCAAACAAAGGCGATCATCGCGTTGACCGGCCCGACGGATGTCATCACCGACGGAGACCGGACCTATTCCGTCTATAACGGATGTCCCATGCTTTCTAAAATCACCGGGAGCGGCTGTATGCTCTCCGCCTTAACCGCCGCCTGCGTGGCCGCGTCTCCTCAAGATCCCCTCATGGCCGCCGTTACGGCCGTGACCGCCATGGGGGTCTGCGGAGAAACCGCGACCAATCGAATGACCGAACAAGACGGTAACGGCTCCTTCCGCGTCTATCTGCTGGACGCCGTCTTCCGTCTTACCGGAGACGAATTGGAGGTGAAGGCTCGTTATGAAACATAATCCTGCTCTATTTACACTCTATGCCGTGACCGACCGCACCTGGCTCGGGGAGCGTACCCTCGCCCAAGTAGTGGAGGAGGCTCTTGCCGGCGGTGTCACGTTATTGCAGCTGCGGGAAAAAGGTATGCCCGAGGAGGCGTTTATACAGGAGGCGCGTACCCTGCTGCCCCTCTGCCGCCGATACCGTGTGCCGCTCATCATCAACGATAATGTTTCGGTCGCGCTGCGTTCCGGCGCGGACGGCGTG
Source organism: uncultured Clostridia bacterium (assembly GCA_944376225.1). Taxonomy (GTDB): domain Bacteria; phylum Bacillota; class Clostridia; order Lachnospirales; family Bianqueaceae; genus Faecimorpha. The sequence continues at coordinate 4,524 of CALWBZ010000020.1, read as the reverse complement.
CATCTCGGACAGGAGGATATGCCGCTCCGGGAGGCCCGGCGGATTTTGGGACCGGACAAGATCATCGGCATATCCGCCCGCACCGTCTCGGACGCCCTGCGCGCCGAGGAATCCGGCGCGGATTACCTGGGCGTCGGCGCGGTGTTTTCCACCTCCACCAAAACGGACGCGAAACATATTTCCTTAGAAACTCTGGGGGAGATCCGGGCTGCCGTCCGCATTCCCCTTGTGGCTATTGGAGGCATCGGCCCGGATAATATTCTAAAACTGGCTCATTCCGGCGTTCAGGGCGTGGCCGTTGTTTCTTCTCTCTTCGCCCAGAAGGATATCCGACTGGCTGCCTCCCGTCTTCGTCATCTATCGGAGCAAATTATTTAAGAAAGGACTTTACCTATGAAAAATCAATCTGTCTTTAAATTGGTTCTTGCCGGCATCCTGATCGCCGTGGCGGTGGCTGCTTCTTCCTTCAGCATTCCCGTCGGCGTTACGAAATGTCTTCCTGTACAGCATCTGGTCAACGTCCTGGCGGCGGTCCTGCTGGGGCCCTGGTACGGCTTTATCATGGCCTTTCTGACCAGTCTGATTCGGGTATGCTTGGGTACCGGAAGCCTCTTGGCCTTTCCGGGCAGCATGTGCGGCGCTCTTCTGTGCGGTCTCGTCTATCATTATACCGGACGGCTCCTTCTGACCTATTTGGGCGAGGTGATCGGCACAGGGATTATCGGCGCTCTCCTGTCCTATCCCGTGGCTCTCTGGCTTATGGGAAATACCTCCGCCGCGATTTTCGGCTTCGTGATTCCCTTCTCGGTCAGCACTATCGGAGGAACGCTGATCGCGGCCGTCGTCATCGGCATCCTGCAAAAGGCCCGTATGCTGACGCCTTCCGGCCTGACCCTTCATAAGGAGTAAATCATGCGGACAGTTTTATCCATCGCCGGATCCGATTGCAGCGGCGGCGCCGGTATCCAGGCGGATCTAAAGACCATTACGGCCCATCGTTTATACGGGATGAGTGTCGTGACCGCCCTGACGGCGCAGAATACTCTGGGAGTACAGCGTGTCCTGCCCGTTCCGGCCGACTTCATCGTCTCTCAGTTAGACAGCGTCTTTTGCGATATATACCCGAACAGCGTTAAGATCGGCATGATCCCGGATCTCGCCTCTGCCGAGGCCATCGTCGGCCGTCTTTTGAGTTATCAGGCTCCCAAGATCGTTATCGATCCCGTGATGATTTCTACCAGCGGTCATCCCCTGTCCGATACGGAAACCACCGAGTATCTTCTGCACAATCTCTTTCCCCTGGCCGAGCTCGTTACACCAAATCTTCCGGAATTGGAGACGCTTTGCGGCTTTTGTGTAAAATCGCGGGAGGATATGCTACGGGGCGCGCGAGAGCTGTATCGGATCATTCATGTGCCGATACTGGTAAAAGGCGGTCATCTTGTGGAAGATACGGCGGAAGATCTGCTCTACGACGGCGTCAAAACCTTCTGGTTTTCCTCTCCCCGCCTTCCGAATCCCAACACCCACGGCACCGGATGCACCCTCTCTTCCGCCATCGCCTGCGGCCTGGCCCAGGGACTGTCTCTTTACGACAGCGTTTCCCGTGCCAAGACCTATATCACCGGCGCGATCCGCGCGGGTTTGTCCCTCGGTCACGGACGGGGGCCTCTCTGTCATATGTACAAAGACACGTCTCTCTAACATTTTTTTTACAATTTCGCAAATAAGAGTTGAAAACCCTGTCAAAATGTGATATGGTAACCTTATATGAGAATTATATTTCTCAAATCATCATTATTTTAGGAGAGGTGCTATATGGACAAGTTTTTTCACCTAAAAGAAAACGGCACGACAGTCTCAAAAGAGATTACCGCCGGTTTGACGACGTTCTTCGCGATGTCTTACATCATCGTCGTTAACCCCAGTATTCTCTCACAGTCCGGTATGGAGTGGGGCGCGGTCTTCCTGGCCACAATCATTGCTTCCATTGTCGGTACTCTGGTCATGGGTCTGGTGGCGAATGTTCCCTACGCCCAGGCGCCCGGCATGGGTCTGAATGCCTTTTTCGTTTACACGGTATGTTTCACGCTGGGCTTTACCTGGCAGCAGGCGCTTTCCATGGTCTTCATCTGCGGTCTTCTGAACATCTTCATCACGGTGACGAAGATCCGTAAGTACATCATCAAGTCCATTCCTGTAAGCCTGCAAAACGCCATTGGCGGCGGCATCGGTATCTTCGTCGCTTATATCGGTCTTTTGAACGTAGGCATCATCAATTTTGACGGCGGCGTTCCTGCTCTCGCGACGCTGAATCAGCCTCAGTTCTGGGTCTTCATCATCGGCCTGATTCTGACCGTGGTTCTTCTCATCCTTAAGGTAAAGGGCGCTATCCTGATTTCGATCATTGTTACCGCCCTGATCGGTATTCCTTTTGGCGTCACCTCTCCTCAGGAGACCACGAGCTTCACGGAAGCGTGCCAGGCATTGCCCTCTACCTTCCTCGCCATCTTTAGGGAGGGCGGTATCGGCAGCCTGTTTACCGATATGTCCAAACTGCCTCTTGTGTTGATTACGATCTTCTCTTTCAGCATTTCCGACACCTTTGATACGATCGGTACCTTTATCGGAACCGGCCGCCGCAGTGGCATCTTCAGCGCCGAGGACGAGAAGGCGATGGAAAGCAGTTCCGGTTTCAAGTCTAAATTGGATAAGGCTCTTTTCGCGGACGCGACGGCCACATCCATCGGCGCCCTGATCGGTACCTCCAATACGACCACCTTCGTAGAGAGCGCTGCCGGTATCGGAGCCGGCGGACGCACGGGCCTGACCTCCGTCGTCGTCGCCATCTGCTTCGCGTTGTCTGCTTTCTTGGCTTCCTTTGTCAGCGCGGTTCCCTTCGCGGCTACCGCTCCCGCTCTGGTTGCCGTCGGCGTGATGATGATGTCCTCTTTCAAGGAGATCGACTGGGCGGATCTGAACGAAGCCGTCCCCGCATTCTTCGCCGGTATCTTTATGGCTCTGTGCTACAGCATCTCCTATGGTATCGCGGCGGGATTCATCTTCTACTGCATCATCAAGATCTGCACGGGAAAGGCCAAAGAGATTCATCCCATTCTGTGGGTCTGCACGGGGTTGTTTGTTCTGAACTTCATACTGCTGGCCTTATTGTAAAATTGCTTAAATAAAAAAGGGGGAAGATTTCCCCCCTGATGGAAAGACAGTAATATGTGAATTCTTTGGAACAGGTATGATTTCGGTCATACCTGTTCTGCTTTTATCAACAAATCCTCTATAGCAGGTTTCCTTGCCTCAATATAGAGGTCGATGTCCTCTACGATATAATTAGCTCCAGTGGTATGCAGGGCTTCAAAGCAGGAATACACATAGTCCCACACACGGTAGCGGGTAAAGAGTTCCGCCACCTGCTTACCGGTCAAGTGCTTGGCGTTTTTATAGGTTTCCACACAATAAATGAGAAACTCTCCAAAAATCACTTCGCCATTCTGTATCGTCGCATTGAGTATAAAGGCGTTATAAATTTTATTGCCCCATTTTATAATTCTTAATATTTAGTAGAGAAAAGAATGAAAACCGCAGGACTTCGATATATAGTTCTGCGGCTTTCAGCTTTTCGATATTTTAATCTCTTTTGATATGCTTTTGTATATCTTCCACGGACGGGAGCTGTTTGCTCAAAGCTTCAGGAAGTTCACTTGTAACTTTGTATTCGCTGACGCCGATTGGCTTTGACATATCTTTTAAGGCATATTCAGCGACTAATGCGTTTTTGCTTTTGCACAGCAACAGACCGATAGAAGGATTGTCATTGTCCTTTTTCAAAATCCCGTCAACGGCCGAGAGATAAAAGTTAAGCTGTCCAGCATATTCTGGCTTGAATTCTCCGGTTTTCAACTCAATCACAACATAGCAGCGAAGATTGAGATTGTAGAACAGAAGATCAATGTAAAAATCATCGCCGCCGACATTGAGATGATATTGGTTGCCGAGAAACGCAAATCCCGTTCCCAACTCTAAAAGCAGCTTCGTAACATCCTGAACAAGAGCCTGTTCTATATCCCGTTCTACCATATCTTCCTTGAAAGGGATAAAATCAAAAATGTATGGATCTTTCATTGTTTGTACGGCAAGCTCACTCTGCGGCGAAGCAAGGCGGTTTTCAAAGTTTGAAATCTTATCAGCAATAGCCTGCCGTTCATATAAGCCGCTTTCAATCTGATGAATCAAGACATTATGCGACCAGCCATTTTCTGCGGTCTTTCGTATATACCACTCTCTTTGCTTTTCTCCTTTAACCTTATCCAAAATTGCAACATTGTGCGACCACGGAATTTGTGCAGACACCGTCTGCACAAATTGCTCATCAGGATAAGTGCTTGCAAATTTTGACATATATTTAAGGTTGCGAACAGAATAGCCCTTTGCGTTCGGGAACGAGAGCTTAATATCAGCCGCCAGATTTTCAATAAATTTATTGCCCCAAGATTTATGCTCGTTTATGAT
>CALWBZ010000019.1 GCA_944376225.1 uncultured Clostridia bacterium | reverse complement strand
TACTGCCCATAGGCATCTCTTTTTATACCTTTCAGCTGCTATCTTATTGTATCGACGTCTACCGAGGAGAGGCCGAGGCCCAGCGGAAATACTGGAAACTCCTGCTGTACGCGAGCCTCTTTCATCAATGCGTGGCGGGACCGATCGTGCGGTATCGGACCGTCGCCGGAGAGATCGAGCATAGGACGGTGAATACGGAGGACTTGGCGGCGGGAATCCGCCGGTTTTCTGTAGGAATGGCTAAGAAAGCGATTTTGGCCAACGGCTGCGCGGCTGTGGCGGATGCCCTGCTGCCGGCGGCGGCCGGAGATGTGAGCGGATGTACGACACTGGGACTCTGGCTGGGGATGTTGTTTTATATGCTGCAGATCTACCTGGATTTTTCCGCTTATTCGGATATGGCCATCGGGATGGGAAGGATGGTGGGTTTTCATTATCTGGAGAATTTTAATTATCCCTATATCGCCCGTTCCGTGCGGGATTTCTGGCGCAGATGGCATATCTCTCTGAGCACCTTCTTCCGGGATTATGTGTACATTCCCATGGGAGGAAGCCGGGTGGGAATCTTTCGCTGGATCCGCAACATGCTTCTCGTCTGGTTCCTGACGGGGATGTGGCATGGGGCCAGCTGGAATTATATCCTGTGGGGGCTCTATTTCTGCCTGTTTCTCATATTGGAGAGGTTCCTTAGAAAAATCCCTTGGCCTGCGGCGCTCAAGCATGTATATACGCTGGCGGTGGTATTTTTCGGATGGGTGCTGTTTCGCTTTGAGGATATGGAGACGCTCCTGGCGGTCCTTAGAGGCATGTTCGGCGGCGTGACGCTTTATAACGCGCAGACCCTATGGACCCTATGGAACAATATCTTCTTCCTGGGGGCGGCGATCATCGCCTGTATGCCCGCGGGCAAGATCTTCAGACAGTGGCGTTATGAAAAAACGGAGGCGAGGGGACGCGTCGCCAGGGGAATGCAGCTTCTTGACGCGGTTACACCGGCGATCTTGATTTTTATTTCCGCCTGCGCCCTCGTCGGCAACAGTTATAATCCCTTTTTGTATTTTCAGTTTTGAGGTATGAGGATGAAGCAAAAGAGCGAAGAAGAAATCAGGAAAAGCAAGCGGCGATTCTTTCGGGGGCAGATCGTCCTGTTCGGCATGCTCATGGCGGCCGGCACGGTGTTGGGAGCCCTATGGATGTTGAGACCCCAGCGATCGGAGAGAGAGAAGCGGGAGCTTACGGCTTTTCCCGAATTCACGATGGAGTCCTTCTTGGACGGAAGTTTTCTGGGCGATATCTCTACCTGGTATGCCGATACGTTTCCCCTCAGGGAAGAATGGATTCGCGTGGATCAGGGGATGGAAAGCCTGTACGGCATCCGAACCAGCCAGATTTTGGGGGGCGGGGACAAGACGGCGGACGAGATCCCGGTGATCGAGACGTCTTCTTTGGAAGAATCTGTGCCGGAGGAATCCTCCCGGGAGGATTCGGTCCGGGAAGAGTCCGAGGTACAGGAGTCTTCCGCGGCAGAAGATCAGCAAGAGGAGAGTCTTCCGGAGGAATCCGAGGAGGAGAAGCCCGCCATACCGGATGATCCGACGCAGGTGCAGGAGGCCATCCAGGGCCAGATTCAGGACGGACTCTTCGTTCACGGGGACGCGGCCTATTCTCGTTATTTCTTCTCCCTCGATCCGGCGAACCGGTACATCGAGATGCTGAACCGGGTGGCCGGGGAGCTCGCGGGACAAACGCGGGTCTACAGCGTCATCATACCGGACAGTACCCAGATCATGCTGGAGGAGGATCTGGTGGAGCAGTTGGGCGGCAGCAGCGAGAAACAGGCGATCGATTATTATTACGGGATGCTGTCCGACGAGGTGCACACCGTCGATACCTTTGACACGCTCTATGAACATCGGGACGAATATTTGTATTTCCGTACGGATCATCATTGGACACAGCTGGGAGCCTACTATGTGTATCAGAACCTGGCTAGGGAGATGGGGGCAGAGCCCCATGAGCTTTCTCAATTTGAGAAGGTCAACTTCGGCGAGTTCCTGGGGAGTTTTTACAGCACCTGCGGCAGCGAGGCCATGCGGAATCATCCGGATTTTGTGGAGGCGTATCTTCCCATGGGGACCAACGAGATGACCTTCTATACGACCGAAGGAGAAGAATACGCCTGGAATGTGATCCGGGACGTAACCGACTGGGACACCTATGCCAAATACAGCTGCTTCATCGGCGGGGACAATCCTTATAGTTATGTGGAGAATCCGGAGATTCAGGACGGTTCTTCCTGCCTTCTCGTGAAAGAATCCTTCGGAAACGCCCTGGCGCCTTTCTTGGTGGATCACTATCAGTATGTCTATATCATCGATTACCGATATTATAACGAAAACCTGCTGGATTTCATTCGAGAGAAGAAGGTGGATGATCTGATCCTAGCCAACAATGTGGCGATCCTGGGAAGCGACTACGTGGCGGAACGGCTGGATCTGATGTTTTCATAACTTTCATCGCGCTTTTACGCAATCGTCCTTGACAAACAGAGAGAATCGGTGTAAAATTAATACGTTCTTTTGAATACAATGAACTATGATAATTAAATAGGGAGGTGTAGTTTGTCTTGGATCCTATAGTAACGATAGTGATCGTTGTCGTTGCCTCGGTCCTGGTAGGCACCATCGCCTTTTTTATGGGGATTAAGTACCGTAAGAAAGTTGGAGAGGCGCAGATTGGGGCTGCGGAAACCAAAGCGCGTGAGATCGTAGACGACGCTTTGAAGACAGCGGAAGCCAAGAAACGTGAAGTTCTTTTGGAAGCAAAAGAAGAAGCGATGAAGGTTAAAAACGATTTGGAACAGGAAGTTCGTGAACGTCGTGCGGAAGTACAGCGTCAGGAAAAGAGAGTCGTACAAAAGGAAGAGGTCCTGGACCGCAAGGTAGAAGGACTGGAACGCAAAGAGAACCAGCTTAGCCGTAAAATGGAAGAGCTGGATCGCAAAAACAAGGAGATCAGCAAATTTCATGAGCAGCAGCTGCATGAGCTCGAGCGGATCTCCGGCTTAACCTCGGAACAGGCGAAGGACGTATTGCTGCAGTCGGTGGAAGAGGATGTTAAGCATGATATGGCGGTAATGCTGAAAGAGGCAGAAACCAGAACCAAGGAAGAGGCTACGAAAAAGGCGAGAGAAATTCTTACCAGTGCTATTCAGCGTTGTGCGGCGGATCATGTGGCGGAGACCACGGTGTCTGTCGTACCGCTTCCCAGTGATGAAATGAAGGGTCGGATCATCGGCCGAGAGGGACGGAACATCCGTGCCTTGGAACAGGCCACAGGAATCGATCTGATTATAGATGACACGCCGGAAGCCGTGATTCTTTCTTCCTTCGATCCCATTCGGAGGGAGATCGCGAGGATCGCTTTGGAAAAACTGATCGTGGACGGCCGTATTCATCCCGCTCGTATCGAGGAGATGGTGAATAAGGCCACCAAGGAAGTGGAGAATATTATTCGCGAGGAAGGTGAGGCGGCGACCTTTGAGACGAATGTATACGGTCTGCATTCCGAATTGATCCGGTTATTGGGAAAACTCAAGTACCGGACAAGTTACGGGCAGAACGTGCTTAAGCATTCGATCGAGGTGGCGCATCTTTCCGGCTTAATTGCAGGAGAATTGGGGTTGGACGTGCGGCTGGCCAAGCGTGCGGGATTGCTGCATGATATTGGCAAGGCCGTAGACCATGAGATGGAGGGTTCGCACGTCTCCATCGGCGCGGCGCTGCTGCGCAAATACAAGGAGTCTCACATCGTCGTGAACGCCCTGGAGGCGCATCATGGGGATGTGGAACCGGAGTCCTTGATCGCGGTGATCGTACAGGCCGCGGATTCGATTTCGGCGGCTCGTCCGGGCGCTCGAAGAGAGACCTTGGAGAGTTATATCACACGGCTTGAGAAGTTGGAGAGCATCGCCAATGAGTTCAAGGGCGTGGAGAAGACTTTCGCGATTCAGGCTGGCCGTGAGCTGCGGCTGATGGTCATTCCGGAGCAGGTCAGCGACGACGATATGAAGATTATGGCGCGGGATGTGGCGAAGCGCATCGAGAACGAGTTGGAATATCCTGGCCAGATTAAGGTCAATATTATCCGAGAGACAAGAGCATCGGAATACGCGAAATAAGAGCGTATGCACAGAACCGCGGGAACCATTCTTCATCAGAGAAGAGGGTGTTTCCGCGGTTTTATCAATTGAACAAACAGAAGGGAGAGGTACGTATGTGTCCAATGAAAATCGGTTTTGTCGGCGCCGGCAATATGGGCGGCGCGCTGCTCGCGGGAATCCATGCCCACGGACGGGAAATGAGTACGGCGGTCTTCGATGTGGCGCCCGCGGCCTGTGAGAAGGCAAAAGGACTGGGGGCCGAAATCTGCGGCAGCATCGAGGAGTTGACGGAGAAGAGCGACATCGTCGTGATTGCCGTGAAGCCCCAATACTTTGGGGACGTGTTTCCCCATATCCGTCGGGGGATTCGGGAGCGCAAGAAGATCGTCAGCATCACGCCGGGGTTTGACTTTCGCTATCTCCACGAGCATCTAGGGGAACAGGCGGTACTGACCCGTACTATTCCCAACATGCCGGCCATGGTGGGGGCGGGAATCACCTTGATGTCCTTCGAGGAGGCGTTGTCCGATGAAGAACGGCAGGAGATCCGCGGTATCTTCGAGTGCGTGGGGACGGTAACGGAGATTCCGGAACGTTTACTGGACGCGGGAATGACCGGTTCTTCCGCCTCTCCCGCCTTTACATATATGTATATCGAAGCGCTGGCGGACGGGGTGGTGGCGCTGGGGATTCCCAGGGCGCAGGCCTACGAGATGTGCGCGCAGGCTGTTTTGGGAGCCGCCAAGATGGTGCTGGAGACCGGACTTCATCCCGGTGTATTAAAAGATCAGGTCTGCTCGCCGGGAGGCATGACGATTCAAGGGGTGAAGATGCTGGAAGAGGGCGGTTTCCGCTACAGCGTCATCGCGGCGGAAGAGGCCGCCTTTAGAAAGTCCCAGGAAATGGCAAAATAAAAAAGGGAGATCAGTATGGAAGTTAAGAAGAGCGAATTGATGTTTGACGGGAAGATCCTGAAAGTCTATAAGGATCAGGTTTTATTGGATAACGGCATGCAGGTGGTCCGGGAGGTGGTTCGGCATAAGGGCGCGGCGGCTGTGGTCCCCATCACCGACAACGGAGAAGTGATTCTGGTTCGTCAGTATCGGTACGCGGTGGGCAGGGATATGCTGGAAATCCCCGCGGGACTTTTAGAGCCCGGTGAGGACATGGAAAGCTGCGCGGCCAGGGAGACCGAGGAAGAGACGGGATTTAAGCCCCTTTCCGTCACCCATTTATTTGATTTTTATTCGTCTCCCGGGTACTGTACGGAGTGCGTGGGAATCTACGCGGCCAGGCAGCTGGTGCCCACAAGGCAGCATCTGGATCCGGACGAGGACGTGGAAGTCACGATTCTGCCGCTGGAGGAGGCGGTGGAGAAGATTCGCGACGGGGAGATCATAGACGGCAAGACGATCGCCGCCCTGCTCGCGGTTTGCGCCAAAAATCTGGTCGCAGGCGGGAAGGAATGAGAGAACGCCCCCTGGCATACAGTGTAGAAAGGGTATGCTGGGGGTGTTTTTATGTCCAGAAAGGAACGGATGATACGGGCGCTGGGAATGCCGGAGGATGTGATCCTTCGGGTACCCCAGGTGGAACTGATGGGGAGAGGACACCTTCGGCTGGATCATTACAAGAGCATTCTGGAATTTAACGAAAACCGCCTTGTGGTTACGACTTCTCAGGGCGTCTATACCGTTGAAGGTGAGAAGATCCGGATTTGTTTCGCGAAAATGGGAGAATTGGACGTGGAAGGCGTCTTCACTTCCGTGAGACTGGGCGGTGATTCGGCATGAGAGGACCGATCGGCAGGTGGATAAAGGGGCAAAGCCGTATTCGTCTCGGAGGAAGCGGCGTGATTCGATGTGTGAACCTGCTTCTTGGCAGAGGTATAGAACTTAAGGATTTACGCCGCGAGGAAGGGGATGTCCTTGCCTGGATCAGTACCGGGGATGTGGAAAAGGCCGCCTCTTACGCGAAAAAAAGCGGCTGTCATCTAAAGATCCTTCGGGAAAAGGGGGCTCCCTATTGGAAGAAGCATTACGGCAACCGATACGGCTTTCTCGTCGGGTTGATTCTCCTGTGTGTGGGGATCTTTTTTTGGAACGGCTTCATCTGGAATATCGATATCCGAGGCAATAAGACCCATTCGGATCTGGAAGTGCGTTCCAGATTGGCCGAGTATGGGTTAACGGAGGGGACGTGGAAAGAGGGACATGATCTGGAAAAAATAAAAAACAGCTTGTTGTTGGAGTATCCGGAATGGTCCTGGATGTCTCTGAGTATCCAGGGAACGACTCTGCAGGTTCGTCTGACGGAAGGGACGCCGCCGCCCGCGATGAACGAGGAAGGAGATCCCAGGGACTGGGTCGCGGATCGGGACGGAATCATTTATTCGATTGTGACGACGCGGGGGACGCCCATGGTGCGCGCGGGAGACGTGGTCAGAAAAGGAGACGTGCTGATCTCGGGAACACTTACGATTCCCATGGAAGACGGATCGACCCAATACCGATATACGGAAGCGGCGGGCGAGGTATACGCGCTGTGTTCACAGGAGATAAGTTTAAGCCAAGGGAAAGATTATATCGAGAAAGACTATACGGGAGAGACCGTTCACGAATTGCTTCTGCAATGGGGTGATTCGCGGATTTCTTTGTATAAACCTTTTCGAGATCTGGAGTACGCGGATATCATAGAGGAGCCCTTGGGAAGAGAGTTCAGCGATTTTCTGGGGGAGATTCCGGGGATTCCCAGGATCGGCTTGATTCGCCGGACCTATGTGCTATATGAACCGATACGAAAAACCTACTCGGAGGATCAGATGAAGGTACTTCTGGGGACGGCCCTTCAGAAGGAACGAGACCGGATTTTGGAAGAGGAGAGCGGCGTTTTGACGGAGGAATCCATAGAATACCGAGGGACGGAGGAGGGGATGGAAGGGACTCTCTCCATGAAAATGATGATTGAGATGGGCGAGGAAGGGATCCTCACACCGCCGGAGGCACAGGAAGAGGAAAGTTAAAGGAAAAATCTTGGTCTACCCCTTTAGAAATAAGAGGGAATGTGGTATAATAAGCGCAGCATGGCAGCTTTCTCATAGGGGAAAGACAGAGCTGCGCCCTAAGGCTGCCGTGAATGAATAGGCTCAACGAGTTTGCCGCCAGAGGGCGGGGGACTTTTGAATGGAAAACCCGGAGAGGAGGCAGAAAATGAGTAGCGAAAGAATAGTAAAGATTCCGGGAGAATGCATGTCCAATGTATTTGGAAAATTCGACGAGAATATACAGGCGCTGGAGAGAAAGTGCGGCGTGACGATTGTGAATCGGGAGGACGCGGTAGTCTTGACCGGAACAGCGGAGGATACGCAGCGGGCCGAGGAGGTGCTGCGGAAACTGGTGGAGGTGGCTAAGAGCGGAGAGGTCGTCTCTTTGCAGCATGTGAATTATCTAAGCAGCCTGTCTGATGAGGAGGCCCGGGAGGACGTGCGCCAGCTTTTGTCCGACGTGGTTTGTTTTACGAAACAAGGGAAACCGATCCGGCCTAAGACGCTGGGACAGAAGCGGTATGTGGATCAGATCCGCAAGCATACGCTGACTTTCGGCGTGGGTCCGGCGGGTACGGGAAAGACCTTTCTTGCCATGGCCATGGCGGTGCAGGCTTTCAAACAGGACGAAATCAACCGCATTATCCTCACGCGGCCGGCCATCGAGGCGGGGGAGAAGCTGGGCTTTCTGCCCGGAGACTTGCAGAGCAAGATCGATCCCTACCTACGGCCGCTGTATGACGCCCTTTATGAGATGATGGGGCCGGAATCCGTGGCGAAGAATCTGGAACGGGGCGTGATCGAGGTGGCGCCTCTCGCCTACATGAGGGGAAGGACGCTGGACAATTCTTTCATCGTACTGGACGAGGCACAGAACACCACCCAGGCCCAGATGAAGATGTTCCTTACTCGAATCGGGTTTCATTCCAAGGTCGTCGTCACCGGAGACCTGACACAGATCGACCTGCCGGAAGGACAGAAGTCCGGCCTCAAGCAGGCGGTGAATATCCTGCGGGATGTGGAGGATATCGGGATCTGTCGGCTGAACAACCAGGATGTGGTGCGTCACCCCTTAGTGCAGCGCATCGTGGAGGCTTATGAGAAGAACGAGCATCCGGAACCGGCCAAAGGCCCTTGGGACAAGAAGGACGGAGGCCGCAGAAAGGGATGAAAATCTGGACGCAGTGGGAATACGGACCGGCGGAGGAAGAGAGGGGACGCTATGAGGCCCTCTTCCAGAAGACCGCAGAGGGCGCCTTACAAGAAGAGGGGATCGATCTGCCCTTGGAAGCGGAACTGAATGTGGTGGATGACGAGACGATTCGACAGATGAACCGGGAATATCGTAAGATCGATCGGGCGACGGATGTTTTGTCCTTCCCCCTCTGGGATCTGACGCCGGGACAGGCCGGGGAGGAGCTTTCGGAAGAAGAGGCGGATCCCGAGACGGGCATGGTTTGTCTGGGGAATATTGTGCTTTCCTGGGACCATGTGAGGGCGCAGGCGGAAGAATACGGGCATTCTGTGGAGAGGGAGGCGGCGTTTCTCCTTCTTCACAGCATGCTCCATCTTCTGGGCTATGATCATATGGAGGCCTGGGAAGAGGAACAGATGACGGCGAAACAAAAGAAGATTCTGGCGGATCTGGGGATTCACCGCGGGAAGGAAAGCGTATGAGTAAAGCAAAGGACTTGATGAGAAAAGGCAGTTTTCTGGTGATGATTTCTGTCTTTATCAAATTGATCGGATTCGTCTACCGGATTCCGATGACGAACATGATCGGCGATACCGGAAACGGGTATTACGGCGTCGCCTATCAGATTTATAGCTTCTTTATCATCCTGTCCACCTTCGGCGTCTCCGAGGCGTTGTCGAGGATGATCAGCGAACGGTTGGCCAAGCGGGAATACGCCAACGCCAGGCAGGTGTTTTGGATGGGGCTTATGTACGCGGGAGGCATGGGGCTTCTTTTTTGCCTTGTGCTCATTTTGGGCGGGGATTTTATCGCCTCGGTGCTTTTTAACATGCCCCAATCGGTGGCGGCGGTACGGAGTCTCGCGCCGGCGGTTTTAATGGTATCTATTTCCAGCGTTTTCCGAGGATTGTACCAAGGGATCGGCGACGTGCGCACGAGTGCCTACGCGGATCTCTTGGATCAGGTCTTTCACGCGGGATTCAGCATCCTGCTGATCTGGATCACCATATCGACGAGTGGGGATCTTAACGAGGTGGTGCTTGGCGAGGCGGCGGCTTCCGCGGCCCGAGGCAGCATGTACGGCGCCATGGGCGGCCTGCTTTTGCTGCTCTTTATCTTCCTGATATTCAGGGCGAAATCCACGATCTTTAACGCGCCGGCGGAGCAGATCACGGAGCGGAAACTGACGCTCTTTAAGTATTTTATCTGTCTGGTGATTCCCATCATGATCGCCGCTTCCGTATCGAACCTCCGGGAATTGATCGATACGGCCCTGTTTAAGGCGCTCATGCCGCTTAAGGGGTATGAAGCGGATATGATCGATGCCCAGCTGGGCAAGATGACGGGAAAATATAACGTGATGATCAACATGCCCATCGCGGCCTTAGGGACGCTGACGATCGTATCCGTCCCCAGCATCACAAGATCCATTACCCAAAATAACCATAAGGCCATTCAGGAGCATATCGACACATTGATGAAGCTGGTGCTGCTGGTCAGTATGCCCGCGGCGGTGGGCTTGTCCATCCTGGGCGTGCCGATTATCGAGTGGCTCTTTCCCAGTTCCAGCGACGGCGGCGAGCTTTTGCAGGTGGGAGCCTTTATGATCATCTTCTTCGCGGTATCCCAGAACGCCTCCGCGATCCTGCAGGGGCTGGGCAAGATCCGTCTGCCCGTCATCAATGCCCTAAAGAGCGCTTGCATCAGCATCCCGGCGCTGATTTTGAGCATCCTCCTGTTGGATATACAGGTGTATTCCATGATCCTAAGCGTTACCCTTTTCGGGTTCTTTATCGCGTTTTTCAACATGCGCAGCGTGTTGAAGTACAGCGGATGTAAGATCGATCTGCCGAGGTTGATCTTGCCGCCCGCGATTTGCTCGGCGCTGATGGGAGCCATAACCTGGCTGATCTATCATGGCGTCTTCGCGCTGATCTCTTCGCACACGCTGTCCATCCTGCTCTCTGTAGGTATCAGTGTCGTTTTCTATTTCGTTCTTTTACTGAACAGCAGCTGGTATACGCCGGAGGAGATCCGGGACCTGCCTTACGGACGCTTCTTAATCCGCCTGCGGTTTAAGAAGTAAGATCCTGCAGCAGTTTATCCAGGGCCTCTTTTCCGGTGACGTCGATGCCTCGCTTAAGAGCGTTCTGATCGGCGGCCGGAAGGGTGGAGACTTCCACGGGGAGGGAACGAATCAGGGTTCCGAAGGCGTCAAAGACCCCAATACCGCCTTGAATCGATTTCACGGTAAAACTAGGGGCCGCGACGGCATCGGCGGCCTCGGCCGGAAGCTCTTCCACATAAGAAACCTCGGAAGCCGCGGATTCTTCGGCCCTCGCCGTCTCCGGTTCCGCGGAAAAACTGCTGAAGACGATAATGGCCGCGATACAAAGGACGGCCACCAGGGCGGCGATTCCGCCGTAGGTAAACAATAAGACTCTTTGCTGATCACTCATAATAACACCTCTTTTGGTAATGAGTATGAACAAAGAGTCCTTTTTTTATGCGTTTTCCGTTTTTTCCGCTTCTTCCAAATCCCGGCTCGCCTCTTCCCATTCCTGATAAAGGAGCTCCAGCTTTTCCGACGCTTCGGCTTTCTTCTCCTCTAATTCCCGATAAGCGGCCGCGTTTTGATAGTTTTCCGGCTTCAGCATGGCTTCTTCCAAAGATTGAATGGCCTCTTCCTGCTCTTGAATCGCGCTCTCCGCGGCCCGAACCTGGGCCCGGAGCTTACGCAGCGCGGCGGCAGACTGCTTTTTTTGCAGATAGGCGTTTTTTTCCACGCCGGATTTTGGAGGAGCAGCAGAAACCCGGGTCTCTTTTTCCTCCTGCAGATGGGCCAGATACTCGTCGTAATTGCCCAGATAGACTTCGATTCCGTCAGGGGTCAGGACAAAAATCTTATTAGCCACCCGATTGATGAAATATCGGTCGTGGGAGATGAAGAAAAGCGTCCCCTGGTATCCCAGGAGATTATTCTCCAAAACCTCTCGAGACAGGATATCCAGGTGGTTCGTGGGTTCATCGAGAAGCAGGAAATTGCTTTCGCTGAGCATGATCTTACAAAGAGACACCCGGGCCTTTTCGCCGCCGGAGAGGGCGCGAATGGGCTTAAACACGTCGTCGCCCCGGAATAGGAAGGCGGCGAGAACATTGCGAACCTGTCCCAGCGTCATGCGGGGATAGGCGTCGCAGATCTCTTCCAGAACCGTCTTTTCTCCCGAGAGATTCTGCTGTTCCTGGTCGTAATAACCGGGATACACCTTGACCCCTCGAAGGAGTTGCCCGCTGTCCGCTTTTTCCTGTCCCATGATCATCTTAAACAACGTGGATTTGCCGGTGCCGTTGGCGCCCAGAAGGGCGATTTTTTCGCCCCGGCGGATGAGGAAGTTAAGATGATGAAAGAGGGGTTTGGTCTCGAAGGACTTGGCCAGCTCGTGGGCGGTCAGGACGTCCTCACCGGAAAGAATTTGAGGCTTAAAGGTAAAGTGCATAGCGTCCTCATAGGTGATGGGCTTCTCCAGGATGTCCATACGCTCCAGTACCTTCTCGCGGCTCTGTGCCCGTTTGATAAACTTTTCTTGGGAGAAGGAGCGGAGTTTGGCGATGATCTCTTCCTGACGCTTGATCTCCGCCTGCTGGGCTTCATATTCCCGGAGGGCCGCCTTAGTGCGCGCCTCCTTCTCCTGTACGTAAAAAGAATAGTTGCCGGAATACAGGTGGGTGACGCCCCGTTCCAGTTCGATCGTGCGGGTACAGATCTTATCCAGAAAATAGCGGTCATGGGAGATGATGAGGGCCGCGCCGGAGAAGGAGGACAGGTAGTCTTCCAGCCACTGAATGGCTTCGATATCCAAATGGTTGGTGGGCTCGTCCAATAAAAGCAGATCCGGCTTTTGTAATAGCAGTTTACTGAGGGCCACCCTGGATTTCTGACCGCCGGAGAGATAGGTGATGGGCAGGGCGTATTCGTTCTCCGTAAAACCCAATCCCTTGAGGACGCCGCGAACGCGGCTGCGGTAGCTGTAGCCGTCCTGACGCTCATAGGAGGACTGTAGGCGAGCATATTGCTCCATCAGCTCGGGAGACGGATCTTCCTTCATCCTTTCCTCCAGGCGGCGCATCTTCTCCTCCATGCGCTTGAGGGGTTCAAAAACCTTGAGGAGCTCGTCTTCGATGCGCTCGTCGGAGACAAGCTCTGCGGTCTGGGGCAGATAGCCGATGACAAGTCCCTTTTGAATGTAGAGGCTTCCGCCGTCCGCCGGGCAGCGTCCGCGGAGTATATGAAAGAGGGTGGTCTTACCGGCGCCGTTGGCGCCTACGAGGGCGACCTTCTCTTTGGCTTCCAGATGGAAGGAGACATCGGTGAGAATCTCGGTGACTCCGAATGCCTTGGTTAAATGATTAGTCGATAAAATCATGATAAATCGATTGACCTTTCTATGAAAATCAGTTACAATTATATCGCAAACCAACGCAATATGCAAGTATACACAGCAGGGGGTATAGAAAATGGCGAAATCTTATCAAAATCCCATCTTAAAGGGAGACTACTCGGATCCGGACGTGGTAAGAGTAGGGCACGACTATTACATGATCTCCTCATCCTTTACGTATTTCCCGGGCATTCCGGTACTGCACTCTACGGACCTCGTTCATTGGGAGCATATCGGCTATGTGGCGGAGTCCCTTCCATTTAGAAGCTACGACACGCCGAATCATAAGAAAGGGACCTGGGCGCCGTGTATTAGGTATAACAAGGGCACTTTCTATGTCTACGTATGTGCGCCGGACGAGGGATTGTTCGTCTTTACCGCAAAGAACCCGGCGGGGCCTTGGCGGATGCATCACGGGGCGAACGAGACGGGGTGGATCGATCCGACGGTGCTTTTTGACGATGACGGACAGGTCTATCTGGCCCATGCTTTGGCCAGGAGCCGGGCGGCGATTTCTTCCCGGTTGTATCTGCACCGTATGAACGCCGAGGGCACGAAGGTGATCGACGGCGGTATCGAGATCTTCAGCCAGGAGGATAGGCATCCCACCACGGAAGGGCCGAAGCTGTATAAGCGAAACGGCTATTACTACATCATGTGCCCGGCGGGGGGCGTGAAGACCGGATGGCAGCTGATCCTTCGTGCTAAGAATATCGAAGGCCCTTACGAGCAAAAGATCGTGCTCCACCAGGGAGACAGCCCGGTCAACGGGCCTCACCAGGGCGGATGGGTGGACACGCCGGAAGGAGAAGACTGGTTCATCCATTTCCAGGATATCTATGTCTACGGCCGCGTGCCGCATTTACAGCCGGTACGGTGGGTGGACGACTGGCCTCTCATGGGGGTGGATACCAACGGAGACGGGATCGGCGAGCCGGTCATGGAGTATTCGGTGCCCAAGGGATATGAGGAGTCGGAGGCGAAGCCTTATACATCCGACAGTTTTTGGGGGGATCGCCTAGGGCTCCAGTGGCAGTGGCAGGCCAATCCCCGCAGGGAATGGTACAGCATGACGGAGAATCCCGAGGCGCTGCGGCTGAATATGGCCCGGATCTATAAGACGGGAACCCTTTTCCACGCCGGTCAGTTTTTATCCCAGCTCATGCAGCATTATGATTTTGATATGACGGTACAGGTGGACTGGGCCGGGGAAGAGCCGGGAGACCGGGCCGGTATCGCCATGATGGGATATGTGTATCGGTATCTGGCTCTGGAAAAGGGAGGAGAGGGCCTTAAGGTCACCCTTTATCAGGGAGAGACCCACGAGTTCCCCAAGGGCAGCGAGTGCGATGAGCGCGTATGGGAGACGCCTGAGGAGAGCGTTGCGGTGCCCGGCGGAAAGGTCTATCTGCAGATGCAGGTTCGGAGTGATTTTTCCGGAGCGCATCCCGAGGCCCGTGTGCGTTTCGCTTACAGCCTGGACGGCAAGGCATATGAGCCTGTGGGAGATTGGTGGACCGCCGTATGCGGCGGCTGGGTGAGCGCTCGGCCCGGTATCTTCGCCGCCAACTTCGACGGAAGAGTCAGCCCGGGTTACGCGGACTTCAAGAACTGCGTCATTACGGAAGTCTAAGGGTTTTTAGCCTTTATTTTGCGGCGCGCTGTGAGCGGGATCATGGCGCGCCGTTTATATGGTTTCTCCCGCGGTCATGATTATCGGGAGAGGAGGGACGATGGACAAGAAATTTGGCATACGAAGTATTTTTTCGCTCTTTTTGATATCCTATCTGATCGTACTGATCGTGCCGGCGCTCCTGGCCGGTTACCTGTACGGGCAGTCTCTAACCATGAGCCGGGAAAGATATATCGAAGGCGAACAGGAACGGCTGACCAGATCTGTCGCCTATTTTGAACGTCATCTGGAACAGCTGGACTCTACGGTGCTGAAACTGGCTTATGACAGAGATCTGCAGCAGATTCTGCAAATGGAAAAGCCCGCGCCGGGAGACAGGCAGGTGATGCGGATCGTTCGTTTTAACGAACGGGTGCGGGATATCCTTTCCATCGGACAGGATTCCAGTTACGCGCTGATCCTTAAGGGAAACGAGTTTGTCTTTACCAATACGAGCGTGATCTATGGGATCTATTTTTTCTATGACAATACTAGGCATTACGGAGGAATGTCCGCGCCGGAGTGGATCACGGCGAGTTTTTCCACGTCCAAAAGGGATTTCCTGCCGATGCAGCAGATCCTGTGGATGAACGAGCCGGTGAAGGCGTTAACCTATAATCATCCGGTATACGGATATGAACGGCAGATCGTGGGGACGGTTCAGTATCTCATCACAGAAGAGGAACTGGCGTCTTTCTTCCAGGAACCTTTGGAGGATCAGGGCCAGGTTCGTCTTTACGGAAGCGACGGCGAGTTGTTAGCGGCCCTCGGAAGCGCGTCCTGTGAAACGGATGTGTCCTCTTTAGCGAATTTCGAGCGGGGATATAACGAGACGGAGAATACGGTCACGCTGTACCAGCGTTCGGAAGAGGGGCTTTTATTCACGCTGAGTCGCCCCAAAGAGGTAGCCTTCGCGGATGCTTACCGACTGGGAAGGCTTGGATGGATGGGAGCTTTCCTTTGTGTGGTCTTGGAGCTCGGGTTGGGCGTTTTCTTCGCCTGGCGTTATTCGCGGCCGATTCGTCATGTCCTTCTGAACCTGCGGCAGATGCCGGGAACCCGGTGGAAGGGCCGACAGAACGAATACCGGCAGCTGGCCTCGGGAGTGCGGTCTTTGATTCAGGAGAATCACAGCATGCAGGATGTATTAAGGGATCAGAAGGAACGGGAAAAGCGCGGCGTCATCGACCAGCTTCTAAAGGGGAATTTTCCCGGAGAAAAGGAGGCGGCGGAGGCCGTTTTTCGGGCGGGGATTCCCATGGGCGGCGCGAAGCATTGCATTCTGGTATGGGAAGCCGATAAGGAGCTCGTTTCGGCGCGGATGGAACAGGGAGCACCGCCGAGTATCGGATGGCTGTATGACGAGATGCCAGGCCGATACATCATGATGGGAGAAATAGGGGATGAGGAGGATCGGCAGGAGCTAAGAAGGTGGTTAGAGGAGACGGGAGAAGGGAGTGCGGGGATTGGCAAGGCATATGAGAGGCTGCAGGATCTAGGGTTTTCCTATCAGCAGGCTCTTTACAGCCTTAAGCAGGCCCGCCGTCAGGGCAGGGAGGTTCTGTGCTATGAGGAGTTGAGCCTCAGTCAGCAGATGTATTATCCGGAAGAGCTGCGCTATAAACTGGTGCAGGGCGTTTCCCATGGGGAGGCCGGCGTGGTGGAAGAGGTCTTTTGCGCCCTGTATAAAGAAAATGTGGAAAAGCACCTTCTCTCCGGCGCCTTATGTAGGATCTTGCAATCCCACCTCGCCGCTGCCTATATGGAGATCTGGCAGGAGGGAATCCTTCCCGAGCAGAACACGCCGGAACAGTTGTTGGAGCCCTTCGTTTCCACCGAGGAGATGCTTATGAAAATGAAGGGGCGCTTCCTCGCGTTATGCGAGGAGACGGGGCGGGTAAGGCAAGATCAGAAATCCGATTCCCGAAAACGGTTGATTGATTATTTGGAAGGACATTTCGATGATGAACAGCTGGGAGTCGGGATGATGGCGGAAGCCTTCGGGTTCTCCGAATCCTATTTCTCGCAATTCTTTCGGGAGACGACGGGGGAAGCCTTTAGCACATGCCTGGAACGTATCCGAATGGATCGCGCCAAGAAATATCTCAAGCAGGGAGAGATGGAGGTGGAAGCCATCGCCCGTGCCTGCGGCTATACCAACGCGGGCTCCTTCCGACGAGCCTTTAAGAGGGTCCACGGGATCTCGCCTTCGACATGGAAACAGGAAAATCGCTGATTTTCCTGTTTTTTGTATGCTGTCAAAAAATTTGTACGGTCAAAAAAAGGGAAAATGTGCGATGTCAATAGAATTGTAACTTGTGTTCTTCGGTAGTTCCTGATAAGTTAGTAGCATCAAAATGATTTGCCAAAGGGCAAGAAAGGAGATGGAAATTGATGAAAAAGAAATTGGCGCTTTTCTTGGCGGCGTTTCTGCTGATCGGGGGTTGCGGGCAGGGAGGCGGAAACTCTTCGACACAAAGTGGACAGAATGTATCCCTTTCGGAAAGCAGTAAAGAGGATTCTGTCACAGAAGGCGGTCTGTTTAACGCGCCGGGGGAACTTCCTATTGTCAATGAACCGACGACATTGTCGATCTTCGCGCCTAGCAACGGAGAATACAGTTGGCTGGATAATACCCAGACGGCGGAGTTGGAGGAGAAAACGGGCATTCATCTGGATTGGTCGGTGGCGGCTTCTTCCGATAACGTAAACGACAAGATCAGTACGATGTTCGCTTCCTATACGATGACCGACATCATTCTGGTGGGAGTGGGGTCCCGATACGATAAGGCTTCGGAAGCTATGTTCGGCGCTCAGGGGCTGATCATTCCCTTGGAAAACTATATCGATACCATATCGGTGGGCTATAAAGCGGCTATGGATGAACTGGAAGGGATGCGGGAATTTATCACGACTCCTGACGGCCATATTTACTCGCTGCCAAACGTGGACGGTTCTCTCCATATGCAGTACATGATGAAGCTATGGATCAATACCGAATGGTTGGATCGTTTAGGGATGGATCTGCCCACGACGACGGATGAGTTTTATGAGGTCATGAAGGCGTTTAAGGAACAGGACGCGAACGGCAACGGGGATCCCAACGACGAGATTCCGCTGTCCACGGTGGTTTCAACTGTAGGAGGCGGCGCGCAGATCGACGGATTCCTCATGGCGCCTTTCCAATTGACGCCTAACGGTGATAAGCTTTATGTGGATGAGGGTGTTGTGACCTATGCTCCCGTTCAGGACGGATATCGGGAGGGCCTGGCTTACCTGGCGAAGATGTACAGTGAGGGCCTGATCAATCCGGAGTCCTTTACGCAGGATTTGACGAATCAGGTCAACGTGAACGAGGCGGGAGAACAGGCCCGAATCGGCGCCTTTCTGGGGCTGCGTCCTGGTTTTGCCTGTGACTTGGCTACGGAACCCAATTCGAAAAAGTGGGAGCAGTATCAATCTTTGGCTCCGCTGACAGGCCCTGACGGGCAGTGTATCGCCGCCTGGAATCCTTATGAAATGTATCAGACGGGCATGACCTTTATCTCTTCTAATTGCACCAATCCGGAGGCCGCGTTCCGTTTCATTGATTATCTGGCGACAGAGGAAGGTTCCATGCGGTCGGCCAACGGGGTAGAAGGCGTGCATTGGAGGAAGGCCGAGCAAGGAGAGCTGGACATGGACGGAAAACAGGCGAAGTATACGCTCTTAAACGCGGACTCTACCAATCAGACCTGGGGACAGCTCTGCGGCCTGGTTCGCGTACCGGACTTTATCACTTCTGTGACGACCAATCAGGATCCTTACGCGGACGACGTAAAGCCATTGGTAGGCAGACAGATTGTACTGTACCGCGCTTCCAAGGAACATGAAAAAGTACGTCAGCCGCTGGAAAGCGTCCTGCCCACCCTGTACATGTCGGAGGCGGACGCGGCGGAGATGGCCCTGATTAAGACTACTTTGCAGAATGCCCAGAACACCGCCATGGTGGAGTTTATTACAGGCACGAGAGACGTTGAAAATGGCTGGGAAAGTTATAAGGAAGATCTGGAGAACCTGAGTCTTTCTCGCTATCTGGAACTTTTGCAAAACGCCTATGACGTTTCTCCTTTCGCCAAGAAATGAGTTGTTCCTTGTTTAGTAGACAGTGAAAAAGATTTTCTGCCAGCGGGCATGTGGAGATATGCCCGCTGGCAGTTTTTATTATCCCAGAAGGAGATGTTCAGTTTAGCGCGACAGCGCTTCAGGATGATCTCTCATAGAAAGAGAGTGTTCACAAAACAGCACTTTCCGGGAAACTGGGGATGGAGACAGCTCTTTCCGGGAAAAAACCATTAAATTAACATGAAAACCCTGAAAAGAGCTGAAAGGGGAACACGATCAACAGCGCATTCCCTCATAATCCTGTTAAATTAACAAGGAAAACCGAAAAGGTGCTGAAAGACTCAAATCAGATGTTATGTGGATGGGGCGTTGCGGAAATGCAGCGCCCCATTTTAATGGAGATTTTTGACGATTCAGCGTATAAAAAGCTGGCAGCCTTTATGACAATGAGGAGTTATGATTTACGTCGAGGAAGCTGCGGTATCCGCGATGCGGAAGATGCTTAGATAAGCGTTTCCGCGGCTAAGAGCTTGTAATGTGAAAGAGTTAGCGCTGGAAGCAGCCAATCCAAATTGCAGCGTGGATCCGGCAGGAAGAGAGATCACGAAAAACTTGCTGGCATCCTCTTGATTTTGTGGAACCGTGAAAGAATCCAGTGTACTGCTGTTATTCAGCGTGATGACCATACAAGTGTTAGCGGAAGGCTTTGCCCCTTCCTGAACAATGACTCCGTAACCGATGGCATAAACGCCAGAACGTAGTACATTTAAAGATTTCTGATTAGCAGATTGGGTGAAATCACTGGAAGAGGAGACAGAAGTCAGGGTCAGCGTAATGGGAGCACTGGCAAAATTGCCGGTAGAATTCAAGGTTTGCGCGGTTGTAGAGAGAAGATTCGCATAAACGGGAGTCACAGTTCCAGCAGGCCCTTGAGGCCCCTGTGGTCCGGCGGGACCTTGAGGCCCTGTAGCTCCGGTTTCGCCTCGCTCGCCCTGTGGTCCTGCGGGACCTTGAGGCCCTGTGGCTCCGGTTTCGCCTCGTTCGCCCTGCGGCCCGGCGGGTCCTTGAGGACCTGTGGCTCCGGTTTCGCCTCGTTCGCCTTGCGGCCCTACAGCGCCAAATTCACCTTGTGGTCCGGTTTCGCCTTGAGGTCCAGCAGGCCCTTGAGGTCCTTCCGGTCCTTGAGGTCCAGCAGGCCCTTGAGGTCCTTCCGGTCCTTGAGGTCCGGCGGGTCCTTGAGGTCCTTCCGGCCCTTGAGGTCCAGTGGGTCCTTCCGGTCCGGTAGCCCCTTGAGGCCCGGTAGCTCCTCGTTCACCTTGCGGTCCTTGAGGTCCTTCCGGTCCTTGAGGCCCGGTGGGTCCTTCCGGTCCCTGTGGTCCAGTGGGTCCTTGAGGTCCGGTAGCCCCTTGAGGCCCGGTAGCCCCGCGTTCACCCTGTGGTCCTTGTGGTCCTGCGGGTCCCTGTGGCCCTTGAGGTCCTGTAGCCCCGGTTTCGCCCTGTGGTCCTGCGGGTCCCTGTGGCCCTTGAGGTCCTGTAGCCCCGGTTTCGCCTTGAGGTCCTGCGGGTCCCTGTGGCCCCTGTGGCCCTTGAGGGCCTGTAGCTCCGGCTTCGCCCTGAGGTCCGGCGGGCCCTTGCGGTCCGATAGGTCCCTGCGGCCCTTGCGGCCCTACGGGACCGGCCGGCCCTTGGGGACCCTGAGGCCCGGCTGGCCCGCGAGGCCCCGGTACGCCCTGGGGACCCTGAGGTCCTTGGACGCATAACGTGGTTGGATTACAGCTTGGCTGACATGCGCCTTTGGGAAGTTCGCGCTGATATAGCATAATACTCCTCCTAAGATTAGTTTTGCTTTTATTGTATGCGCCCAAAGGGGAATGAGTGAGGACAGAGATTGGCGTTAAAGAGTCAATCAGGTTTTAGGGTTACGACGACGGAACAGAAGGAAGCAGCCACAAAAATAGCAAAAGAGGGCGGCAATGACGAGGGGGATCAAAGGCACAATGGAAGAAAGATCTTTTGTAAGAGCCATAACTACCGCGGCAATACACCAAAGCGTACCCAGTACAAACCAAAAAACGGGAGAAGTATTGATTTTTAGATGAGCCATCGAAAAACCTCCTTTTTTTTCAGTATAACATAGGGATAGTGTCCTTGCAAGAAAAATATCAAATAATATGAGAAAGGACGGATTCATTCATGATTTATTTTACGGCAGATACGCATTTCGGACATAAAAACATTATACGATCCTGCGGGCGACCCTTCCAAGACGTGGAGGAGATGAACGAGGTTTTAATCGAAAGATGGAATGAAAGAGTGAAGGAACAAGATAAGGTGTATATCATCGGAGACATGTTTTTTCTCTGCAAAAACCCGGAAGGAATATTAGGAAGATTACGAGGGAAAAAACACCTGATCATTGGCAACCATGATGACTCCTGGATGGGAAAAGTGGATTTAAGCCGGTATTTTATCGGTGTGGATTATTATCTGGAGATTACGGATGGCGCGCGGAAAATGACACTGTGTCACTATCCTCTTTTGACATGGAAAAGCCCTCGGCGATCTTATATGGTACATGGGCATATCCATGCAGGAACAGATGCTGATTTCTGGCCCCTCCTGTGTGTCAGAGAAAATGTGCTCAACGCGGGCGTAGACATTCACGACTTTTATCCGGTGACCTGGGAGGAACTGGAAGAAAATAACAGGATATTTAAGCGAGAGCATGGGAGAGGCCTGGATATTTGATAAACGATATGCAGTCTTTTGAGGAGTTTCGTAAGGCAAAAACTTTGTGACAGTTATGGAA
>CALWBZ010000018.1 GCA_944376225.1 uncultured Clostridia bacterium | reverse complement strand
CCCTACACGACGCTCTTCCGATCTACCGGAGAACTTGACGCCGGAACCCTTCTCGATCTGACGGGGAGCGTCAGGCAGGAAGAGGGCGAGTATTTCCTGGACTGGCAGGCGCCACAGGACGGAACCTATGGCCTATTCTGCTATTGGATGCACGGAACGGGGCAGACGGCTTCTCCTTCCGTAAGCACGAACTATACGATCAATTATATGGATCGTTACGGTGTGGATGCCCTCATCGACTACTGGGAAGAAGTGGTTCTCACCGACGAGCTGAAGGAAACGATCCGCCGAAACGGGCGGGGCGAGATCTACATGGATTCCCTGGAGCTTCTGACTTACGGTGCCGGCGGGATCTTCTGGGGATATCATCTGAAGGAAGAATTTTTGAAGCGGAAGGGATACGACATCACGAAATACCTGCCCCTCGTTACCATGGATCAGGCGAGAGTCACCGGGAGACGTCCGAAGGTATATGACTATACCGCTCCGGGCGCGGAGGATCTGATCCGCCGGGTGCGGACGGATTATGCCCATGTGATCAGCTGTCTCTATGTGGAGAACCTCCTGAGCCCCTTGGCGGAGTGGCTTCACTCTCTGAACATGACGCTGCGGGCGGAGCCTTCCTACGGAGTGAATTTTGAGATCTCCCTGCCGGCGTCGGCCATCGACGGCATCGAGACCGAATCCTTCGCCCAGACGGCGGAGGTGGATCTGTACCGGGGCCAGTCCGGTTCCGCCAACATGTACGGACGGCTCTTCTCCAGCGAGACCGGAGCGGTACACGGACATAACTACTACTATAATATGGATACCTGGACCCAGCTTTGCAACCTGCAATTCTCGGAAGGCGTGAATCGTACCGTGTTCCACGGCTACTCGGCGATCGAGGGATCGGAAGGTTCCACGCGCTGGCCGGGGCATGAGGGGATGTATCCCAAGTTTTCCGAACGGTTCAGCAGCCGTCAGCCGGCTTCCATCCATTATCCCCAGTGGACGAAGATGCTGGGCCGGGTGCAAAAAGCCATGCGGCAGGGTACGGCCGTGCGGGATCTGGCGATTCTGCGGACGGATTATGCCTTTATCAATTACGGGAACCCGGAGAAGCATAAGACCTTCGAGACCAATTACATGATGTATGATATGGCCTATTTCTGGAAGGATCTTTCCCTGCAGCAGGCGGGCTATACCTACGAGTATTTTTCTCCCATGCTTTTGGAAGACGAGCAGAATGTCCGCTGGTCCGGGGAAGCCTTGCAGCCCGAAGGGCCTGCTTATAAGGCAATTCTTCTTTACCAGGACACGCTGGAACCTTCCAGCGCCAAGAAGATCCTGGAGATCGCCCAAGGCGGACTGCCGGTGCTGTTCGTGAATCACACGACGGAAGTCGTGACCTATGAAGGCCCGGAGAATGTGTATGAGAAGGCGGCCGCAAGGAGTCCTTATCTGATGTCGGATGAAAAAGAACTGGCGGATATCGTGGCGAAAATCAAGTCCCTGCCGAACGTAAGAGAGCTTGAAGGCCCCGGGGAGGTTCTGGGAACGCTGCGGCAGATGGGTATTACGCCCCGAGCGGGTTTTGCAGAGCCCAATCGCAAGCTCTTAACCTCTTCCCGCTATGATCGGGAGAACGGGATGTTCTATACCTTCGTGTATTCCTATAAGTTTACGGTGGAAAAGGACGCGCCGGCGCTTTCGTTCACCTTGGAGTTGGAAGGGGAGGGAACGCCCTTCAGGATCGATCCCTGGAGTGGGGATGTGCATCCTGTTGGCGTCTATCAGAGGGAAAAGGGCCATACGCGAATCCCCTTGACCCTCGGAAGCGGGGAGGCCTGCCTGATCGCGCTGGATCTTACGGAGAAGGATTCTCGGCACGCGGCGTCCGCGAACCTTCAGGAGGTGCGCTTAGGGGCCGAACACGTTTACGGCGTGGCCTCAAAATCCGGAGAGTACAATGTGACCTGGGAGGACGGCTCCGTATCCAAGGCATCCTTCACCGTGCCGGAACCCTTCGCGCTGACCGATTTTCATATCGAGATTGAGGATTGGAACGAAGGGGAGAAGCGGGTGATTACGGAGGAGAAATTCGGCCACACCACCCGGGAGGTGTATTACACCACGAAGAAGACCGTGCTGGAGTTTTCCCATAGTCCTCTTGTGGCCTGGAAGGATCTACCGGCGACGAAGGAACAGCTCGAGCTTCTGGCCGGTGACCATCCGGCAATGAGCCATGTGTCCGGCGTCGGCAGATACACCGCCGAATGGGAATGGACGGAGGACGATTCTGTTGGAGCCTATCTGAGGCTTGAGTCCGCGGGCGGAGGCACCGTCAGGGTATGGGTAAACGATCAGGAGGCGGCCTTCCTGGATACGAGGACGCTGCGGGCGGATATCGGAAGCTATCTGCGTCCGGGAAAGAATCGTATCCAGTTAGAGGTCACCACCACGCTGACCAACCGGATGCTGGAGAGGGGATATCAGGAGCAGAATTCGGCCTGGACCGATACCTTCCCCACGGTACAGGATTACGGAATCATCGGAAAGGTGTGGATCGAGCCCTATCGGATGCAGATACTGCGGTAATTTCACATGCGCCCTCACGGAAAATCCTAATGGGTTTTTCGTGAGGGTGTATTTTTATGCCGGATTTCGGCATGAATTGTCTAGGTTTCTTGCATTATATTACATGGATTTTACAATCGAAATGGTGT
The DNA here is from genome assembly GCA_944376225.1 of uncultured Clostridia bacterium. Classification (GTDB taxonomy): domain Bacteria; phylum Bacillota; class Clostridia; order Lachnospirales; family Bianqueaceae; genus Faecimorpha. Next base: position 10,396 of record CALWBZ010000018.1, on the reverse strand, counting down.
ATGCTACTAGGTATGTAGAAAGGATGGATATACATGCTGCATAGCCAACAGGTTCGAGCTCTGGCGCCGGAAAATGATCCTTTGCGGATCGGTATGGGCTGGAGCAGAGATGACCTTGAAAAACCGCAGATTTTGGTGGAGAGCACTTTCGGAGACAGTCATCCGGGAAGTGCTCATTTGGATGCCTTAGTGCAGGAAGCGATCCGGGGAATCCGGGACGCGGGGGGAAAAGGCGCCAGATATTTCGTGACGGACATATGCGACGGCCTGGCCCAGGGCCATGACGGGATCAATTATTCCTTGGTTCAGCGGGATATGATCGCCAATATGATCGAGATTCACGGTTCCGCCACCGGGTTTGACGGCGCCGTTTATATCGCCAGCTGCGACAAGTCCGTGCCGGCCTGCCTCATGGGGCTGGGGCGGCTCAATATACCCGCCGTTGTCGTGACGGGCGGGGTGATGGATCCGGGTCCCGGTCTTTTAACGCTGGAACAGATCGGAACTTATTCCGCGATGTATGAACGGGGAGAGATTTCCAAAGAAGAGTTTGAAGAATATAAGTTGTCCGCCTGTCCCTCCTGCGGAGCCTGTTCCTTTATGGGGACGGCTTCCACCATGCAGATCATGGCGGAGGCGCTGGGGTTGATGCTGCCCGGAACCGCCCTCATGCGGGCGACGGATCCGGATCTGAAAAAGGCGGCCTATGAAGCGGGGCGGCTTTCCGTAGAGCTTGCGAGAAAGGAGACGCGGCCCGGGGATTTTATCACCATGGATTCCTTCGAAAACGCCATTATGGTACACGCGGCCATATCCGGCTCCACCAATTCCTTGCTGCACATTCCCGCCGCCGCTCATGAACTGGGGATCGAGATCAGCGGAGAAACCTTCGATCGTTTGCATAAAAAGGCAAGATATCTGCTGGATATCAGGCCCACGGGACGATGGCCCGCGTCCTTTTTTCACGACGCGGGAGGCGTGCCGGCGATCATGGAGGAGATTAAGCCTTTGCTTCATCTGGACGCGATGACGGTCACGGGGAAAACCCTGGGGGAAAACCTGCGGGACTTTAAGGAGAACGGTTATTATGAAAAGGGAGCAGAAGAGCTGAAAAAACGGGGGCTGCAAAAAGAAGACGTCATACGTCCCTATGAGAAACCGATTCGTACAGGAGGGGCCATAGCGGTTCTTACGGGGAATCTGGCGCCGGAGGGCGCGGTAGTCAAACATGCCGCCGTACCCGAAGAGATGTTTCATAAAGTGCTGCGGGCGAGGCCCTTTGATTGTGAAGAAGAGGCGATTGCCGCGATCCTGCATCGCCGGATCAGGCCGGGAGACGCGGTGATCATTCGTTATGAAGGCCCCCGGGGAAGCGGAATGCCGGAGATGTTTTATACGACGGAGGCCATCTCCTCGGATCCGGAACTGGCGGCGAGTATCGCCCTGATCACGGACGGGAGGTTTTCCGGGGCTTCCAGAGGTCCTGCCATCGGTCATGTTTCACCGGAAGCCTTCCAGGGCGGGCCGATTGCGTTGTTAGAAGAGGGGGACCTGATTGAACTGGATATCCCGAACCGTTCTTTGAATATCGTAGGAACCAAGGACGGTCGGTTATCTCCCGCGGAAATGGAGAAGATCTTGAAAAACAGAAGGGCGTCCTGGAAGCCCAGGAAGGCCAAATATTCTTCCGGCGTGTTGAAACTGTATTCGGATCACGCGGTCTCCCCCATGAGGGGCGGCTTTATGGGGAAAATAAAGGTGGAGAAGGAGGACGGAGAAAGATAAAGATGAGAAGGTTAAGCATAAAAAAAGATGTCAACATGACGGAGGGTGTGATCTGGAAACAGATTTTATGGTTTGCCCTGCCCCTTTTAGTGGGAAATCTGTTCCAGCAATTATATAATACGGTAGATAGTATCGTAGTGGGAAACTTCGTAGGAAAAGAGGCGCTGGCCGCCGTAGGTTCCTCCGACAGTATCATCAATACACTGATCGGTTTCTTCTCCGGTATGGCAACGGGAGCGGGCGTCGTCATCTCCCAGTATTTCGGCGCCAGGGATCATGAAAACGTACATACGGCGGTGCATACGACGATTGCCCTCACCTTTCTTTTGAGTGTGGTCTTTACGATCTTAGGCGTGCTCCTGGTACGGCCCATGCTGATGTTCATGGGGACGCCGGAGGATGTGATGCCGGAGGCGACGACCTATCTGACCATATATTTCGCGGGCGTATCCGGCCTCATGTTCTACAATATGGGAGCCGGTATCTTGCGCGCGGTGGGAGATTCCAGGCGTCCGTTGTACTTCCTCATCGTATCCGCGGTGACCAACATCGTACTGGATTTGGTCTTCGTGATCGTCTTCCGGATGGGAGTCGCCGGCGTGGCATACGCCACGATCATCTCGCAGTTCGCCTCCGCCATCCTGACTATGTGGACGCTGACCAGGGAGTCAGCCTCGTATAAAATTATATGGAAGCGGATCCGAATCACAAACTGGATGCTCGGGAAAATCGTGCGGATCGGCCTGCCTTCCGCCTTACAGATGGCGATTACCGCCTTTTCGAATGTGTTTGTTCAGTCCTATATCAACGAGTTCGGGTCCTCCTGCATGGCCGGATGGTCCTCTTACGGGAAGATCGATAAGTTCTGTATGCTGCCCATCCAGAGCGTTTCCCTGTCTATCACCACCTTCGTGGGTCAGAATCTGGGGGCGGGACAGGTAGCGAGGGCAAAAAAAGGCTCTACGGTGGCCTTTGTGATGTCCTTCATCATGACCATTGTGATCATGATTCCGATCATGATCTTTGCCACGCCGCTCGTGGCGTTGTTCAACCAGGAACCCGAGGTGCTCGAATACGGAACCCTGTTCTTGCGGCTGATGATGCCCTTCTTCCTGTGTCAGTGCGCGAACCAGGTATACGCGGGGTCGCTGAGGGGCGCGGGCAATACGAAGGCGCCCATGTTTATCATGATGGGGTGCTTTATCGTATTCAGACAGATCTACCTGTTTATCATTTCCAGGCTGACGGAATCCGTCATCTGGGTAGCCCTCGGATATCCCTTCGGATGGATTCTTTGCAGCGTCATCATTTATATTTACTATAAGAGAAGCGACTTGGAAAAATACAGAGTGGTCGCGAAATAAAAGAAACTTTTGGAAAGAAGAAAAAAACTCTGCCGGTTTAGAGAATTTGTGATATAATAGGCGCAGCCAGACAGCTTTTTCTTTGGGAAAAGACAGCGCTGCGCCCCGAGTTTGCCGCCAACGGGCGTCAAACTCCCAAGAGCGTCATATGCTATGATGCAATAGGCGCAGCCAGACAGCTTTTTCTTTGGGAAAAGACTGCGCTGCGCCCTGAGTTTGCCGCCAACGGGCGGGGATTTCGGCAGGGAGGCGTTATCGATGCATGAGTTGTCCATCTTAATGGGCATGGTGGAGACGGCGGAGCAGTATGCCCGCGAGCAGCATGCGGACCGGATCACGGGGATCACGCTGGAGATCGGCGAGATGAGTTCTGTGGTACCGGAATATGTGGAGTTTTTGTTTCCGGATGTGACGGAGCAGACGATGCTGGAGGGTGCGTCCCTGACCATCAAACGGCAGCCTGTTTGCGTAGCCTGCCGGGATTGCGGACAGGTATATGAATGGAGAAAAGAAAAATATCGCTGCCCCGGCTGCGGCAGTGAGTCGGCGAGAATCGTCAGCGGCCGGGATTTTATGATTCAATCGATAGAGATCAGAAGAGAGGATGGATATGATGGATCAGGTCAGGATCATTGAGATTCAAAAAAGCGTATTGGACAATAATGATCAGGAAGCGGAAAGGCTGCGGAAAAAGCTGAAAAGCGAGAAGACGTTTCTGCTTAATCTAATGTCTTCGCCCGGCGCGGGCAAAACCAGCTGCATCCTGCGGATCTTAGAAAAATTAAAAGAAGAAATGCGAATCGGCGTCATGGAAGCGGATATCGACTCGTCGATAGACGCGGAAAGAGTCGGAAGGAGCGGAGTGGAAGCGATTCAGCTCCATACGGGAGGGATGTGCCACCTGGACGCGGCGATGACCGAACAGGGAATCGAACAGTTGGATACCGAAAACCTGGATCTGGTGATTCTGGAGAACGTGGGAAATCTGGTTTGTCCGGCGGAGTTTGATACGGGAGCTGCGAAAAACGCCATGATCTTGAGCGTACCGGAAGGAGATGATAAACCGCTAAAATATCCCCTCATGTTTACCGTGGCGGATCTGGTGCTTATCAACAAGATCGACTGTCTTGATTATTTTGAGTTCGATATAGAGGCGGTGAAGGAACGGATCCGCCGGCTGAATCCCTCCGCCGTCATCTTGGAGGTATCGGCTAGAACGAACGAGGGATTCGATCTTGTGGCGGATTGGTTCCGTGAGAACGTAAAACAATGGAATGGAGAGTCATAACATGTTGGGAACGGTTATCTTTCTGATTATCTTTCCGTTTGTCTGCGCGGGAGTGCTGGCGCTGATGAGAAAGAGCGGCCCCTATAGGAAATGCACGCTCTTTGTATTCTGTGCCGTCATCGCGGCGGTAGATATTTATTTTATTGTGAATAGCCTGGTTTTTGACGAGACGCAGGAGTATCTGTTGGAGACGCATCTCCTAGATAACGTAATGCTTTTCCTGGAGTGGGCGTTATTTGTTCTCATCGCTTATTTCAGCATTCGATACAAGAAATATTATTGTATCCTGCTCTCTCTTTTGCAGACAGGTTTGATTACATATTTGGAACTGACAGGACAGACAGAGTCCCATATCGCCCATCTGTATGTGGACAAGCTGACGCTTGTCATGTGTCTCGTTGTGGGGCTGATCGGTTGTTTGATCTGTGTGTATGCCATGGGGTATATGAAGGATTTCAAGGCTCATCACTCGGAATTTCGAGATAGGCGGTCCTTTTTCTTTTCCATGCTGTTTCTCTTCATGGGCGCCATGTTTGGCCTGATCTTTTCCAACAACATGATTTGGATGTATTTTTTCTGGGAGATTACCAGCGTCTGTTCCTTCCTGCTGATCGGATATAATCAGTCTAGGGAAGCGGTGGATAATTCTTTTCGGGCATTATGGATGAATCTGCTGGGAGGACTGGGTTTTGCCGTCGCGATTTATTACTGTGTGACCCAGTTGGGCATGGTGAATCTGCAGCAGCTCATCGACATGGGCAGCGCGGTGGTCTTTCCGGTGATCTTCCTGGCTTTCGCGGGGCTTACGAAGAGCGCGCAGCTGCCCTTTTCCGGATGGCTCTTGGGAGCTATGGTGGCTCCCACGCCCACAAGCGCTCTTTTGCATTCCGCGACGATGGTAAAGGCGGGGGTCTATCTTCTAATTCGTCTGGCGCCGGCCATGTGTGATACGTTAGCGGGGCTCATGGTGACCACCGTGGGAGGATTTACGTTTTTTATCGCTTCCATGCTGGCGATATCCCAGAGCGACGGCAAGAAAGTCCTGGCCTATTCGACCGTTTCCAATCTCGGCCTGATTGCCGCCTGTGCCGGCGTAGGCAGATATGAAGCGGTTTGGGCCGGAATCCTGCTCATGATGTTCCACGCGGTCTCGAAATCCCTGATGTTCTTAACGGTGGGAGCCGTAGAAAACAGTTTAGGCAGCCGAAACATCGAGGACATGCATGGCCTCATCGTGAAGCTGCCCTCCTTGACGGCCATCCTGGTCATCGGTATCGCGGGGATGTTTTTGGCGCCCTTCGGCATGCTGATCTCTAAATGGGCCGCGCTGAAAGCCTATGTGGATACCCAAAGTATTCTGCTGGTTATCTTTTTGATTTTCGGAAGCGCGACGACGTTGTTTTACTGGACGAAATGGCTGGGCTCTCTCGTGTCGGTGCATCACCATTCGGAGCGGCTTGAAAACATCACCAAGGGCAGCGAGTGGTTCGCGTTGATCTCGCTGAGCGTGATGATGGTGGCGCTGTGCCTGACTTTCCCCGTAGTCTCTTCTTATCTGATCGAACCCTTCCTGCAGGAACTGTTCCACACGGAGGCGGTGTCCGTGATCAGCAGCGGAAACGTCCTGATCATGCTCATGATGATCTTCATGATCGTCCTTTTGCCGGTATTGGTTCATTTCCTGACTCTGGGAAAGAAGAACAAGATCGTTATATCCTATATGGGAGGAGCCAATACGGGGGATGATCGTTCCTTCGTCAATTCTACGGGAGACGCGAAAAGAATGTATTTGGCCAATTGGTACATGGAAAGCTGGTTCGGCGAGAAGAAACTCTGGAAGCCGTCCATCGTTCTGTCCGCCGCGGCGATTATTATCCTGCTGGTGATGGTCATTGGAGGTGTCGCGTGATGAGCTGGATTCTTGCCATTGGATTTTTAGTGTTAGCGCCGCTTTTGGGCGGCCTATTAGAGGGCGCGGACCGGGTGTTGTGCGCCAGAATGCAGGGACGGCAGGGCCCTCCTTTGCTGCAGCCCTTCTATGACATGTTTAAGCTGATCCAGAAGCAGTCGGTGGTGGTCAACAACGTCCAGGACGTGCTGGTATGCGGTTTTCTGATTTTCGTTGTGTTCGCGGGGCTCCTGTTCTTCTGGGGCGGGGACATTTTGCTCGTTTTCTTCGCGTTGACCTTGGCGGAAATCTTCTTCATCATGTCCTCCTGTTCCGCAAACTCTCCCTATAGTTCCATGGGAGCGCAGAGAGAGCTTCTTCAGAACATGGCCTATGAGCCGATGATCCTTCTGACGGCCATCGGGTTTTACCTGGCGGCGAATACGTTTAACGTGAATGAGATCGCGGTGGCTTCCGTTCCCGCGATTGTCTATCTGCCGGGCATTTTTATAGGCTATGTCTTCATTTTGGTGATTAAGTTTCGCAAATCCCCCTTTGATCTCAGCACTTCCCACCACGCCCATCAGGAAATGGTGCGAGGACTGACGACGGAACTCTCCGGCAATGTCTTAGCGATCGTATCGTTAGCGGAATGGTATGAGAACATTCTGCTCATCTCGATCCTGGGGCTATTTTTCCTAAACGGAACCTTATGGAGCGTCCTGGCGGCGGTCTTGGGATGCGGGATTGCCTATTTTGTGGTTGTTTTGGCAGACAATGTCTTTCCCCGGGTCAAATGGGATGCGATGATCAAAAGCACCTGGATCGTGACCCTGGTTGCCGGAGGAATCAATCTGATGATCATGGAGTTATTGACCAGATAAAAAGGAGGAAATCGGAATGAAAGTATCGAAGTCCCCATGGATGCTGCACTATGACGGTTCCAGCTGCAATGGGTGCGATATCGAGGTGCTGGCCTGTACGATGCCCAGATACGATGTGGAGAGATTTGGCGTCATCAACACGGGAAATCCCAAACATGCGGACATCCTCCTGATTACGGGCGGTATCAACGCGCAGAATAAGCCGGTTGTGGAGCAGATCTATTCCCAGATGCCCCAGCCGAAGGTAGTCGTCGCGGTGGGGATCTGCGCCTGTAACGGCGGCGTGTTTAAGGATTGTTATAACATTCTGGGCGGCGTGGATACGGTGCTGCCGGTGGATATCTATGTGCCCGGCTGCGCGGCGAAGCCGGAAGCGATCATCGACGGCGTCATCCAAGCGGTAGCCCTTTTGGATGAGAAACGCAAGTCGGTACGAGAGGATAAGAAGGAGGCGGGACAATGACGGACGGAGAGATTCGGGAGATCGGAATCGAGGAACTTCCCACGGAAGCGCTGAAACTCAAAAACGGCGGATACCGCCTGATTCAGATGTGTGTCAACCGGCGGATCGGAGAGGATTTTCAATTAACCTATTCTTTTGGGATCGGTCTTTCCTGCGTACATCTGCGGATGTTGGTGCATCCGGAGGACGAGGTGGTGAGCATCAGTTCGATTTATGAGCCTGCTTTTCTATACGAGAACGAGATGCACGATCTGTTTGGCATACGGATTTCCATGATCTCGCTGGATTATCACGGGAATCTGTATCGTTTGGATAAGAAGACGCCCTACCGGCCGTCGGAAGAGAAGGAGTCGTAAGATGTCAACGAGAAGTATTGTTCCCTTTGGCCCTCAGCATCCGGTGCTGCCGGAACCCATTCATCTGGATCTGGTTTTGGAGGATGAGAAGGTGGTGGAGGCGGTTCCTTCCATCGGTTTTGTTCACCGAGGATTGGAACAGTTGGTCGAAAAAAGGGATTTTCAAACCTATGTCTATGTCGCGGAGAGAATTTGCGGGATTTGCAGCTTCATGCACGGTATGTCCTATTGCGAGGCCGTAGAGAAGATTATGAACATCGAAATCCCGGCAAGGGCGAAATACCTGCGAACCATTTGGTGCGAGATGTCCAGGATTCACAGCCATCTTTTGTGGCTGGGGCTTTTGGCGGATGCCTTCGGCTTTGAAAGCCTGTTCATGCAGAGCTGGCGAATTCGGGAGACCATTCTCGACATGTTTGAGGAATCCACAGGGGGGCGTGTGATCTTTTCCGTCAATAAGATCGGCGGTCAACGTCGGGATATGGAAAACAGCATGCTGCGGGGATTTCTTCCGAAACTGGAACAGGTGGAAGCGGAGCTTGAGGCGATTACCGGCGCTTTTCTCAGTGACCGGGCTGTCAATACCAGGCTGCGGGACGTGGGGATCTTAACAAAGGAACAGGCCCATGATCTGGGAGCGGTGGGGCCTTTTATGCGGGCCAGCGGTATTGAGTTCGATATGCGCCTCCAGGGGTACGACGCCTATAAGGATCTGTATTTTCGTCCGGTGACCAGCACGGAGTGCGATTCCTACGCGCGGTGTAAGGTGCGGATCGGCGAGATCTTCCAGTCCATCAACCTGATCAGGCAGGCGATCGACAAGATCCCGGAGGGAGAGATCGCGGCGCCTGTAAAAGGTCTTCCCAATGGAGAAGCCTTCGTGCGGGTGGAGCAGCCCCGGGGAGAAGCCCTCTATTATGTGTGTGGAGACGGCAAGAAGTTTTTGGAAAGATTTCGAGTGAGGACACCAACCTTCGCGAATCTGCCGGGCCTTTTGCAGACGTTAAAGGGATGCCAGTTGGCGGATGTGCCCATCCTGATCTTAACGATCGATCCCTGCATCAGCTGTACGGAGAGGTGACGAGAATGAATCTGACCAAGACCATATTGAAAAACCTGTTTCATAAACCGGTCACGACGGGATATCCGGCGGAAAGCGCCCATGTGACGGAACGGACGAGGGGACACGTGGAGATTCGGATCGAGGACTGTGTCTTCTGTTCCATGTGCGCCAGAAACTGTCCTACGGGAGCGATTCATGTGGATCGCGGGGCGAAAAGCTGGAGCATCGAGAGGTTCGGGTGCGTACAATGCCGCGCCTGTGTCGACGGCTGTCCGAAGAAATGTCTCAGCATGGAAGCGTCGTACACGAAACCGGCGGCCCAGAAGACGGCGGATGTATATACGAAACCTACGGAGGAGTCAGTATGACGGTACGGATGCTTGTTTACGGCATCGTACAGGGAGTGGGTTTCCGTCCTTTTGTTATGAGGCTCGCGAAGGAACGGAACTTGTGCGGAACTGTCTGTAATACAGGCAGTTCCGTTTGTATAGACCTGGAAGGGGACGAGGAGGCGATTCGCTCTTTTCGTAAAGAATTGCAAAATCAAGCGCCGGAAGGCTCCTGGATTCAGGAGATCAGAGAACAGGCCCGGGAGAGCCTGGGGGAACAGGGGTTTCGGATCCTCCCCAGTCCCGTGGGAGGGGACGGACGCCTCCCCTGGATTTCACCGGATCTTCCCACCTGCGGGAAGTGTCTTGAGGAGATGGAAGATCCCTCCAACCGGAGGTTTCATCATCCGTTTATCAGTTGTACCGCCTGCGGGCCGCGCTACAGCATCCTGAGAAGGCTTCCCTATGATCGGGAGAATACATCCATGGAAGAGTTTCCTCTGTGTGAGGAATGTCGGAAAGAATATCGGGAGGACAGAAGAAGGCAGCATGCCCAGACGATCGCCTGTCCGAACTGCGGTCCCGAACTGCGGATGGGAGATCTCCGGGGAGAAGCGGCATACGAGGAGGCGTCGCGTCTCCTCCGGAAGGGGGAACTTGTGGGCGTCAAGGGGATCGGCGGATATCAGATCCTGGGAAGACCGGATCTTCCGGAGACGGTTCTGCGCCTCAGAGAACTGAAGGGACGCGAAAAAAAGCCTTTCGCCGTGATGTTCGCGGACGTAGATCAGGTTCGGCAATACGTAGATGTATCTGAAGAAGAGGAGAAACTTCTCCTTTCTCCCGCTCGTCCCATCGTACTGATCGAGGGGAGAGCCTTTTCAGCGGAGGTGTGTGGATGCAGCCCGGATGTGGGAGCCTTCCTTCCCTATTCTCCCCTGCATCACCGGCTGATTCGAGAACTGGGTCCTCTGAT
>CALWBZ010000017.1 GCA_944376225.1 uncultured Clostridia bacterium | reverse complement strand
AAAACCCGCCGTATGTCCTTTTTCATATCCATTCTCCTTATCCCATCGCCCGAATCAGCGAACTGGTTCCTAAGCGATCCGCCCCGGCCCCTAACATCCACACCGCGTCCGCGATCGTCCTGATCCCGCCGGAGGCCTTCACCTGCACATAGGGGCTTACATATTTGCGCAGTAAGGACACGTCTTCCGGCGTCGCCCCCTCTCTGGAAAAACCCGTAGAGGTCTTGATAAAATCCGCGCCGGATTCCGATACGACGTCGCACATTTTGATCTTCTCATATTCGTTGAGAAGGCAGGTTTCTATGATCACTTTCAAGATCTTTTCTCCGCATATGGAACGAATCTTACGGATCTCATCCAAGATCTGGGGATATTTTTTCTCTTTCACCCAGCCGATCCGGATCACCATATCCACCTCGTCCGCCCCTTCCCGAAGCATCTGTTCCGTCTCGAAGCATTTGACCGACGTCGTCTGATAGCCGTTTGGAAAGCCGATGACCGTACAGATGCGCAGATCGTTCTCTTCCTGGGCTCTCCACTGGGCGGCGTCTTTTACAAAGGACGGCGGAATACAGGCGGAAGCCGTCCTATATTTCACCGCTTCTTCACAAACCTTCTTTACTTCCTCCCATGTACAATCCGGTTTCAAAATCGTATGATCGATTTTTCCATATATCTCCTGCACGTTCATCGCAGACGTACCTCCTCTTTTCTTCTTATTTTATACTTTCTCTGTATAGAAAGTCAATCGGAATAAAAATCAAAAAAATCTTTCAAAAAACTCTTGTATAAAATCCCCGCATATGCTATACTTTATTTATCGGATTTGTTCAAGATGACGGCCTAAAAAGGAGGAGTTACGATGCCAGATTTAATTACCGCAGAAGCGAATCGTTGTTTGAATTGTAAGAAACCCCGCTGCATGGAAGGTTGTCCTGTACATACCCCGATCCCTAAGGTCATCTCCTTAATGAAATCCGGAGAGGTGCGAAAAGCAGGGAAAATCCTTTTCGCGAATAACCCGCTCTCTTTGGTGTGCGCTTACGTATGTCCCCACGAGAATCAATGCGAAGGGCACTGCGTATTAGGAATCAAAGGCGAGCCCGTCCACTTCAGTAAGATCGAGCGTTACATTTCCAATCTGTACCTGGACGCCCTGGTTCCCCCTCCCCGTATCATCGATCCCTGTCGCCGTGTCGCCATCATCGGTACCGGTCCCGCCGGCATCACCATTGCGGTCATCCTGGCGAAGCGGGGATATAACATCACCATGTTTGAGAGTCATGACAAGATCGGCGGCGTCCTGCAATACGGCATACCGGGCTTCCGTCTGCCTAAGGACATTCTGGAGCGTCTGTATAATAAGCTGATTCATATGGGAATCAAGATCCGCCCCAATATCCTGGTCGGAACCACTATTACCATCGACGATCTGTTTAACGACGGCTATAAGGCCGTTTTCATCGGCACCGGCGTATGGCGTCCCCGTTCTTTGCAGATTAAGGGACAGACCCTCGGAAACGTTCATTTCGCCATCGACTATTTGAAGGATCCCTCTTCTTTCCGTCTCGGTAAGAAGCTGTGCATTATCGGCGCGGGCAATGTGGCCATCGACGCCGCCAGAAGCGCGATCCGCCAGAACATCTGGGATGTGACGATTCTTTATCGTGGGTCGCCGGACGATATGTCCGCTCTGCCCAGCGAGGTAGAACTGGCGAAGGTGGACGGGGTTCAGTTTGAATTCCAGAAGGAACCCTACGAGATTACCGAACATTCCGTTAAATACCTGAAAACGGTCTGGAACGAAGAGACCCAGTCCTGGGAAGGCGTTCCCGGTACGGAGGGAGAATTCCCCTGCGACAACGTAATCATTGCCATCGGCCAGGGGCCCAGACATCTGATCGTCAACAGTACCCGGGGTATCGACGTCAATAACCGAGGGCTGGTCGAGACCCATGAGGACGGCAGTACCACCCGTCCCGGCGTCTTTTCTTCCGGTGATGTCGTCACCGGAGCCAAAACCGTGGTACAGGCTGTGCGCCAATCCAAGATGGTGGCAGACGCCATCGACGAATACGTCACCCATTATGTGGCCGGGGAACGAGCCCGGAAGGGTGAGATCGATCCCTTGGAGGGCGTCGAGCAGCCTCAAGATCCCGAATAATCTTATTTTTGTATATCTCCTCTTTTCTTACTTTCTTTTTATCTTTTCCTTTTCATTGGGGCGTGTTCACGCCCCTCTTTTTTTGCCCGAAATCCCTTGCGAGGCTTATGCAATCGTGCTATAATATTTCCTGTACGATTCGAGAAAGGGGGATTCCATGCTTACACTCACCATACCGAATGTGAAGGATTTCATGAACCGTTTACTGTTGACTCCCGTCTTTGACGATTGGGGGTTTCAGGGCGCGGAAGTCGTCGCTCTGACACAGTATTCCATAGCGGGCACGTTGAACGAACGCTATCTAAACGATACGGAACGGGCTTCCCGAAGCACGGGAGGATTGATGTTCGGTGAGATTCGTTCAATTCTGGCGGGCATCGTAAAAGCCGGCCGCACGCCTTCTCTCATGAAGCTGGTACTGGTTTGTCCTGCTTCGCTGTTGGAAGGACATACTTCCATCGGCGCGGAATCCTATCTGATGACGGTTCATTTTCAGAATGGAATCTTAAAGGTCACGGGCGGCATCTCCATGCGAGTCTTTTCCATGGATCGCAGTGACGCGCAGTTTTGGGACTCCCATTTCCCCAAGGTACTATCTCATCTGCGGATCGAATACGATCCGCAATAATATAAGGAGGCATTTTAGACATGCAAGAAACGGGTAGTTTGTCTATTCACAGTGAAAATCTGTTTCCTATTATCAAAAAATGGTTATATTCCGATCAGGATATTTTTATCCGTGAACTGGTCTCTAACGCGGCGGACGCCATCGCTAAGATGAAAAAGCTCTCCTCTCTGGGAGAGGCGCAGCTGCCGGAGGGAGAGGAATTCGCGGTTCATGTCACGATCGATGCCGAGGGCAAGACCATTACGATCTCCGACAACGGTATCGGCATGACCGACGAGGAAGTGCGTAAATACATCAATCAGATCGCCTTTTCCGGAGCCGCCGAATTCCTGGAGAAATATAAAGACGCCTCGGAAGATCCCATCATCGGCCATTTCGGTCTGGGCTTCTACTCCGCCTTCATGGTCGCGAACCTGGTGGAGATTCATACCCTTTCCTATCAAGAGGGAGCTCAAAGCGTCCTGTGGAGCTGCGACGGCAGTTCTTCCTACGAGATGAAGGAGGGAACGAGGACCCGGCGCGGTACGGACATCATCCTCCACGTCAACGAAGACGGTGAAAAATATCTAAACACATGGGATCTTCGCAGCATCCTGAATAAGTATTGCTCTTTCATGCCCGTTCCCATCTACCTCGCCAATCCCGCCGAGGAGAAAAAGGCCGAGGAAGAGGCGGAAAAGAACCGGAAAGACACCGACCCCGTACCGGAAAAGAAGGATCCGGAGCCGATCAACGATGTTCATCCCCTCTGGGCCAAGAATCCCAAGGACTGTACGGACGAAGAGTACAAGGAGTTCTATCATAAGGTCTTCATGGACTATCGGGAGCCTTTATTCTGGATCCATCTGAACATGGACTACCCCTTCCATTTGCAGGGAATCCTCTACTTCCCGAAGCTGGGCAACGAGTTCGAATCCGCCGAGGGGCAGGTCAAGCTCTATTGCAACCAGGTCTTTGTCGCCGATAACGTGAAGGAAGTCATTCCTGAGTTCCTGCTTCTGCTAAAGGGCGCCATCGACTGCCCGGATATCCCGTTGAACGTCTCCAGAAGCTTTCTTCAAAACGACGGCTATGTCCGCAAGATCTCCGATTATATCACTCGTAAGGTAGCGGACAAGCTCAAGTCCCTCTTCACCTCCCAGCGCGAGGATTACGAGAAATACTGGGACGATATTCATCCCTTTATCAAATACGGGTGCCTGCGCAACGACAAGTTCCTGGAGCGCGTAAACGGCTGCATCATCTATAAATCCGCCGTGTCTCAGAAATACGTCACGCTGGACGAGTATCTGGAAGAAGCCAAGAAAACCCATGAGAACAAGGTCTTTTATACCACGGATCCCCGTCAGCAGGCCCAGTATATCGAGGCCCTTTCCGGCCAGAAGATCGATGTGGTGGTGCTGGATACCACCATCGACGCTCCTTTCATCTCCCAGGTGGAATCCAAGAAAGAAGGCGTAAAGTTTTTCCGTGTGGACGCCAACCTGTCCGAAGCCCTGAAGGATGAATCCCTGGCCGAAGACGTGGAACAGACCGAGAAGGCGGAGAAGCTCTTTAAGGACGCTCTTCATAACGATCAATTAAAAGTACGCCTTGAATCCCTGAAGGATCCTAAGGTCTCCGCCATGCTGGAGGTTTCCGAGGAAAGCCGCCGCATGCAGGATATGATGCGGATGTACGGCGGCATGGGCATGATGCCCTCCGTGAACGACGAGACTCTGGTGCTGAACGCCGCCAGCCCCGTGGTGCAGAAGCTTCTCGCTTCCGAAAACGAGGAACTGTCCAAGACGATTGCCGTGCAGCTCTACGACCTGGCCCGCATCTCCAGCCGTCCGCTGGAAGCCGGCGAACTCACCGCTTTCATCCAGCGCAGCCAGGATCTGATGCAGGATCTTTTGTAAAATACTCTTAATTCGGGAGGCCCCCATGAAAAAAATCATTTTAACAGGCGACCGGCCTACCGGCCGCCTGCATGTCGGACACTATGTCGGATCCCTGAAACGCCGCGTGGAACTGCAAAATTCCGGGGAATTCGACCAGATCTTTATCATGATCGCGGACGCCCAGGCCCTGACCGACAACGCGGAACACCCGGAAAAAGTCCGCGAGAACATCATCGAAGTGGCGCTGGACTATCTGGCCTGCGGGTTGGATCCTGCCAAATCCACTCTCCTGATTCAGTCTCAGATTCCGGAGCTATGCGAGCTTTCCTTCTATTATATGAACCTGGTTACGGTCTCCCGTTTGCAGCGAAATCCCACCGTCAAATCGGAGATTCAAATGCGCAATTTCGAGGCTAGCATTCCCGTGGGCTTCTTCACCTATCCGATCAGTCAGGCGGCGGATATCACCGCCTTCAAGGCAACTACCGTCCCCGTGGGCGAGGATCAGCTGCCCATGCTGGAGCAGACCAGAGAAATCGTCCGCAAGTTCAATTCGGTCTACGGCGATACGCTGGTCGAGCCGGACGTGCTTTTATCGGATAACAAGGCTTGCCTGCGCCTTCCCGGGATCGACGGCAAAGCCAAGATGAGCAAGTCCCTGGGAAACTGCATCTATCTCTCGGATCCCGAAGAAGAGGTTCGCCAGAAAATCATGTCCATGTATACGGATCCCAATCATCTAAAGGTATCCGATCCGGGACAGGTGGAAGGCAATCCGGTCTTCACCTATCTGGACGCCTTCTGCAAAGCCGAATACTTCTCGGAATTCGGTTCCGATTATCAAAAC
>CALWBZ010000016.1 GCA_944376225.1 uncultured Clostridia bacterium | reverse complement strand
CAAGGCGCCAGTATATCAAAGAGAGGATGCCA
The DNA here is from genome assembly GCA_944376225.1 of uncultured Clostridia bacterium. Lineage (GTDB taxonomy): Bacteria > Bacillota > Clostridia > Lachnospirales > Bianqueaceae > Faecimorpha. Next base: position 18,632 of record CALWBZ010000016.1, on the reverse strand, counting down.
AGGGCAGGTAGTATTCCCTGTGAGAATCTCCTCCTTATCCTTGACATTTCTTTTAAGGTGAAAGTGTTACCAATCCTTGACACCCGTACACCGCCATTCCACGGTTTCTTCCCATGCCTTGCGCGGTCTCTTTCCCGGCTGCTCGTTGGGATAGCCAAAGGCGACCGCCGCCACAAGCTGTCCGTCGCTATGTAACCACTCGCATAACTCCGGATAAGCAAAATAAATGTCGCAGATCCACAGGCTTCCGATTCCTTTTTCCGTCGCGGCAAGAAGCATGTTCTGGATCGACGCGCCGATAGATTGGATATTACAAATTTCGGAAACCCGCTCTTCCGTGGTTAACTCCGTCATTAGGTCCTTTCCCAACATATTGACGACGAACACGCTCACCGGCGCCTGGGCCATGATCTCAAGCGTGTACTTGGCTCCACCGATATAGGGGCGGCTCTGAGGCAAAAAGGCTTCCCTCTTCTCTTCCCTTTCTAACCCTTGGCGGAAGGCCCGCAGCATTCGCTCTTTTTCTTCTCCCTGTACCACAATGAATTTCCAGGGCTGTCTGTTCTTTGAAGACGGAGCTTTCATGCCGCTTTGAAGGATCTCTTCGATCACGTCTCTAGGCACCGACGTATCCAAGAATTTTCTAATGCTTCGTCTGTCATCAATCGCGTGAATCATGTCTTCTCCCTTCTCATCAGCGTATAAAATTCGTCCTTTGACGCGCCTCTTTCTCCGGCAGTCCGTAGGCTTCCCTGCCCAAGGCGATACTTTTGATCAGAAAGGCCATATTCGCCGCCAGTGTTCGCATACTCTGCATTCCTTCCGCGTCCTCGGACGCTTCTCCGGGCTCCATGCCGTGTACGCTGTTCCAATACTGTCCGGAGGCTACCGGCATGCCCGAGATTGTAAAGAACTTATTGAGTTCGTCAAATGTGGAAGACAACCCGCCTCTACGGGCCGCTACCACGCTCGCCCCCACCTTCATGGTCTTATCAAAGCTTGTGCTGTAAAAAAGCCTCGTTAGAAAAGCCACCAAGGTGGCGTTTGCGGAAGCGTAATACACCGGACTTCCGATGACCAGGCCGTCGCACGCCTCGAACTTCGGAGCGGTTTCGTTGACCAGATCGTCAAAAACGCACCGGCCGATCCTCGCGCAGGCACGGCATCCGATACAGCCGCGAATCGCCTGATTGCCGATATGAAGACATTCGGTCGTAAATCCTTCTTTCTCAAAGACCTCCCTCATCTCGGACAGGGCCAGCGCCGTGTTTCCGTTACTATGTGGACTGCCGTTTAACATCAAAATCCGAAAAGCCATTTCCTTTTCCATCCTTTCCTCGATCTAACGCCTTTGGAAATCAATAATAGGCGCGGCACAGTCTTTTCTCCATGAGGAAGCTGTCGTGCCGCGCCTATTATACCATAAATCATGACACCTTCGGAGTTTGACGCCCATTGGCGGCAAACTCGGGGCGCGGCTCGATCTCATCGCATTGAGAAAGCTATCATGCCGCGCCTATTATACCACATTTTTATCCTTTTAGGGCGCCTACCATCATTCCTTTTACAAAATATTTCTGTAAGAAGGGATATAGGCATAGAATGGGAACCGTAGCCACCAGGATGGTCGCGTACTGAATGGTCTCCGAGAGCAGTTCGGAGTCCGCGTCGCCTCCCCCTCCCTGCGTAGCGTTCGCGCTGTTGACGATAAGGATTTCCCGTAAGACCAGTTGTAAAGGCTTCAGCGCCTCATTGGACAAATACAGCATGGCGGAAAACCAAGAATTCCAATGCCCCACGCCATAATAGAGAACCAGCACCGCCACCGTCGCTTTGGCCAGCGGCAGCATGATTCTGAACATGATGGTCCAATGCCCGGCTCCGTCTAACATGGCAGATTCTTCCATACTGGCGTCAATGGAGGCAAAGGCTGTTCTCATGATAATCAGATTAAAAGTACTGATGGCTCCCGGCAGAAGAATCGCCCATCTCGTATCCAGAAGTCCCAGATTCCGTATGTTAAGGAAGGTAGGGATCATTCCTCCCGAAAAATACATGGTAAAAAGAATCAAAAGCATGACAAATTTCTTACAGGGAGCAAATCTGCGGGACAAATAATAGGCTCCCATAATCGTCATCACGATGTTGATACATGTTCCCCCCACCACATAGATGATCGTATTATAATATCCAATCCAGATGGATCGATTGGCGAAAACGGCTTCATAAGCCTGTAAACTGAATCCGAGAGGAAATAGGAGCCCTCCCCTGTGCCCGAGAATCAATGTAGGGCGGCTGAAAGAAGCCATGATCACATACCAAAACGGATACAGACAGGCGAGCATGAGCAAGATCATAAACGCGATATTAAAGACATTAAAAATCTGTTCTCCGCGGCTGCGCCGAATGCGTGACATTATTTCTCTCCTCCTTCCCTACCACAGGCTGGTCTCGCTGACCTTCCGGCTCAGCGCGTTAGCAAAGATAACCAGTACAAAATTAATGACCGAATTAAAAAGCCCTACCGCCGCGGAGAAGGAATACTGCTGTTGCTCAATCCCGTAACGGTATACATATGTAGAGATCACATCGGCTTTCTCATAGATTCCTTCGTTATATAAAAGCATGACTTTTTCGTGTCCCACGCTCATTACGTTTCCCATCCTCATGATAAACATGATGATAATCGTGGGCAAAATGCTGGGCAGCGTGATATGCAAGGTCTGCTTCCAGCGTCCCGCGCCGTCGATTCTGGCCGCCTCATAGAGTTCCATATCTATCGACGTAAGAGACGCCAGATAAACGATCGATCCCCAGCCTACTCCCTGCCAGATTCCCGAAATAACGTAAATGGGAGTAAAAAGATCCTGTTTTCCCAGCATGCCTCTGCCGTCGTATCCAAACAGGGTGAAAAACTCCGTGATTACACCGCCCTCTTGCACAAAATCGCGGATCATGGCACACAAAACGACCATGGAAATGAAATGGGGCATATAGGTAATCGTTTGTACCAGTCTGGGGAACGCTTTTCCCCGGAGTTCATTCATTAGAAGCGCAAGGATGATGGGCGCGGGAAACCCGAAGGCAAGGGTGGACAGACTGATTCTTAATGTATTTCGAATGAGACGTCCGATATATATGCCGGACAAAAAAGACTCAAAATGCTGCAGTCCTACCCAGGGACTTCCCCAGATTCCCCGCCTGGGGCTAAAATTCTGAAAGGCGATGACGACTCCGTACATAGGCAAATATTCAAAAACAATATAATAGATCAGTACCGGCAGAATAATCAAAAGCAGGCTCTTATTGCGCCAGGTCTGATGACACCAGCGCTGAAACGGCGTTTTTTTTTTTTTTTCTCACTTCCTTTCCCGATGGATATGGGTAAGGGATTGCCCGACGGCAATCCCTCCCCTCCTTCCTTAACGCGCGTTATAGCGGTCCAGCGCCGCCTGATAGATCTCCAGCATCCGGCCGATACCGATCTGCTCAAGCTGGGATTGGAAATTTTCCCACTCCGTATCCAGATCCGCCTCTCCGGTCAGGAACTGAATAGTCATCTCGTCCACCAGCGTGTTGACCTGGGTACTCAGCGCCGCGTACTCGTTGGATTCTTCCACAGTCAAACTCACGGGCGGAATCAGCGTCTGTCTGGGATTGTCTCCCCAGGACCAGAGTTCCAAAGCGTCCCGCTGTTCCTGTTTGGCGTAATATTGCAGAATGTATCCCGGATCCTGTACAAAGGGTCCGTTCGCGTTTCCCCGTCCGTAATAGGACATCATCACCGAGGAAGACAGGCCATCCGGATTCTGCATCACCGCATCCGTATAGGTAGGTTCGTCATCCACCATCGTATAAGACTCGCCCTCCCGTCCGAAGTTAATCATCAGATGTCCTTTTTCCGAATACAAATAGTTTAAGAATTTGGCCGCCAACTCCGGATTCTGACAATCCAGACTGATCGCCGCGGATCCTTTAGAACCGGTGGCATACTCATACTGACCGCCGCTATAGTAATTCGTATCTCCGTCGTTTAACACCGGGAACTTTGCTCCCACAAATCCAAAGTTTTCTCCGTATGTCTCCGGCTCGCTTTCCGCCGCGGTCCACCAACTTCCCATATTTCCTCCGCCGCTGCCGTATGTGGCTCCGGCCTCACCCATGAGAATCGCGTTGCGCTGTACCGTGCCGTCGGAAGTCTGAATATCCGGATCCAGAAGACCCGCCTCGTACCATTCGTTCATCTGCGCCAACCAGTCTCTGTATCCTTCCTGCTGCGCGCCAAAAGCAACCGTCTGCGTCCCCTGCTGCACATACATATTGTTCCGTACATTAAAGGCTCCCAAGAAAGCCGCCTTTAATCCCGCCACGTTGCTGCTGACAAAAGGTTTGGTCGCTCCCTGCGCTTTGAAGGCGGTCAACACTTCTGTCCAATCTCCGATCGTCTCCGGAGCCTCCAGCCCCGCTTCCTCCAGCATGTCGCTTCGCAGGAAGAGGCCGCTGGTCGTCTGCAGGATCTCGTCCCCACGAATGAAGGGGAAGCAATAATAATGCCCCTCGTCCGTCTTGATCTCCCGATCGATACTGGGATTATCCTGTAGGAACTGCCACAGATCCGCCGCCGGGCCTTCCGACGTAATATAGGAATCCAGGTAGGTCACCACGCCTTCCTGTTCCGCGGCCACCACGCCTCCGGTATAGGACGTCCAAGACCATTCGATAATATCCGGCAGCGTACCGCTCACGATTAAGACGCCAAACTCCGCGTCCTCCGAGCCGGAAGTCGGATGGGTAAACTCTACGGAAATTCCCGTATCCTCCTGCCAATATTTTGCCCACGCGGTTTCATTCGCCGTCGGCGTATCGGGGTTATTGGAAATGTTTCCATGTAAGCTTGCCCAGTATTTTAATGTGACGCCATCGGCTCCCTCCACCGGATAGCTGACGTACTGACTTCTGGGAACCACCAGATTGCCGTCGTTCTCCACAGGATCCAGAAGCTGCGTCGTTTGACCCTTTTCTTCTTCCGAATCTGCCTTCGATTCTTCTTTAGACGTTTCTTCCGCCGCGGATGACTCCGCTCCGGAAGAAGACTCTCCTGTCGCGGATCCGCATCCTGCCAGCATGGTCAATACCATACAAACTGAAAGCAATGCGGCGATCCACGTTTTCCAAAGCTTTTTCACGTCTGTTCCTCCTTCGTGTTTACGATTTGCCAAGCTTAGCTTGCTTCCAGTATGGAGGATGGCGTGAAAAAAGTAAACTGACAGTTTTTAGAAATGGCTGCCAATTCTTATCTGAACTGACAGCCAACTTCGTTTATGATTGATTTTCTTCTCTATAACCGCTGGGCGTAACGCCCGTGATTTGTTTGAAAACGCGCAGAAAAGTGCGTAGGCTTCCGAATCCTACGGACTCCGCGATCTGGGCGACACCCATAGACGTGTCCGCCAATAATTTCTTCGCCTGTTCGCAGCGGATTTCCGCTAGATGTGTCAAAATTTTCTTACCCGTCTTCTCCTTATAAATTTTTGACATCTGCACCGCGTTAAGCTGAAAGTGCTCCGCCAAGGTCGCGATCGTTAGATTGCAGTCCTCATAATGTTCCGCCATATAATCTTCGATTCGACGAACCTGAAATTCCGGAGAACGTCCCTCCTCGGATCTTCGGATCTGACCGCAGACTACCGACAGCATCTCTTCATAAATCTTCTGCAGCTTGAAAATCTCCGCTGTTTGCAGCCGATTCTGCAAGGATCGCAACGACTGCATCATCTCCTCGTTATCCGCTTCCGTTTGAATGGCCTTATACAGTGTTCCCGTCAGATCATACAACAGACAGCGAAAGAGTCCTCCGGGGAATATTCCTTCCGTATCACGGTTTTCTTCCAAAATCTTCAGGAAGATCGACCGCGCGCCCTCTTCGTCCCCATTTCGGATCCGACTGAGCAATTCCTGCTCCATGGCGAAGGGATAATAATAACTTCCTCGAAGGCTGCCATTAAAATCCTCATAAAAACTATGCTCGTCCAACCCATAATACCGCTGAAATTCCATCAGCTGCAGCACTTCTTGGTAGGCGTCCGCCAATTGAACCCTGCTGCCGTATTCCTGAGAGATTCCAAGCATATATTCCATTCCAAACTTTTCATTGATAAATTCCGCCGCCTGATGCAGCAACGGATCCAAATATGTCTTACAACACGCCTCTCCCCATAGCACGGCAAAGAGCAGTCCTTTTCGCGTGACCCATTCCGAATGGACTCCGTCGTTCTCCAACACCTCGCTGTAGATATTCTGGACGATAAAGTAGGCCGCTTCCAGATTGTTCTCCTTCTGTTCGTCAATATAAACGCCCAGCACCGCGAAGGACGGCCCTTCCAGAGGATTTTCCTCCTCTTCCGTCCTTTCTCCTTCCAATATGTTCCATACGTACTGTTCCCGGAAGAACTTTTGCTGGGCGGATATCTTTCGGGAAAGCTGTTTTCCTGTTTCCACCATATACTGGATTCGATGCAGCGCCAGCTCATATTCATTTTCTTCTTCCATCGTCCGATCCCCGCTCCCCGGCAAGATCCCCAGCATCCTACGTATCGGTCGATAATTGGCTCTCACAAAAAATACGATCAGCAGAAAGCACAGGGCGACGGCAACGACGGTAGACAGGACGAACATCCACACGAACTGGTCCATGTTCCCATAAAAGTCCTCTTCGGAGATCATGAGGCTGGCCCTTCCAAAAGACGTATCCATGGTTTCCTGTACATAATTGCCTTCTAAAGAGGAACCATACTGCTGAATCCTACTGTCCAGGGGGCCAAAGAGCTGTACCGTACCTCCGCTGTCCTTAATCATCTGCGCGACGGAATCTTGACTGAGCAACACGAACATATTGACTTTTTGATAATTCGCTCCCGCGCCACACAAGGTGCGCGCGTACAGAATCGCTCCGTTCTCTTCCTGATCCTGGTTCGCCCGCAGCACCTCGATATCCTGAAATGTCCCGGTTGTGAGCTCCTTCCAAATCCCCCGGCTGATCCCCATCTCCTCCTGGTTCAGCTTCCAGTAAATCTCCTCCGCGCCGGTGGAACGATTGGAAACCACAAGGCCCAGATCCTCAAAATACAGAAAAATCTGCGTAAAACTCTCGTTCAACTGCTGTTTCTCAATCAGACTCTCCCGCATGAGATACTTGGAATAGGCTACCTGATACGGAGATTCTCTCTCCATGGCCATCTCGATAAAAGTGGGATCCCCCAGTAAAACGTTGCCCAGTTCATCCACTTCCCGCAGACTGCGTTCCAGCCTCTGCACGATGGAGGAAAGCTGTAGGACCATCTCCGATTGCTGTTGTCTAAAAAGAGAACTCCGTCCATGAGAATATAAAGCGATGTTGGCGGCAATCAGCACGCACATGATCACCAAATACCACAATACCCATCTCCACACGATACTTTTCTTCTGCAGCTTCTTCATAGACGGATTCCTCCGAGACTTATTTTACGTAGAACCGATCGATTCGTACCACTGCCTGATACTCTTCTCCCAACTGTTTAATGATCTGCCGGATCCTGTCTTTGGCTTCCTCCTCCGTCTCCGCGAGATCCTGAGGCACCACCGCGTCAAATATCAAATTCGTATGAGTTGGGCCTTCTACCATACGGAAATCATGAATAGAAATCCGGCTGTCCCATTGTTGGAGCAGTTTCTGGGTTTTGTCTCTCATGGCGTTCACATGATCGTCGTCCGCGGCGATGGGATCCATGTGGATGACGGCCTCGCATCCCATTTTCTCATGCAGCTCCTGTTCGATGCGATCGATTACATCGTGCAGGACATAGATATCCCCGTCTCCCGAAACTTCCCCATGCAGGGAAATCAGCCGATGCCCCGGCCCGTAATCGTGCACGACCATATCATGGATCCCCAAGATCTCCGGGTGGGCCTTTACGATGCATTCGATCTGGTGAACATACTCCGGATCAGGCGCCTGCCCCAACAAGGGACTCAACGTATCCCTTATGGAACTGATCCCCGTATAGATGATAAACAGAGCCACCAAACCGCCGCCCCAGCCGTCCAGGTTCCATTCCGTCACCTGATACAGAATCGTACAGACGAGAACCACGGCCGTGGCCACGGAATCGCTTAGGCTGTCCATGGCAGTCGCCTTCATGGCGGAGGAGTCGATCCTCTCTCCGATCTTCCGGTTATACCGATGCATATAGAATTTGACGGCAATGGAAACAGCCAGAATCAGGATGACGAGCCATCCGCCTTCCATGCTTTCCGGATGAAAGATCTTGTCAATAGAGGATTTCCCCAGTTCGATTCCCATGAGAAGAATCAGGAAAGAGACCACGAGCCCCGCGATATATTCGTAACGACCGTGTCCGAAGGGATGGTCCCTGTCCGGCCTTCGGCCCGCGAACCGAAATCCGATCAGCGTCACCACAGAAGATCCCGCGTCCGAAAGGTTATTGAGGGCGTCCGCCATGATCGCCAAAGATCCGCTTAAGATTCCCGCCAGATACTTGCCCGCGAACAGCAGCAGGTTCAAAACGATCCCTACTATACTGCAGAGAATCCCATACGCTTCTCTCACGCTGGGATTCTCCGTATCGCGGTAATTCTTGATCCAAAGTTTGGCCAAAAAAGTTACCATATCATCAACTCCGAGTTTTGATTCGTTTGACCATGGGCATGAAGATCAGAGCCCCCAAGGCCGCCGCCAAAGCGCATAGGGCAAACAGGCTGAAGGCGCCGCCATAACCGGACCAGTCCACAAACCAACCCATGATCACGGGACCGATCGTCATGCCAATGCCATAGATCGCCTGATACAGTCCCATGGCCGTGGACTTCTTTTCCGGCGGCGTATATTGGATACAGCTGGCCATCAACACCGAAGTTAAGATCGCGTTGGCAAAGCCGCCGATGATTTGCGCCGCGTACATCAGCATCATGTTGGGCGTAAAGCCCACCATCAGGCAATACAGCGTATACAGCAAAAATCCTCCCGCGATCATGTTCTTGCCTTCCTGTTTTCCCGCCCAAGAGCTGTTCAGGAAGAAGACGGCCCCGATCTGCGTCGCGGTAAACAGGCAGGAGCTGACGCCGATCTCCACCGCGTTTGCCCCGATGCTTCTGGCCACATCGGAGGTGAAGGAGAAGGCCGTTCCCTGCATCAGCATCTGCAATACGATCGCCAGAATCGCCGGCACCAATACGGAGACATCCTTAAACACCTCCAGGAGTTCTCCCGCTTTCTGCGGCGTCCTGCGCGAGTCATTATCCTGAATAAAAATAGAAAGGAACATGGCCGCAACCCCCGTGACGCAGCTCATCAGAAGCGGCGCCTGATACCCAAAGGCCGTCGCCGAAGCGCTGCCCAGGAAAAAGGCCAGAAGTTTTCCCGTGTTATTAAAGCCGTTGATCTGGGCAATGGCTTTTCCGCTCTCTTCTTCCGGAAAATAACCAGTGAACATGACCGTAAACGCCACCCAGGTGGAGGCCGCGATTCCCGCCAATACCCGGCAGACAAACATGAGCACCACATCTTGGGTCATATAAAGCCCTAACGAAGAGATCGTGGTAAAAAAGCAGCCGGCACGCACCAAAAAACGGTAGCGGCCGGACATATCCGCGAAAATTCCCAAGGGAATCCGCACACACAGCTGGGTGAAACCATAACACCCCACCAAAAAACCGATCAGGGTGGCGCTTAATCCCAACGTTCGCAGATAGGGCGTGAAGAAAGGCACATGACAATACTCCGACGCCCAGAAAAACATGGTGGCAAGGCCAAAAATCCATCTGACTCTTTTTGTATTCATTTTATTTCATTAACACGCGCCTTACGGCATCTTTCCATCCTTCGTATTTCAGTTTCCTGCGTTCTTCGCTCATCCGGGACTTATATTCCCGATAGGCTCTGTCCCGGAAAACGCTTTCGTCATAGAAACCGAGCCCGAATCCGGCGGCCAGCCCCGCGCCCGTTCCGGAGATTTCCTCATTCTCCGCGGCATAGACCGGCACATTCAGGATATCGCTCTGAAAGCCCATCAAGAATTCTCCCCGGCTCGCGCCCCCGTCCGCTCTGACTTCCAGGATTGGGAATCCGGACTCTTCTTCCATCAGCTTGACGATATCCGCCACCTGGTAGGCGATGCACTCGTCCACGGCCCGCACAAGCTCCGCCTTTCCGGTCTGACGGCCCATGCCGTAAATCATCGCCTTGGCGTCCGTATCCCAGTACGGGGCTCCCAGCCCCGTAAAAGCGGGCACGATATAGGTCGTATCGTTCTCCGCGGCGGCAAAGGCCAGCTCATCTGCCTGAGCGGCCGAGGAAAGCAGCCCCAGATCTTTCACGGCCCAAGTCATGACCGCGCCGGTATAATTGATATTGCCCTCGAGCACGTATTCCGTCCGGCCGCCGATGCGCCAGGCCAAAGACGTCACCAAGCCCTTCCTGCTCCATACCGGTTTTTCCCCGATGTTCATCATGATGGAGGAACCCGTGCCATAAGTAGTCTTCATCTGCCCGCTCTTCCGACATCCGTGTCCGAAAAGGGCCGCGTGTGAATCTCCCAGCACACCGTGAATCGGAATCTCTCGGTCCAGCGTCCCCTCAAAATCGGTCATACCAAAAAGGGAGTCGGAAGAAGAGATTTCCGGCAGCATCTCCCTGCGGATCCCGAACCAATCACACATATCCGCGTCCCAGTCTAGGCCAGTCAGGTTCATCAACTGTGTCCTCGAGGCGTTGGAAACGTCGGTTCGAAACTCTTTTCCGCCGGTCAAACGATAGATCAGATAACTGTCCATGGTGCCGCACAGGAAGTTTCCCTCCCGGGCCGCCGCCTTGGCGTCTTCTCGATTTTCCAGGATCCAAGCGATCTTGGCCGCGGAGAAGTAGGGCGAAAGCCTGAGCCCGGTCTTTTGACGCACCGCCTCTTCGTGTCCCGCGGCGGCGATTCGCTGGCAGATCGCCTCTCCCCGCCCGCATTGCCAGACCACCGCGTTTCCGAAGCTGACTCCCGTTTCACGGTGCCAGGCCAGGGCCGTCTCCCGCTGGTTGCTGATGCCTACGCCTAACAGATCCTCTGCGGCCACGCCGCTTTTCTTGATAAGTTCGCGCACCGCCCAGAGGACATTCTGGTAGATCTCCTCCGGTCGATGTTCCACATAGCCATTAGGCAGGACGATCTGTTCATGAGACTTGGCTACCCGGCAGACCGGGCTGCCCCCTTCGTCTAAAAGCAGGCCCTTGGTGCCCTGCGTACTCTGATCCAGCGCGATGATATATTTCATGCCAACAGCTCCTTTGCCTTCTTAGCAATCCCTTCCGCGTTCAGTCCATAATAGTCGAAGATCTCCTGGGATTTTCCCGCGATGCAGGGCGCGTCCGGCAGGCTCATCGCCGCCATCTTGACGGGATGATGACTTGTCACGATCTGACTGACCATGCCCGCGAGTCCGCCGATCGGCCCGTGTTCCTCGATCGTCACGATGGCCTTCGTCTCCTCGGCCGCCCGAATGACCGCGGCCTCATCGATGGGCTTCACACAATACATGTCGAGCACTCGCGCCGAGATTCCCTCCCGGGACAGCTCCTCCGCCGCCTGCTTGGCCGCCAGAACCATTTCGCCGCAGGCGATCAGCGTCACATCCGTTCCCTCGGTCACCACCGTGGCCTGATCCATTACGAAGGGGACATTCCCCTCTTCGTACACGTCTTCCACCGCGTTACGTCCCGTCCGTATATAGGCCGGTTCCTGGTCAGAGAGCAGCGCCTCCATCAGCGCCCTCGTCTGATGCCGGTCGCTGGGCAGGTAAACCCGCATGCCCGGTATGGATCCGATGGTGGCGATGTCTTGGGCCGAGTGATGGGTCATCCCCAACGCGCCGTAGCTGACGCCGCCGGATACGCCCACCAGTTTTACATTCGTATGGGAATAGGCCACGTCCACCTTCACCTGCTCCATGCTCCTGGTCGATAAGAAACAGGCGGGAGAAGCCACATAGGGCTTTTTACCGCAAGAGGCAAGCCCCGCCGCGATCGAGACCAGATTCTGCTCCGCGATGCCCGTCTCCACAAACTGTTCCGGGAAATGATCCGCGAAGGGCGTCATAGAGGAGGACCCTCTGGAATCGCTGCATAGGACGATCAGATCCTTCTCCTTTTCGGCATGCTCCATTAATACGTCACAGATAACCTGTTTATTCGCGATCTTATTCACGAGCCCGCGCCTCCTTCGCCTTCAGTTCTTCTTTCGCCTGTATGTACTCTGCCTCAGAGGGTACCTTATGATGCCATACGGCCTGATTTTCCATAAAGGACACACCACAGCCCTTTACCGTATCCGCGATGATCATAGTGGGCGCCTCCTTGGTCTCCTTCGCCTCCGCAAAAGCCTTTTTCAGAGCCTCGATATCATTGCCCGGCGCGTGAATCACGTGCCAGCCGAAGCTTTCGAAACGCTTTCCCAGATCCTCATGATGCATCACCGTTTCCGTGGATCCGGAGATTTGCAGACGATTGCGGTCCACCACCGCCGTCAGGTTATCCAGCTTATAATGGCTGGCCGCCATGGCGCCTTCCCAGACGGATCCCTCCGCCAACTCACCGTCGCCCATCACCGTATAAACCCGGTAAGAAGCCCCGTCCATCTTTCCGGCCAGCGCCATGCCCACCGCCACCGGCAGGCCGTGCCCCAAAGAACCGGAGTTCATCTCGATGCCGTTGATCTTATTATTGGGGTGACCGATATATTTTGATCCGAACTGAGAATAGGTCTTCAGATCCTCCTTGGGGAAATATCCCTGATCGGCCAGGATACAGTACAAAGATTCCACGGAATGCCCCTTGCTCAGGATAAACCGGTCCCTGTTCGGGTCCTTCACCTTTTCCGGACTCATATTCATGACATGATAATATAGGGTCACCAGGATATCACATACGCTGTAATCCCCGCCGATATGACCCGCCTTCCCGTTATAGACCAGATCCAGCACATCCTGACGGATCTGATACGATTTTTCCACTAAATTCATCCCATTATCTCCTTATACACGGGGAAAGACCGTTTTCCCGCGAAAAAGATCTTCCCCCGCAGATTCTGTTCATTCTCCCCGCAGATAGGCCTGTACTTCTTCTTCGATCGGGTCGTACAGATCCGGCTTGATGCCGATATACTTACATGCCTCATACAGAATCGGCACCACGTTTTTATGAATGCCGACACAGTGATGAATGTAGGGTCCGCAGACGATTTTGGCCTCCAGCCTCTTCAGGTTCGCCACCTCAACCCAAACGTAGGTTCCTTTGGTGTACGGGCCTTCTACCCCCTTGGCATTTCCCAGAAGCAGGGAATATTCCCCGTTGTCTCCGTCGAAACGGCATAGGGTCATTTCTCCATGCTTAGCCTCCGCCTCTACGGCGCCGGGATGATCAAAGGCTAAGGGGTATCCGATCGTGGGTTTCTCCTTCGCCACGGAAATCGGCCAGGGGCCGCAATGCTGCAGCAGCTCGCCGTTCTCGTTGTCGGGATGCCGCACCGTCCAGTCGGCGAAGAAGGAGCGATGGGTATCCATGCCCGCCGCCTCTACCATCACCGCGGTAATGGCGCCGTGAATATCCGTCTCACAAACAACGGGAATCCCTTCCTCGTTCAAAAGGGAGTTGGCCGCGCAGGGCATGATGCCCAGCTCACCCTGCAGGGCGTTCCAGCACTGGATCGCGATGGCGTTGCAGCCGTACTTGGCCGCCAACCGCTTCATCGCTACCTTAAGGGCCGCCACGTTCTCCATCTCGTTATCCTTGATCTTGACGCACATGCTGCAATGAACATAATCAAGAACCTCCGCCACCTCCGTGCCTTCCTTCTTGGCCGCCTCTACTTCCGCGGTCAGTTCCGGCAGGGGGATCGGCGCCAGCTGAATATTAAACTTCTCCAGAAGTTCTCCCTCGTTGCACATGGTGGACCAGAAATCGAAGGGACGAGGTCCGATCTGCAGGATACGGGTGTTCCTGAAAACCTTGACCACATTACATACCGCCAGGAAATCCTTTATGCCCCGCTCGAACTCCGGATCCGTCAAACGGCAGTTGGTCATGTACGTGAAAGGCACGCGGAAACGGCGCAGTACCTTACCGGTGGCGAACAATCCGCACTGGCTGTCCCGCAGACGGATACCGTTCTCGTCGGGACGCTCGTCTCGGGGGCCCCACAGAAGCACCGGCACGTTCAACTCCTTCGCCAGTCTCGCGACCACATACTCCGTGCCGAAATTACCATGGGGCAGAAACAGACCGTTTACGCCCGCCGCCTTAAACTTGGCCGCGACCTTGATCCGGTCGTTATCATCATACAAAAGCCCTTCCTCGTTGATATCGTCGATATCCACAAACTCCACGCCTAACTCCTTCAGACGCTCTCTCGTCAGATTCGCGTACTTAATTGCGTCCGGCGCGCTGAAGATGCTGCGCCTCGTGGGCGCGAAACCTAATACTACTTTTGCCATCGTATACTTCCTTTCCTTGTGTTGTTCTATGCTGGCATGCTGCGCCTAGTATACCGCAAATCGCGGCACCCTAGGGAGTTTGACGCCCCTTGGCGGCAAACTCGGGGCGCAGCGCAGTCTTTTCCCTTCGAAAATACTTTCATGCTGCGCCTAGTATACCGCAAATCACGGCACCCTGCGGAGTTTGACGCCCCTTGGCGGCAAACTCGGGGCGCAGCGCAGTCTCTTCCCTTCGAAAATACTTTCATGCTGCGCCTAGTATACCATATTCTGCTTTTCTTTACAATCCTTGACTTCCCCCGATAAAGCTTTTATAATGAAGAAAATAAGCTCTTAAGGAGGCTTTTGTCATGTCCATCACCGCCAAAGAACTGGCCGCTCTTTTGGGCGTTTCGCCGGCCGCCGTCTCCATGGCCCTGAACGGGAAAAAGGGAGTCAGCAGCCGTACGCGGCATCGGATTCTGGCCGCGGCTCAAGCCCATGGCTATGATTTTTCCCGCATCCAGGAAAAACAGCTGCCCGCTCATCCCATCGGCACGATCTTCTTTATCGTCTACAAGAAGAGCGGCGCCATCGTGAACGATACGCCTTTCTTCTCTCAGCTTTCCGAAGGAATCAACGAATGCTGCCGAAAAGAAGGGTATCATCTAAACATCAGCTATATCTATGCCCATGAAGACGTTCCTCACCTACTGGGCCAACTGACGTCTTCCGGACAAAACGGCGTACTGCTTTTGGGCACCGAAATGGACGCGGCGGATTTTGAGCCCTTCCGTTCCCTCTCCATGCCCCTCGTTATCCTGGACACCCATTTTAATCGGATCGCCCGGGATTATGTCCTGATCAATAATACCCAGGGGGCTTTTCTGGCCGCGGATCATCTGATCAAGCGCTGCCAATCCCAGCCCGGCTATCTTCATTCCGCCTATCCCATCGGTAACTTTGAGGAGCGAGAGAGCGGCTTTTATCAGGCGATCCGCGCCGCGGGAATGTCCGCCTCGAAGAGCGTCGTGCATTCGCTGACTCCCTCCGTGGAGGGCGCCTACGCCGACATGACAGAGCTTCTCCGTCAAGGAGAGCCCCTCTCCTCCTGCTATTTCGCGGATAACGACACCATCGCCGCCGGCGCCATTCGGGCTCTTAAAGAATTCGGCTACCGGATTCCCCAGGATATCTCCGTCATCGGTTTCGACGACCTGCCCCTATGTAACTATCTGGATCCCCCGTTGACCACGATCCAAGTATCCAAGCAGTACATGGGTCGCGTGGCCGCGAGTCGTCTCATGGAACTTATCCGTGAGCCCGATCAGCCGCCCATTAAAATCGAGCTGTCCACCCGGCTTTTAATCCGAAAGAGCGTCCTGTGACGCCTCAGCGTAATCCGCCAGCTTCGCGTAAAAATCCTCCATGATGAAATAATCGTCGATCGTCTCATAGACTCTTATGGGACGATTTTTTCCCGTATGGACATACTTCATCTGTTCATCGAACTCCGGAGCCGGCTGCCAGCGCCACCTCCCGCAGTTTTCATTGAGCATCACGCCGATAGCGGGAGAATCTCCCAACACCCGGTATTCCGACGGTCGATTCGTGTTCACGTTGTTATGCCGGATCACGTTTTCCACCAGATACTTGCCGATCTCGCCGTGGGGCGCGACTCTCCTGGCCATCGCGGCATAGGTGACCGGCATCATCTGATACACATTGCGCGGAATCTGCCAGAGTTCTAATCCCGATTTCATGATAACATTTGCCGCCACGACGTCGTTTTTCAAGTTATATTCGCTGCCGCCGCAGGGCCATGTACCGCCGCCGATCCAGATCACCTTAATGTCCCGTTCCGCGATCCCGGGCTCCAGCAAAAGAGCGGAGGCCATATCCGTTAACGGGCCTAGAAAAGCGACATAGAGCGGTCTTTCGTCACCCTTCATCGCCTCTTCGATGATGAGCCGCGCTCCCGGAGAATCCACCGGCGTCCCTTCATCCGGCATGGCTTTTTCCGCGCCCTTTTCGACGCGGGTACTTCCCTGCCAATGCATGAGTTCGAGAAGCAGCATGATCTCGTCATAACTGTCTTGCATCGAATGGGAAGATTTGAGTTCTCCGAAATGGGCCGCGATGATTCCCCGCAGATCAAAGGACTCGGTCAAAAGCGCGTGGACGATGGCAAACTGATCGTCTACCTCATTTTTCGCGTCCGTATTCAAAATAAAGCGCTTCTTTTTTTCTTCTGGAATCTGAAAATGCATACTATCCACCTCCTGTCTTCATTATAGAATGACGTCTACTGAATCACAACCAAGAATTAAGTAATTATGAAGAATTTCGGGGCTAAATTCACTTAATCGTCGTTCGTGAGATCTCCGCTTCCTTCAATGGAGATACATTCCCCCAGATAGGTCGGCGCCGGTTTAATGACTGCCGTCATAAAATCCTTGCATCTCGCGGCAACCTCCCGAATATCCCGCATCACCTGTCCCCCATAGACATGCTGATCGGATGCTACCCCATAGGCTTCTATTCCCAATTGCTCCGCGATATATAACGCCCGGTACAGGTGGTATTCCTGCGTCACAATGATCATTTTCTCCACACAGAAAATCTCTTTCGCTCTATAAAGACTCTCATAGGTAGAAAAACCCGCGTGGTCCATAAAGATATTCTGAGAGAGGATCCCCTGATCCATGGCATATTGTTTCATGGTTCCGACTTCATTATATTCGACGCGGCCGTGATCTCCGCTCATCAATAGCTTGGGCGCGGCTCCCATCCGATATATCTCGATGCTTCTGTCCAGCCTGTCTCTCAGCATATCGCTGGGCCTTCCGTCTTCTTCTACTCCGCAGCCAAGCACCAAGATACAGTCCATCCCTTCTAAGTCCGCGACCTCCCGCGCCGAGAGGATTCTTCCTTCTGTCGTCAGTTTAATATAGGCGTTAAGCCCAAGCACGCACCCTAACCCTAAAAAGACCAATCCCAAAAAGGCGATCCCCATGATCGTAAGCCGCCGTCTCATTCCGCCTTCTCCCAGAGCCCCTTCAGATATCCGAGGCTGAGTCTCCCTTCATGGACGATGTCCTCCGCGCCGCCTTCGATGCTGACGCGGCCGGTATATCCGACTCCCTTCAGGCGGCTAAAAAACTGCCCGTAGTCATCCCCCTGTCCCGGGAAAGGATACCGCCTGTCCTGTTTCGAGGCGACATGTACATGGGCGAAACTTCCGATACGGGTGATATCCGAAAGGGGTTCCTGATCCCTGGCCACATGATAAAAATCGGTGAGGAGCCGCATGTTGGGAAGGTTCACGTCCGCCGCCAAGAGCGCTCCTTCCGCCATAGAATTGATCATGTTGCACTCCCGCCGGTTCAGCGGTTCGATGACGATGGTCAAACCATACCGGGCAGCGATCTCCCCAATCTCTCCGGTCACCTTCACCAGTTCTCGGTAAGCCCGGCCAAATTCCATTTCTTCCGGCTTTCTCCGGGCGCCTCCGCTTCCGAATACCACGATTTCCCCGTCCATCTGTCTCAGCCTGGAGAAGGCGTGATGCAGGTATCGATCCCTTTTTTCCCTGTCCGCTTTCTCCCCCAATAACGCCATATCCCCCGGAAAGAGCACGTTGAAGCACCGGCATTCCATGCCGGATTCCCGGATTTCCCGCAGGTGTTTTTGGAACACATCCTCATCCCATCCGGCAATCTGCGTCACTTTCATCTCCAGATACTGGAATCCGGCGCGTTTCGCCAATTCCAACTGTTCGAAATCTCCGCATAACCCAAACCTCATACCATGACCTCCTCATATTATATTTGATTGTGCCAATCCGCCAGGCATTTTGTGAAAAACCCGCGGAATCCGTCCCGCATCCCGTCCTGTTCCTCTTTTGAATCGCTCTCGTAATAATACGCGCCGGAAGGAATGACCAGCGAGATCCGATCCAGGGGAAACCCGGCCACCTTTTTCGGATGGGGCCGGTCCGTAATCCAGAAGGGATTCCCACGCAATTACGGCGACATCTCCTCATAGACATGCGCCTCGTCCAGAACCAAACAAAAGGCGCTTCGATACCGCTCCGTCAGACGGCCGTATTCTTTCGCCAGACCCAC
>CALWBZ010000015.1 GCA_944376225.1 uncultured Clostridia bacterium | reverse complement strand
AACTCCAAAGTATTTGCAAGCATCGGCAGAACATACCGCTTAAAGGCGCAGTACTTTTCAAATACCCGTTCTACGAATTCGTCGGAAGGATCCATCGTCTTACATAGGTCGTCTCTATAAATACTTGACAGCAATTCCCGACATTTCTCCAGATTTTCACAGAGTGGATCAAATACCATTTTTTCATATCTCTTCACTGAAAGTTTTATGACTTTTCTTTCTGCGTATCCGTTTACGTATACAAACGAAGAAATCAACTGCAGACGGTAGCACGCCTTTGTCACCCATTCCTCAAAACGCGGATGCTCCTTATCGGTCACCAGCACTCGGAGGATCAGCCTCTCGACCCTCTGCATCCGCAGCTGACTTTCCAGTTTCTCCTTGCTCACAAGAATATGGCGTGGATGCTTGTCTATAACATCGTTCTTTCTTTTCATTTGCTTCTCTCTCCTTATTTATCATTTTGGGCTAGCCTTTTTGAGTATAGCACATCGTTATTTAAGACCTAAATTAATTATATATATTCTATACTAAGAGCCAGGTCTATACAAGACCTGGCTCTTAGTGTGACCAAAACGCCGCCTCTCCCATTTAGCGTGTTATGCTTCCACTCCCTTATCATAACGCCCTACGAAAACCGGTAAATTTTCCGTCATGATGGCGAACAAGAAGGGACGATTCAGATTCATCGTCACGGATGTCCCGGGCAGGGCGGCGGCTGTTTCGTTCACCGAAACCTCTGTATACGCCGCGGCTTCCAGCCCCTCTTCGTCCCATTCCAGATAAGTTTTCTGACGCACGTCCGAAATATATGCTTCCGTCCCTTCCAGCATGCCGGAAAAATCCGCGATCATGGAAAAGGCCGTGGGTATTTTTTCTTGTAGATATTCCGCCAGTTCCAGAGTGGATTCGATCCTGATCTTGGGGACGGACCATTCGATCTCCGCGCCCTGAGCTTTTCCTCCCCATAACAGCTCAGTCATCTTCTCCTCTCCGTTATATAGATCTTGCAGATCGACTCCCTCGTCCGGCAGAATAAAAGCTACATACCCACAATCCACAAGCGGCAAGGCCGCTCTCATGAATCCCTCTCCCTTCCATACCGTCCCCATACTTTGGGAATGCATAAAAGATACTGTAGACTCTGTTCTGTCCTGATTGTAAAATGTCCCCGCCTTCGTGTTGCCCTCTCCAAAGGTTGTCCGCCAGGCATCTTTTAGCCATACGGTATTTAATAGGGTTAGGATTTTAGAAGGATCCGGATCATATTCGTATTCCAAAAGTCCCCCGGTCTGTTCCGACACCCAGCGGCCCATCTGATCCGCCGTCTCTTGGGCGCCGAAATCCACCGAATACAACGAGGCGTAGAAATTAGTCTTCATCTGATCCTGATAGGACTCCAGAAACTCCACATCTTCCTGCAGCCAGAGGGAGTTGGCCAGACGCAGCATATGTCCCTCCTGATCCCGGTAAAGCCTTCTGTATAGATCTCCGCAGTTCTGAGCGAAACGATCCGTCTGATCCACGCGGAGCAGCTCATTCATTTCCTCTCGAGTCTCTCCCTCCGTTCCTTCCGCCGTCATCGCTAGCGCATAGTATAGGCTCAGCGGACTATAAAGCATGTTGCCGTCATTCTCCGACAAAAGTTCCACGGAAGTCGCCGCGCTAAATTCCTGCACCGATTGCAGGATCGACTCATCCACCGACGTGGGCCTTTCCTTTTGGTCCGGGTATACCGCCTTTACCACAAGTCCCGTCACGCTGCAGCCCGATAGCATCAGACACAGTAGGAGCCCCAACGCCGCTATTTTTTTACTCACGTCCAAAACCTCCTTCCCTTTACCCCTCAGGGTTTTCGCATACCCCCATAAACAGAAGATTTCCCGCTTCATCATAGAGCCCGTACAGGAAGGGACGGTTCAGGTACAGACTCTCCTCCGCCGCAAAGACGGCGCTCATTTTCATGGCCACTTCCGTATATGCCGCCGCTTCCACACCGTATTCGTTCACGTCTATATGGGTCTTCTGAGTGACATCGGAGACGAGCAGATTCACGCCGTTTGCCGTCATGCCGGAGAAATCCGCTCCGTCTCCCAGCTGCTGTAAAAGTTCTGCCGCTTGGAGCGTACCGTCGCAGCTAAACTTGGGGATATGCCATTCGATCATGGCTTCGTCTCCCTCTCCTTCTTCAAAAAGGGCTCTCGTCCCCTTTCCCGACATCAGCGCGTCCAGGGACTCCTCCGGCAGGATGAAGACCATGCGCCCCTCCTCTAACGACAGTTCTCCCCTAACGTATCCGTCGCCATGATAGATCCGCCCCGCCATCACTCCGTTCATAAACGGAACGGCTATCTCCTGCCCGTCTCCCCGCGTAAAAGTATCCTCCCGGGTATCGGTCTCCCGAAACTTCTCCGCCCACCGACTCTGATAATAGACCGTATTCAGCAAGCTGAGCGGCCCCGGATCCTCGGAAGGAGTGTATGCCACGAGCCCCTCTGTTTGATCCGACACCCATTCGCCCATTCTTTCTGCCGTCTCCGGCGCGCCGAAATCCACTGAAAAGATTTCCGCGCCAAAATAACGCTCAAGCTGCTCGGCATAGCTTTGGGCCGGCTCTCCCAGCGCCTGATCGATCCAAAGGGAACCGGCTATTTTCAGACCGCCTCCCTGCCGCGCCTTCAGACATCTTTCCAGCAGACTATCCAGGCTCTCCGCGTTTAGGATCTTGAGCAGCTGCGTCTGTGTGTCTCCCACGGCTCCCGCGGCCGTCATCCCCAGAGCATAGTACAGACTCGCCGGACTATAGAGCCCGTTTTCCTCCCCTGAAAGCAGCTCGTCTCCCGTCATATAGGCAAAATTGTTCATCACGTTCTCTCCCTCCATAACTGTTTCCGAGGTCGTCTCATTCTCCGAAACGGTTCTTTCCGCCGAAGCGAAATATGGCATGCTGCTATCGGCCTGGTTGGAGACCCCTCTTCCCCGTTCCCAGACCCATATACCGGTGACCATCAGCACAAGGCAGGCCGCCAGCGCTCCCCAGCGTTTCCAAGAGTGCATGGCACGGCGCGGCTTTGCCGCCTCCATAAGCAGATCGTCGTCGATCTGCTCCAGCGCCTCCCATAAATCCTTACGGTTCATACCTCGTATCCCTCCCTCTTCAAAACCTCGCGCAGACGATTCCGCAAACGGAACAGGATGGACTTCACTTTGCTTTCGCTCATATGAAAGTCCTCTGCCAGCTGTTTAACAGAATCGAAGTACCAGTATCTGCGGATGAAAAGCCTGCGCTGCTCCTCCTTCAGCGTCCGCAGAAAATCGTTGATCCTTTTAGCCAGTTCCCGGGTTTCGCAGGCGGACTCCACCGTTTCCGCGGCACAGAGCGTACCCGCGAGTTCCTCCCAGGACTCCTCCACCTGTGGATTGCGCTTTGCCGCGGTGTTATAGCGGCGTCGCTTCAAAGAAAGATTGCGCGCGATCCGGTGAATATAAGCCCCGAGAACCCGGGGCCGTTCTGGCGGGATCTTGTTCCATAAGGCCATATACACGTCGTTCAAGCACTCCGAAACATCCTCCGGATCCTCGAGGATGTTTCGCGCGATCTGATGGCAGAAGGCGCCGTACTTCTGCTGAATCTCCTCCAGCGCGGTTTCCGACCGCTGCCAGAACAGATCGATGATCTCCTGATCTTCCATGCCTTCTCCTCCTCTTCTATGGCCCTACATCTATTATGTACCCTTCTTCTTCCCTGCGTTGCACGTAAACGAAAAAAATAAGCCTTCCAATGGAAGGCTGCACTCAACTTCGGCTTCTACATCTGATGTTTCACAATCCCGTACTCATCCTCTAGCTGAAAGTACGGGCATCCCCCTTTGTGCCCTTCCAGAAAACGAGCCATGTCATCTTCATCCAGATTCACCATGCATACGTAATACTGTCCCTGTTCGTCGTATACATAGTGCGCGCAGTACTCGCACTGCATCCTGTCACCTCTTTCCCCGTTTCTTCGTGATCGCATACGTTAAGAGGCCCCCTAGAATCAGCAGCGCGATCCAGATGATCCGCGTCTCCCAGGAGTGATCCTCCGTCTCCGGCCTGTCCAGCACCTGGTTGAAGGCAATGCTGTCCACGATCTCCGTCATCGAAGGCTCCGTCATGGGCTTGTCAGCGGAGAAGGCCAACGTGATCGATTTTCCGTTCATGGCCGTGTAATACTGGATGCCGTAGATCCTTTCTTCCCCCTCGGGCTGGCGTTCCCAACTGAAGCGAAGCCATGTGATGGGTTCCTTATGGTACAGGCTATACGTTACATTTTCATACCCGCCGTTTTCCAAGGTTTCCGCCAGGTCCTCCCCCAGATCGTCGCATTCCTCATCGTCATAAAGCGAGAGATTCCATTGCCCCTGACTCACTTCTCCCTCCTGACAGGTCACCGTCAAAAGGATCCCCTGAGGGCCTTCCGCCTCAAGCAGAACGCCCTCCGAAGACGAATCCGTTTTCTCCCAGCCCTCCGGCAGACTAAGAGTCGCCCCGGCTTCCCTCATCTCCTCCGCCCGTACCGGCACTGTCAGAAAGAAACATAGCAATAGCAAATAAACCGCCTTTTTATACATGATGCTCCTCGTAAAACTGCAAATAATCCTTCAGGTTCTCCTGCAAAAGCTCCGGCGTGTTCAGGTGATAGGGACAGCGAGACATACAGGCGTTACAGTGCAGACATTTCTCGATCACCATCATCTGTTCCTTAAACTCTTCCGTCATATAGCGCTGATAAGGCGAGCGGCGCAAAAGCAGGGACATGCGGGCCATGGTGGGGATGTCGATTCCCGCGGGACAGGGTTTACAATATCCGCAGCCCCGACAGAAATTGCCGGCCAGTTCTTCCCGATCTTTCCGAATGAGTTCCTTCATCGCCTCGTCATAGGCCGGAGGGTTCTTCTCCATCTCGATGAATTCCAGGAGTTCGCTCTCCCGCTGGATTCCCCAGATGGGCACAACGTTGTCATACTGCTTAATAAAGGAAAACGTCGTGGCCGCGTTGGTGATGAGCCCTCCGGAGAGTCCCTTCATGGCAATGAATCCCACGTCCTCTTTCTTGGCCAGTTTCGTCAGCTCGATCTCCTCCTCCGACGCCAAGGAAGAAAAAGGATATTGAATCGTCTCATATTTACCGGACTTGACCGCGGCTGCGGCCCGCTCCAGGCTATGATTCGTAATGCCGATATGACGGATCATCCCCTGGCGCTTGGCCTCCAAGAGTCCTCCGTACAGGCCGTCCGGATCCTCCGGGTCCGGCAGCGTATCTGGGTTATGCAGCTGCAGCAGATCGATGTAATCCGTCTTCATCCGTTCCAGGCTGGTTTCAATATCCTCTAACAGCGTCTTTTTGTCTTTCGCCGGGCTCTTGGTGGAGATGATGATCTCCTTGCGCACGTCGGAAAGGGCCAGACCGATCTTTTCCTCGCTGTCCGTATATCCGTGGGCCGTATCAAAATAGTTCATCCCCAGCTCATAGGCCTGCCTCAGCAGCTTCACAGCCTCCGATTTGGACAGCCTCTGCACCGGCAGCGCGCCGAAGGAAGAGGCTCCGACCCTGAGTTCCGTCCTGCCCAACCGTATTTTTTTCATCTTCTCATTCTCCTTCCCATGCTTTTCGTAAAATGCGAGCCGCTTCCCGCAGCCTCGTCTCGTCATACGCTCCGTACCCGATCAGAAGACGCGGCGGCCCATCCTGCTCCGCCCCCGAAGCATAGTAGTCTCCCAGACCCCGCAGATACACGCCGGCGCGCGCCGCCCTCTCTACGAGTTCCTCCTCGTCATAACTCTCCTCCGTCACTTCCAGCATAAAATGAAGCCCCGCGTCCCGGCCGATTAAGCGAAAACCGGGGATGTCAAGCGCCTCGGCCAGGGCGTCCTGCCTGCCGCGGTACAGCGTCTTCATCCGATTCAGATGTCGTTCGTAATAACCTTTCTCCATAAAACGGCACAGGGTATATTGTTCAAAGCTGGGCACCGAGCAGGAGTATCCCTGAAACTTCTCCCGCCAGGCTCCCATCAGGGATTTCGGCAGTACCATATAGCCGATACGCAAAGAAGGGGCCAGGCTCTTCGCGAACGTATAGAAATAGACCACCTTCTCCGGCGCTCCCATCCCCTGCAATGCCGGCACGGGTTTCCCCTGAAATCGAAATTCACTGTCGTAATCGTCTTCCAGGATATAGCGGCCTTCCTCCTCTCCCGCCCATTGGAGCAGGGCTTCCCTGCGGCCCGCGGAGAGCACCGCCCCGGTGGGAAACTGATGGCAAGGCGTGACATGCACCACCTGCGCCCCGCTTTGCCGCAGCCCTTCCACCCTCATGCCTTCTTCATCCACCGGTATGTAGGCGGGCTTTACCCCATAATTCGTCAATATGCGATGCACTCGGGGATAACCCGGCTCTTCCACCGCGTACCGTTTCTCTGTCCCCAGAAGCTGAATCAAAAGGCCCAGGAGATATTCCGTTCCCGCGCCGATGACGATTTGCTCCGGTTCCGCTTCTACTCTTCGGAAGTCGTATAAATAACGGCTGATACAGATCCTGAGCCTCTCCATTCCCTGGGGATGGGTAGCCCGCAAGAGCTCCTGACCGTATTCGCTCAGGACTTCCCTGCTGAGTCTGGCCCAGACGGTAAAGGGAAAATGCTCCGTGTCCACGCCCGAAGTGCGCAAGTCATAAAGATATGTTCTCTTAGGCGAATCCGGCGGCGACTGCTCCGGCAAGGCCTGCTTTCTTGCAAATTTTCTCTCCGCCTGACGGACATAAAATCCGCTTCTCTCCCTAGCCCGAATATATCCTTCGTCCGCCAGCTGAGAGTAAGCCGACTCCACCGTACTGCGGCTTACCCTCAGATACGCGGCCAACGTCCGCTTGGAGGGCAGCTTCTCCCCTTCTCCCAGACGGCCGGAACGAATCTCTTCTTTAATGAACTCGTAAAGCTGCTCATAGAGCGGCTCCTTTTTTCCGGGATCTAGGATCGGCGTAATCATCGTTTCAACACGACGGGCTGATCCAGTTGCAGTACGCTCCCGTTTACAAAAGGAGTCCCGTCTTCCAGCGCGAGCCCTTCGACCCATTCCTCGGGCAGAATCACTTGGATTTTGGCCGGCCTATCGGGTCGGAATATCACTTCTAGGGCGCCGTTTGACCGATCCCAGGAGATTTCCGCCTCGCCCTGCATATAACGCAGACGGACGCGCCCCTTCTTCCAGCGCGCGGGCAGCGCGGGCAGCAGCTTCACACACTCCGGCTGCGCAAAGAGAAGCATCTCCTGTATGGCTCCCACGATCCCCATGGAGGCATCCATCTGGATTGGCGCGAAGCTGCCGTTATCCCGATAGAGGGTGAGCCCCATGTCCCGCCAGTCGTTATGAAGTGTAAAGAAACTCTTGGTCAAACAAGCCCTGCACAGGATATCCAGGCATTCGAGGGCTTTTTCCGGCCGCTCGAAGCGGGCGTTGATACAGGCCATGTGGGCCAGGGACCACCCCGTCTGGGCCCCCAGAAGGCGTTTATCCACCGCCTTCTCAAAGGTATCCGTAAGGGCTTTAGGCGCGACACCCTTCACGATCTCCCGTCCCGGAAACATCGGATAGATATGGGACAGGTGCCGATGATTATACCGCTGGGTCAATCCCGGCCATTGCCATTCGCGCACGTCCCCCTCTTCCGTGGCCTCGTAGGCCGGAAGATGCTCTATGATCTCCTGCCACGCCTCCGTCTTGTCCTGATACAGGCCGGTTCTCTCCGCCGCCTCGCACAGATTGGTCAAGAGTTCCTTGATGATCGCGATATCCATCGTCGCGTTCACCGCCGAAGGACAGGGATGAGCCATATGCTCCCATTCCTCGCCGGGCATCAGGCTTTTGGGCGTATTCTCCGGGGAGACGGAAGGATAGATCTTATAGATTCCGCCCCCTCCCTTGACCAGGTACGCCTCGTAAAAATCCGCCGCCTCTTTCATAAAGGGAAGGATTTTTTCTTTTAGCAGATCTTCGTCTCCGCTATATTGATAATAGCTGTAGAAATGCTGGGCGATCCATCCGGCGCATCCCACCCAGTTCATGATGACGGGTACGATCTGGTTCGGCACCGCGTTGCCCGGCGTCGTTCCCGCGGGCATATAGATGCCCGGAAGTCCAAACAGCTTCTTGGCGTTATCCCGAAACTGAGGCATCTCCGCCAGAAAATAGTCCATCACCGGCAGAAACAGCTCCGCAAGCCCCCCTCCCATGACATGCCAATAGATCATCTGCAGGTTCTCATTGGCCATATTGTGGGGCCATGCCATGCTGTAGCGGCCGTGAAAAATTCCATATAGCGGAAAAGGCAGCGCGCCGGGCCTTGTGCCGCTGATGAGAAGATACCGTCCAAACTTCCACAGACGATTGATCAACGCGTTCGGCGCTCCCTCTTCATAGGCTTCCTCCAACAGTCGCTCGTTGGTGATATCCTCCGGCGTCCCGGTCTCTTCTTCGATCTGAAGCTCAGCACTGCGATACAAAGGTTCGTGCAATGCCCGGTGACGCGCCAGAAGCGTCTCATAATCCGCCGGAAGTTCTTTCAGTTCCTCTTCCAGACGTCGGAAGCTTTTCTGCCTGTCCTCGCTTTTCACGAAAAGTTTCACAAGGATCAGGATCTCTCCCTCTCCCTGCAGACGGATTCCCTCTTCCTCGCGGGCGAGATTCGGCCCGATGACCCTTGCCACCGCGCCGAAATCCGTCTCGTCGTCGTTTGTTCCCGCATAGTAAATATAAGGAGGCTTGGAGTCAACGCGCAGGGAGTCTCCCAACTCCTTTTTCTTGCGATCCGTATCCGGCTCCCCCGTCTCGTGAAGCGCCAGCTTCACCGTCACATCCAAGGGCCTTGAGGCGTTGATCCGAAGGACGACCACATCGTCCGCCCGGGAGACGAATCCTTGACGCAGGAAGGTATGCTCCCCTTCCTGCCATGTCACCTCCACCTCTCCGCTGTCCATATGCAGCTTGCGCCGGTAGCGGCGAAAATTACCGGAGCCGTTCATCCGTATCCTGAGCGCGCCCACCGGGAACGGGGCTCCTAACGCCGCCGAAAATCCCTGCTCTTTCAAGGCGTTTGTGAGGATCCAGTTGGCGTTCCAGAAATCGCCCTCATCCATCATCTTACGGGTGCGCTCCAGCGCGTCCCCCAGATCCGGCACCTCTCCCTTCTCACTGTGATGCCACAGGGCGGAGTGATTGAGAATCACCGTCTCCTCCGCCACATGGCCATAGGTCAGTGTACCGATCTGTCCGTTTCCCGAGGGAAAAGCCTCTCGCCAAAGATCCCGATGCCAGGCCGCCGGGGCTCTTGTAATCAGTATATCGCTCATCGCCGTACTCCTTTTATTCCACGCGCAATACCACCGGTCCCAAAAGCCCTACCGGCTCCTGGGGCAGCGTCATGCCGAAACGATCCCGCTGGCTCTCCTGATGCCCCAGCGTGTTGACGACCCGAACCGTCAGGCGATTTGCGCCGGGCTTAAACAGATCCTTGGTAAACAGCACATAGGGCGGGGCGATCCGCACGCCCGCGCTCTTCCCATTCACCAGCACTTCGGCCGTCTCATAAACTTCTCCCAGGTCGATCTCCACCTTGGATACGTCTCCCCAGATCTTGATCTCCGTCTCATAGGTCATCGTACCGGAGAAGTCCGGATACTGATCCGCCGCGGCCAGATTGACGAGACCCGTGGTCATCTCTTTGTATGTGTCCTCCTCGCCCGCTCTTACAAGGCACAGACGCCAGGGCTGCTCTACGGAGATTGTCCTCGCCTTTTCGCTCACGCTCTCCTGATACGCGCCTTCCTGTCCGGCGCAGAGAACGAGGGCCTGATAGGGCGCGAGCGTCAGATGTACCCGGTTGCCCATCTGTTCCACCGGTTTCAGCACGTTGTCAAAGGCGTCATACCAGCAGAGTTTCTCCGTCATGGGTACCGTCACCCAGGTGTTCACCGACTCGTGGGGATCTTCGTTAAAGAACAGGATCACTTCTCCGTCATCGTGTACATAATGATAATAGCGCAGATAGGGCTCCCAGGTATTGCACTGGATCTCCTGCAGCCCCTTCTGCCGAAGCTGGGGCACCAGATCCGTCATGGCGATGACCCATCCCACCGCGCTCTCCGGCGTCCTGGATTTTTCGATACTTAGCGGATGCACGAGCTTGGGCTGTTCATCGATAAAGAAAATGGGAACTCCCGCCGCCTCGGCTTCCTCACACCATCGATACGCCCTCTGACTCATGTAGCCCCTGCGGCTTACGATCAGCGCCCGCATCGGTTCCTCTCCGACGACAAACTCTCCGTCCTCCGGACAGCACTGGCACAACACGTCCTCCGGCACGATCTCATAGTCGATCTGGGCCCGATTGAGTTCCAACGCCACGTCCTCCAACGGCTGGCTGTCCTTATAATCCATCCATTCT
>CALWBZ010000014.1 GCA_944376225.1 uncultured Clostridia bacterium | reverse complement strand
GCAGAATGTGGAGCCCGCCGTCCTGGGAAGAGAGGATGTGCGCAGGTTGGAAGAGATGATCGCGGAAATGGAAGAGACGGATCGGGAGATCCTGCTGCGCCGCTATTTCTATCTGCAATCCTCGCGGGAAATTTCCCAATACACGGGAATGAGCGTATCCGCCATCGACAGCCGGTTAAGCCGGCTGCGCGCGCGAATTCGGAAAGAGTTTAAGGAGTAAGAAGATGGATGAGAAAAAGATGATTGACCTTTTGGGGTTGATTCAGCCGAGGTTGTTGGAGGATCACATCGCGGAGCAAGATTATCAAACGGCGAAAAGATGTATCCGTAAACTAAAGCATGCCCACCGATGGCCCTGGATCACCTGCCTGGCGGCGGGAGGAGCTTTGGTCGCGGCGGGAGGAGCGATTCTTGCCAGATATCTGATCATTCTTCGCAGGGTTTCCCGCAGGACGGCGTGACGCGGGATATTAACGATAAACAGTTCAGGAGGATTCTAATGAAAACACGTGTAAGCGAACGATTAGGCATCGCCTATCCCATTATTCAAGGAGGAATGGCTTGGGTGGCGGAACATCATCTGGCGGGGGCGGTATCCGCCGCCGGCGGTCTGGGGCTGATCGGAGCCGCCAGCGCCCCGGCGGAGTGGGTACGCCAGGAGATCCGTAAAGTCAGGGAGATGACGGACCGCCCCTTCGGCGTCAACATCATGCTGAGGAGCCCCTATGCCCGGGAGGTGGCCCAGGTAGTGGCGGAGGAGAAGGTTCCGGTGGTGACAACCGGCGCCGGAAACCCGGAACCCTACATGCCGCTATGGAAAGAGGCGGGAGTCAAGGTGATTCCCGTCGTGGCTTCCGTCGCGCTGGCAAGGCGGATGGAACGGCTGGGGGCGGACACCGTCGTGGCCGAAGGATGTGAATCCGGCGGACATATCGGCGAGACGACCACGATGAACCTGGTTCCCCAGGGGGCAGACGCGGTTTCCGTTCCCGTCATCGCCGCGGGCGGCATCGCGGACGGGCGGCAGATGGCCGCGGCCTTCATGCTGGGCGCGGAGGCGGTGCAGGTAGGAACCCGTTTTGTCGCTTCCACGGAGGCTCTCGTGCATGAGAATTATAAGAACCGGGTGGTGAAAGCCGGAGATACGGATACGGTGGTGACCGGCCGCAGCCATAACCATCCCATCCGGTCTCTGCGAAACTCCATGACCAGAGAATATTTGAAGATGGAGAGCGAGGGACGTCCTTTCGAGGAACTGGAGCAGATGACCCTGGGAAGCCTTCGTCGGGCGGTACAGGAGGGGGACGTGGTTCACGGATCCGTCATGTGCGGCCAGAGCGCGGGATTGGTGCATGAGATCATAAGCTGCGAAGAGATCATGAAGAAAATGACCGAACAGGCGGAGAAGCTTCTCGCGGGAGGATACCATGGGTAAGATTGCTTTCGTATTCCCGGGACAGGGAGCGCAGTATGTGGGAATGGGAAAGGATTTTTACGAGGCCTACCCTGAGTTTCGTTCTCGCCTGGCCCAGGCATCCGACCGATTGGGCTTTTCTGTAGAGAAACTGATGTTTGAAGAAGAGGAAAAATTAAATCTGACCGAATACACGCAGTGCGCGATGGTCAGCGTCTGCGGCGCGATCACGGATCTGGTACGGGAGGCGGGTATCTGCCCGGACGTTTGCGCGGGACTGAGCTTAGGAGAATACGCGGCCCTCTATGCCTGCGGAATCTTTTCCTATGAGGACGCGGTGGCAGCCGTGCGGGAACGGGGAATCCTGATGCAAAACACCGTCCCCGCGGGCATAGGATCCATGGCGGCGATCATCGGACTTACGGCGGAACAGGTCGAGAACATCTGCGGCAAGACCCCCGGCAGGGTAAGCATTGCCAATGATAATTGCCCGGGGCAGCTCGTGATTACGGGAGAGCGGCAGGCGGTTTTAGAAGCGGCCCAAAAGGCCAAGGAGGCCGGCGCGAGACGGGCGCTGGAGCTCAAGGTAAGCGGGCCCTTTCACTCGGAACTTTTGATTCCGGCGGCGGAACCCTTACGGAAGATCCTTGAAGGACTCGCCTTGTCGGAGCTGGAGATGCCCTACGTGGCCAACACGACGGCAGCTTACGTCAAAGAGAAAGAGGAGGTCGTCGATCTGCTGGCCCGCCAGATCTATTCCCCCGTGCGTTTTCGGGAGAGCGTCCTGAAGATGAATGATGAAGGCGTAGATACCTTTATCGAGATCGGGCCCGGCCATACGTTGTCCTCCATGATCCGCAAGACGATCAAGGGCGCGCGGACCTATTCCGTTGATCGTGTGGAAGATCTTCAAAAGCTAAAGGAGGAAATGGGATGTTAAACGGGAAAATCGCCCTGGTGACCGGAGCCAGCCGGGGAATCGGCCGCTCAATCGCCCAGGCTTTGGCCAGACAGGGAGCCTATGTGGTCCTGAACTATCACGGCGGGGAAGAAAGGGCGCAGAAGGTTCTTGAGGAAATCCGTGAGGCGGGGGGCCAGGGAGAGATTTATCGCTGCGACGTATCCTCCGAGGAACAGACGAAAGAGATGATCGGGCAGATTCTGACCCGGCACGGCCGGCTGGACATCCTGGTCAATAACGCTGGGATCACTAGGGATAACCTGATCCTTCGCATGAAGGCGGAAGACCTAGACGCGGTTCTCGACACCAACCTGAAGGGGACCTTCTACTGCATGAAATACGCGGCGAAACAGATGTTAAGACAACGTTCCGGCCGGGTGATTAACATATCTTCCATTGTGGGGATTCACGGAAACGCGGGACAGGTGAATTACAGCGCCTCTAAGGCCGGTATCATCGGTATGACAAAGTCGCTGGCTAAAGAGCTGGGGAGCCGGGGAATCACGGTCAACGCCGTCGCTCCGGGATTTATCGAGACGGAGATGACGGAGGAACTTTCCCCGGATATTCGGGAGAGGATGCTGGGAGCGATCCCCCTGGGACATTTCGGCAGAGCGGAAGACGTGGCGGAGACGGTTCTGTTTTTGGCGTCGGATCAAGCGGCATATATCACGGGACAGGTAATCGGTGTAGACGGAGGTATGGGAGCATGAAGGAGAAGAGACGTGTGGTTGTGACGGGGATGGGCGTCGTCAGCCCCATCGGAAATACGGTGGACGAGTTTTGGAATCATCTGATGGAAGGATATTGCGGTATCAAGGAAACCACCGCCTTTGACACGACGGATTATAAGTGGAAGTTATCGGCGCAGGACGATGATTTCGATCCGCAAAACTATATGGATCGCAAGTCGGCCAGGAGAATGGAGCGTTTCAGCCAGTTCGCCGTGGCCGCCGCGGCCCAGGCGATCGAAGACGCGGGCCTGGATTTGGAGAAAGAAGATAGGACGCGGGTGGGCGTCAGCGTGGGATCCGGCATCGGCAGCCTGCAGGCGGCCGAACGGGAAAGCAAGCGGATCTTTGAAGGAAAGCCGGGGCGGATCAGTCCTTTGTTCGTTCCGGTCATGATCTCGAATATGGCCGCGGGCAATGTAGCGATTCAGTTCGGATTGAAGGGAAAGTGTACGAACGTGGTGACGGCTTGCGCCACGGGAACCCATTCCATCGGCGAGGCCATGCGTTATATCCAGTGGGGAGACGCGGATGTGATGGTTTGCGGCGGTACGGAGGCGGCGATCACCCCCTTGGGAATCGGCGGCTTCGGAGCCTTGACCGCGCTGACCACTTCCCAGGATCCGAAGCGCGCCTCGATCCCCTTTGATAAAGAGAGGAGCGGCTTCGTCATGGGAGAAGGAGCCGGCGTTCTGGTATTGGAATCCTATGAGCACGCGGTAAGCCGGGGCGCTCGGATTCTGGCGGAGCTGGGAGGATACGGCGCGACCTGCGACGCTTTTCATATCACTTCTCCCGCGGAAGACGGAGAGGGCGCGGCCAGGGCGATGAGTTTGGCGATCGAAGAAGCCGGTCTTTCTCCCCGGGATATTGACTATGTAAACGCCCACGGCACGAGCACGCACCACAATGATCTCTTCGAGACCATCGCCATCAAACGGGCCTTCGGAGAACATGCCTATAAGCTCCACATTAATTCCACCAAATCCATGACCGGCCATATGCTGGGTGCCGCAGGAGCGATAGAATGCATCGTATGCGTGAAGAGCGTGACGGAAGACAGGATTCATCCCACGGCAGGCTATCAGATCCGGGATGAGGAACTGGATCTGGATTATACCCCCAGGGCCTTAGAGACGCCGGTTCGGGCGGCCATCAGCAATTCTTTAGGATTTGGCGGCCATAACGGGACGCTGTTGATTCAGAAGTGGGAGGAATAAATATAATGGAAGTTGAGAATGTGATTCGCCTGATCGAGGCGGTAGGGAAAGCGGGGCTCGCGTCCTTTGAGATCGAAGAAGGAGATTTTAAGATTTCCATGACGGCTTCTCGTCCCGTAGAGCAGATCGTAACGGTACAGCCGGCAGCGTCTCAGGCGGTCAATCAGACGTCTTCTACGGCAGAGGTAAGAACGGAAATGCCGGTAATGGCGGATAACCTGGAGACGGTAACCTCTCCCCTGGTGGGGGTATTCTACCAGGCGCCGGGACAGGGTGAAGCGCCCTTTGTCCGTATCGGAGACCGGGTGAAGAAGGGACAGACCATCGGGATCATCGAGGCCATGAAGCTGATGAATGAGATTCCGGCCACCTGCGACGGCGTGATCGAGTCCGTTTTGGTTGAAAATGAGCAGACCGTGGAATACGGTCAGCCCTTAGTACAGATTCGTCCATAAGGAGTTCTCTATGCTGAATATTGATGAAATCTTAAAAATACTGCCCCACCGGCCGCCTTTTTTGCTGATTGACCGCATCGATGAGATGGAACCGGGCAAACGAGCGGTGGGAACGAAATGTGTCAGTTTTAACGAGCCTTATTTTGCAGGCCATTTCCCCGGAATGCCGGTCATGCCCGGCGTGCTGATTATCGAGGCCTTGGCCCAGGTGGGCGCCGTGGCCATCTTGTCGGTGGAAGAAAACCGGGGAAAGGTCGCTTTCTTCGGCGGCATTCAGAACGCCCGCTTTCGGGATAAGGTGGTGCCGGGAGACGTGCTCCGCCTGGAAGTGGAGATGACGAAGGTGAAGGGACCCGTGGGTTACGGCATGGCAAAGGCCTATAAACAGGGGAGCAAGCGGCCCTGCGCCCACGCGGAATTGACGTTCGTGGTGCAGTAAGCGCCCAAAAGAAAAGTATGAGTAAACGGTAAACCGTGGGCGGACAGAAAATCGCGGCACGGCAAAGGAGTCATCAAGATGTTTGAAAAGATATTGATTGCCAATCGAGGAGAGATCGCGGTGCGCGTCATTCGGGCCTGTCGGGAGATGGGGATCCGAACGGTGGCGGTCTGTTCCGAGGCGGATCGTGAGGCGCTGCACGCGCAGCTCGCGGATGAAACGATTTGTATCGGCCCGCCCTCTCCGAAGGAGAGCTACCTGAACGTGGAAAGGATCTTGTCGGCGGCGGTGTCCACCGGCGCCGAGGCGATTCACCCGGGATTCGGCTTTCTGTCGGAGAACAGCAGGTTTGCCCGGATGGCGCAGCAGTGCGGTCTCGTTTTTATCGGACCTTCCGCCCAGTGTATCGATCAGATGGGCAATAAAGCAGTGGCTCGGAGCATGATGATCCAGGCGGGGGTTCCGGTGATTCCGGGCTCGGAGGGCGTGGTCAAAAACGCTCGGGAGGCGAAGCGTCTGGCGCAGAAGATAGGCTATCCGGTCATGATTAAGGCGGCGGCGGGCGGCGGCGGACGGGGGATGCGTCTGGCCAGAACCCCGGAGGTATTTAAGAGCATGTTCGAGGCGGCCCAGATGGAGACCCAGAGCGCCTTCGGAGACGACGGGATGTATCTGGAACGCTATATCGAAAACGCCCGGCATATCGAGTTTCAGATCATGGCGGATCGTCAGGGAAACGTGGTGCATCTGGGGGAGCGGGATTGTTCGATTCAGAGAAGAAACCAGAAGATGATAGAAGAATCTCCTTCTACCGCCCTGACTCCCCGTCTTCGCAAGAAGATGGGGGCGGACGCGGTCAAGGCGGCGAAGGCGGTCTCTTATAACAGCGCGGGTACGGTGGAATTTCTGCTGACGGAGTCCGGAGAGTATTTCTTTATGGAGATGAATACGAGGATCCAGGTGGAGCATCCCGTGACGGAGATGGTCACGGGACGGGATCTGATCCGGGAGATGATCC
Organism: uncultured Clostridia bacterium; assembly: GCA_944376225.1. GTDB lineage: Bacteria > Bacillota > Clostridia > Lachnospirales > Bianqueaceae > Faecimorpha. The sequence goes on along the minus strand of CALWBZ010000014.1, from coordinate 258 downwards.
GCGTCGCGGCGGGAGAACCCCTGTCCTTTACCCAAAACGACGTGATCTTACGAGGCCATGCCATCGAATGCCGCATCAATGCCGAGGACCCGGAACATGGGTTCAGGCCGACGCCGGGGAAGGTGACGGAGCTGCATTTCCCGGGAGGATTCGGCGTTCGGGTGGATTCCGCTCTATCCAGCGGCTACGCGGTACCGCCGCATTACGATTCGATGCCGGCGAAGCACATCATACACAGCGAGACGCGGGAGGACGCGG
>CALWBZ010000013.1 GCA_944376225.1 uncultured Clostridia bacterium | reverse complement strand
TCTCCTCCGTATCAAATTTCTCATCCAAGAGCAAATTCACTTCGGATCCCGGTTGAGAATCCGGAGTCGCCGTACACCCGCAAAATATGCTTAAGAGCAATACGATACAAATGATTCTTTTCATGCTTTTCCCTCTTTCTAAACGAAAAGGAATTCCTCTAGTTAAAGTTTACCATATCCTCCCTTGTTTCTCAATTCATTTTTTATTGCGTTTTCCCTTTCTACGTTTTGAACAATTTATCGTCCTCTTTTTTGTGCAAAGTGCATAAACTCCAAAAGAAAGAGAGTCTTCACACGGGATTCCGCGCGAAGGCTCTCTTTCTTTCCATCTATTTATTTTACGATTTTGTTATTATCCCGCAGGATGACGTCATGGGCTCCGCCCTCCACGATACTGGTGGCGGATACTAAAGTCAGCCTGGCCTTCTGCTGCAATTCCGGAATGGTCAGCGCGCCGCAGTTGCACATCGTCGAGCGCACCTTATTCAGGGTAGAAGCCACGTTGTCCTTCAGGCTTCCGGCATAGGGCACGTAAGAATCCACGCCTTCCTCGAAGGAGAGCTTCTTGGAACCTCCCATGTCATACCGCTGCCAGTTTCTGGCCCGGTTGGAACCCTCGCCCCAATACTCTTTCACATAATTGCCGTTAATCATCAGACGATCCGTCGGACTCTCGTCGAAACGGGAGAAATACCGTCCCAACATTACGAAATCCGCTCCCATGGCCAGGGCCAGGGTGATGTGATAGTCGTGTACGATTCCGCCGTCGGAGCACACCGGCACGTAAATGCCCGTCTCATTAAAGTATTCGTCTCGAGCGGCGCAGACGTCGATCAGCGCCGTGGCCTGGCCGCGGCCGATGCCCTTGGTCTCTCTGGTAATACAGATGGAACCGCCGCCGATACCCACCTTGACGAAATCCGCTCCGGCCTCCGCCAGGAAACGGAACCCGTCGCGATCCACCACGTTGCCCGCGCCCACCTTCACCGTGTCGCCGTATTTCTCACGGATAAAATCCAGGGTGTTCTTCTGCCAGGCGGTAAAGCCCTCGGAAGAATCGATGCACAAAACGTCCGCTCCGGCTTCCACCAGGGCCGGCACGCGCTCGGCGTAATCCCGGGTATTGATACCCGCGCCCACCACATAACGCTTGTCCTTATCCAGGAGCTCCAGCGGGTTTTCCTTATGAGAAGAATAGTCCTTACGGAACACGAAGTATTTTAGCCGCTGATTCTTGTCGATAATGGGAAGGGAATTCAGCTTGTGCTCCCAAATCACGTCATTAGCGGCCTTCAGCGTGATACCCTCTTCCGCGTAAACCAGAGAAGAAAAGGGCGTCATCAATTCGGATACCTTGGTATCCAGCTCCATCCGGCTGACTCTGTAATCCCGGCTGGTCAGAATGCCTAACAGCTTGCCGTCCGCAGTGCCATCCTCCGTCACCGCCATGGTGCTGTGACCGGTCTGCTCCTTCAGGGCCAGCACGTCCGCCAGGGTCTGATCCGGCCGCAGGTTGGAATCGCTGGGAACGAATCCCGCCTTATAATTCTTAACACGCGCCACCATCGCCGCCTCGTCCTCCACCGATTGGGAGCCGTAGATAAACGAAATGCCGCCCTCCGTCGCCAAAGCCACCGCCATGCGCTCTCCGGAAACGGACTGCATAATTGCCGAAACCATAGGAATGTTCATAGAAAGGGCAGGTTCCTCCTCTCCCTTCCGATACTTCACCACGGGGGTACGCAGACTCACCTTGGACGGAATGCATTCCTCCGATGAATACCCGGGCACCAGCAGATACTCGCTGAAAGTATGGGATGGTTCGCTGAAGTAATAAGCCATGTTTGAATTCCTCCTGTTAGTAAAATAAAGGTCCTTAAGAGCAGAAACAATGTTCCATTGTAACTTCAAATTATAACTCAGAGGGCCAAGCTTGTCAATCTTTTTTTACAAAAAAATGATTGTAATCCCCTCTTATCTGTATTATAATGAGGACGCAATTAAATTACATAGGAGGGGTACGTATGCGACACTTTCTGAATCCTCTTGATTTCAGCGTGGAGGAGCTGGATCAGGTTCTCTCTTTGGCGGAACAAATCCGGGAGAATCCGGATCGTTTTGCCCATGTGGCAGAGGGCAAAAAGCTGGCCACGCTTTTTTATGAACCCAGCACCCGCACGCGCTTAAGCTTCGAGGCGGCCATGCTGAACCTCGGCGGCAAGACGCTGGGCTTTCATTCCGCGGACTCCAGCTCCGCCTCGAAAGGCGAGAGCGTAGCGGATACCATCCGCGTCATCTCCTGTTACGCGGACATCGCGGCCATCCGGCATCCCAAAGAGGGCGCGCCCCTGGTCGCCTCTCAGTACAGCCGCATCCCGGTCATCAATGCCGGTGACGGCGGCCATCAGCATCCCACGCAGACGCTGACCGATCTTTTGACCATTCGTACTTTGAAGGGACGGCTGGATCATCTGACCATCGGCCTATGCGGCGACCTCAAGTTTGGGCGAACCGTCCATTCCCTCATCAACGCTCTCTCCCGCTATGAGGGCATCCGATTCGTGCTGATCTCTCCGGAGGTGCTGCGCCTGCCCACCTACGTCATCCAGGATGTTCTGGAGGCAAAGAAGATTCCCTACCAGGAGACGACGAGCCTGGAAGAGGCTCTGCCCGGTCTGGATATCCTTTACATGACCCGCGTACAGCAGGAACGCTTTTTCAGTGAGGACGAATACCTGCGTCTGCGAGACAGCTATATTCTGGATAAGAACAAGATGAAACTGGCCCCCCAGGACATGTATGTGCTGCATCCCCTCCCCCGTGTCAACGAGATCTCCGTCGAGGTTGACGAGGATCCCAGGGCCGCTTATTTCATGCAGGTACAGTGCGGCGTCTACGTCCGCATGGCGCTCATCATGACTCTCTTGGGTTTGAATCGGAAAGGAGATTCCTTATGCTAAACGTTGGAAGAATGGAAGAAGGCATCGTGCTGGATCACATCAAGGCCGGCTACAGCATGTCCATCTACAATTACCTGAATCTGGACAAGCTGGACTGCAGCGTGGCTATCATCAAGAACGCGGTCAGCAAGAAGATGGGCCGCAAAGATATCATCAAGATCCAGGGCGGTCTGGACCTGGTGGATCTGGACGTGTTGGGCTATATCGATCACAACATCACCATCAACATCGTGAAGGGCGGCGAGGTGGTTGAGAAGAGAAGCCTTTCCCTTCCCAAGAGGATTACCAATGTGATCCGCTGCCGCAACCCTCGCTGTATTACCTCCCTGGAACGGGGGCTGGATCATGTCTTCGTCCTGACGGATCCGGAAACCGAAACCTACCGTTGTCTGTACTGCGAGGAAAAATATGACCGCCGATAAGGATCCCACGGAACTCATCACCTGGAAGGGCGGTACGCTGGAGGCCCCGCTGCCTCCGGTGCTGGTCAGCTGCGGCACGATGGACGCGCCGAACGTCCTCACCGTGGCGTGGACCGGCATCGTCAACACCGATCCGCCCATGACCTACATATCCGTGCGTCCGGAACGCTTCTCCTTTTCTATCCTGCGCGATACCGGCGAGTTTGTCATCAACCTGCCTACGGAGGAGTTGGCCCGCGCCGTGGATTTCTGCGGTGTTCGAAGCGGTCGGAACACGGACAAGATCGCTGCCTGTGGTCTCTCCTTGCTGCCCGGCGAGACGGTGAGGACGCCCCTTGTGGCCGAGAGCCCCGTGCATCTGGAATGCACGATCACCCAGGAGCTTCCTCTGGGATCCCATCACATGTTTCTGGCCCGCATCAACGCGGTGCGCGTCGATAAGCGTTATATCGATGAAAGCGGCCGACTTTGCATGGAGAAGTGCCGGTTGATTTCCTATATTCATGGAGCCTATCACGCCACAGGCCGTCCCCTAGGAAAATTCGGTTTTTCCGTTCAGAAGAAAAAGAAAAGGCCACGGTCCTAAAAATGAGGAAGGACTCATCATTCGATTCTATGATGAGTCCTTCCTTTCGCTTTATGATTCGCGTTTTCCCGGAACAATCGCCCCATTTTTATTGACTCAGCGCGACTAGCTGACTCGTCTCGGCGATGCCAAGATCGACCCGGCCGCAGACCGTGGTCGTGAACGTGACATACCGATCCCCCATTACGAAGCGGGGATGCGGGTCAATATGGTAAATCGACGGTTTTTCCGGCGTCCATCCTTCTACCACCGGATTATAAGTCACCACGTCGATCAACCTACCGCTCTCCCGGTTGTAGAAACGCACGGTGGAAGGACATCCTCTCCACCAGGTCTTCCCTTCATAGGGATAAGACCCGTCCACCACAAAATACTTCTCGTCCCGCGTACAATGCGCGTGCCAGGTGCCGTTGCCTCCCTCTATGGGAATGTGACAGACTGCCTCGGCCTCATACTCTCCCAGACGATCCTGGACGATGCTCTCATGGGAACAATAATAGATGGATTTTCCGTCCGCGGCCCACCACTCGTGCGTCGCCGCGTTCTTATAGGGCTTTCTCATCTCCCGAGATCCGTCCCTTCCGATCAGCTGCAGTCTGGGGTAGACTCCCTCCTCCGTCAAGGCGGGCATATCGTTTTTCCCGGTCAGCGGATTATAGGAGATCTCATGGGCGCACATGCACAGGTTCCCGTCCGTGGGACACATCTGGGCATGGTTATAGGGAGTTCCGGGTTTGGTGTGATACCACTGGGAAAAGCTCCCGTCTTTTACGGAAAACGTACCCAAGATACTGCCGAAACAGGTCTGGATATCCACTAGGATCTCCCGGCGATCCGGCGTGAACGTCAGATGCGTCCCCGCCTCCTGAGCCCTGGCCCGAATCGCTTCCTCCGGCAGATCCGCGATTTTGACCGCCTTGTCCTGGGGATGGGGCGTGCGCATGTAGATGCCCTGCCCACAGCCCCAATAGAGGTTACCCGTAAGGGGATCCACCATCCATCCGGATCCCCTCGTCTCCGGGAACCAGCGAACCTCGTCGGTCAGAAAATCCACCACGCCCGCACAATGCCCCGCCGCCGGCGGAAAGGCACAGTAAAACCACAGATAGCGCCCGTCGTCGGAAAATCCGGAGTTGACGAAATAAAATCCTTGCTGGATGGGCGCCACACGGGTAGACAGCACCCAGTAGCGGACGCCGTTTTCGTTCACCCTCTCGGTAAAATGCCGGGAATTCATCGGACTATACATCAAAACACTTCCTTTCTTTTTAGTTTGTTCCTTACGCTTATTGTATCGAAAAAGACCCTCCTTGTAAACGCGGACGCAATCTTTTTCAGCATTTCTTTTCGTCCTCTGACGGCTTCGTCTGCGGCCTATAAAAATCCTTTCAGCGGATTGTGGTCCGGAACGCTGAAAAACTCATCCTTGTGGGCTTCCCGCAGGTCTTTCAGCCGTTCTGGTATGGATAGTTTCACGCGCTCCCTTGTCTGCCCAGTAAATCTTACTTACAAAATAGCAGAAAAAACCGTAGGAGCAAGGAGAATTACAATGGCGCCTACTACACATACAACAATTACTTTTTGAAAACTTCGTTTTTCTTGTTTAGTCATATCGTTATACCACTTCATGAACGAGCACCTCCATAACTTCTGATTTCTCACTTTATACTTATCATTTTACCATCATTCTACCACAATTTCAAGAGCATGGAAATAGGGAATTTTCCGGGCGGTGTACGGGTGTCAAGGATTGGTAACACTTTCACCTTAAAAGAAATGTCAAGGATAAGGAGGAGATTCTCACAGGGAATACTACCTGCCCTTGGCATCCTCTCTTTGATATACTGGCGCCTTG
>CALWBZ010000012.1 GCA_944376225.1 uncultured Clostridia bacterium | reverse complement strand
TCAAACGCGGACGCAGCGCAATATAATCAAGGAGTGGACATGTTCGATGAAGACATATATGCCCAGTGCAAAGAATATTGACAGAAAGTGGTATGTTGTTGATGCTGCCGGTCTGACGATGGGTCGTTTGACTTCTCAGGTGGCGGCGATCCTGCGGGGTAAGAACAAGCCGCAGTTTACTCCCTTCATGGATATGGGAGATTACGTGATCATTGTGAATGCGTCTAAGATCAAGTTTACCGGTAAGAAGCTGGAGAAGAAGGTGTACAGCACCCATACCGGTCAGCCCGGTGGTAAGAAGGAAGTGGTTTGCAAGCAGCTGATGGCGACCAAGCCGGAGCTGGCTGTAAAGCACGCGGTCAAAGGCATGTTGCCGAAGAATGCTTTGGGACGTCAGATGTTTAAGAAGCTGAAGGTATACGCGGGTGCGGAGCACGAGCATCAGGCGCAGAAGCCGGAAGTTCTGGTCATCGAAGCATAAGAAAGGAGAACATGAAGAATGGCGAATCAGTATTACTACGGAACCGGAAGAAGAAAGTCCAGTGTTGCCCGCGTCTATCTGAAGCCCGGCAACGGCACGATCACGATTAATCAGAAGGACATCGATGCCTATTTTGGCACCGAGATCCTGAAGATGATCGTTCGTCAGCCCTTTGCGGTCACGGAGACCGAGGGCAAGTTCGATGTGATGGTAAACGTACAGGGCGGTGGTTATACCGGCCAGGCCGGCGCGATCCGTCACGGCATTTCCAGAGCCCTTCTGGAAGTGGACGACGAGATGCGCAGCCCGCTGAAGAGAGCAGGTTTCCTGACCCGCGATCCTCGTATGAAGGAAAGGAAGAAATATGGACTGAAGGCCGCGAGAAGAGCGCCCCAGTTCTCCAAGCGATAAATTCTATCAAAAGAGCTCAAAAACCTCGGAACCATGCGGTTTCCGGGGTTTTGTTCTTTTGTGTTGAGAAAGATTTGAGGCCCGTATAGGTCGGTTGTGGGCAGAATCGTCGAATTTCCAAGATGCAGACTGTTTTCCGTGAAACAGAGACTTGACAAATCATTGCACCTTGATTAAAATGACAGAGGTTAAATATTTGACTATAGAACAATATTCTTGGTGGTGGTGAAAGAAACGGAGGAGTCAATATGGATCGTCAAAAGAAAACATATGAGATTGCGGGAAAATCCGTTACACTCTTTCCTGCCGCCCAAGCCCACCGGCCCTTGATCGTCCTAAACACGCATGACGGCGATGGAGAATCGGTCATGGGGGAGCTAGGTCAAATCGGCGGGGAAGAGATCAATTTGCTGGTCATCGGGAATCTGGACTGGAATCAGGATATGACGCCGTGGCCCTGCCCCGCGCTTTTGGGAGGAGCGGACGAATACTTGGCGCTGCTTCTTTCGGAAATTCTCCCGAAGGCCATAGAGGCTGTCAGTGGAGATCCGGTGCGCATTTGTATCGCGGGATATTCCCTTGCCGGCCTGTTCGCGCTGTATGCCCTGTACCGGTGCGATGTCTTTGATCGCGCCGCCAGCATTTCCGGGTCGCTTTGGTTCCCGGGTTTTCGGAAATTCGTCGAGGAACGGGGCATACCGGGTAAAACCGACAAGATCTATCTGTCCCTCGGTGACAAGGAGAAGAAGACAAGACATCCACTGATGAAAACCGTGCAGGAGGATACAGAGGCCATTGCAGCCCATTATAAACAGCTTGGGATGGATGTGACCTTCGAGCTAAATCCCGGCAAACATTTTCAAGACAGCGACTTTAGAATCGCCAGAGGAATTGCATCAATATAAATATAAAAGAGATTTATACGAAAAGAGGAGTATAGAACATGGGATCTTTATTGCTGGCCGTGATCTATTTGGCTTTTGTGAGTCTGGGTCTTCCGGATTCTTTACTGGGTTCCGCGTGGCCCGTCATGCAAGGGACAATGGGGGTGCCCTCATCTTACGCGGGGTATGTGTCCATGACGATCGCCTTTATGACGATTATATCGTCTTTAATGAGTCCTAAGCTCATACAAAAGTTTGCCACGAAGTGGATTGTAGTGGTTTCGATTACCCTGACCGTGATAGGACTCCTTGGTTTTTCCTGTTCCGGCCAATACTGGATGCTCTTTTTGTTTGCCATACCCTACGGTCTGGGAGCAGGTTCTGTGGATGCTTCTCTCAATCACTATGTAGCCAATCACTATTCCTCCCGGGTCATGAACTTTCTGCATTGCTGCTATGGCGTGGGGGCGGTCATCAGCCCCAATATCATGGCTCTTGCCCTTAAGTACGCCCATTGGAACGAAGGGTACAGGTGGGTCGCCTTTATTCAAATGGGAATTTTAGCCATATGCATTCTCTCTCTGCCCCTCTGGAAGACGAGTGATCAGGCGGAGAGAAACGACAGGGAGACTGCGGGAATCGGCAGTACGCTGAAGGTTCCCGGGGTGGCGCTGACGCTGATCGCGTTTTTCGCCTACTGTTCCGGGGAAGCGACCTGTTTCTTATGGACATCCAGTTACTTCGCGGGTACGAAGGAAGGGTTGAGTCAGGAGCTGATCGCCTCCTTCGGGTCCTTGATATTTGGTGGTTTGATGCTGGGCCGATTGATCGCGGGTTTTGTTTCTGATCGGGTTGGAGACAGAAAACTGATTCGGGCCGGTCTTGTGGTGGAGGCTCTGGGCATCCTCCTGGTACTGATACCCGGCGCCCAATATTATACCGCCGCGATAGGATTCTTACTGATTGGCACGGGTATGGGGCCGATCTATCCCTCTATCCAGCATATGGCGCCGGCCAACTTTGGCAGGAAATACAGCGCGTCGGTCATCGGTTTGCAAATGGCATCCGCCTATATCGGCAGCACCTTTATGCCCACGGTATTCGGCTTTATTCAGCAAAACGTGGGAATCGGCATCATGCCTATTTATCTCGCGGTATTCGCCGCGCTGAACTTTATCTTCCTGGAGGCGGCCTATCGGGCGATCGGGAAGAAATACCCTGTCTAAAGAGTCAAGGCCAAAATACGACCGAATCGTATTTTGGCCTGTTTTTTAAGAGGGGAAATAGTCACTTGACAAGTTAGTTAAACCTAACTATAATAAAGAAAAATCATATCCCATGGAAAGGAGATTCAGACGCGTATGCAACAAAGAGAGGTTGGAAAATATCCTTACCTGATTCAGGTGGAAGGAGGGGATCCCATTGAAGCCGTTCTTATTGTCGGAAAGGCAGAAGGGAAAACCCTGGTGGTGACGGCAGGCGTTCACGGGGATGAATATGTGGGTATTCAGGCGGTACGGGAGCTTCTGGAGGAGCTGCAGCCGGAAAAGCTGAACGGACGGGTCATTTTTGTTCCTGTTGTCAATCGGGAAGGGTTTTATAACGGAACCTATCTTGTGCCGGAAGACGGCGAGAATCTGAATCGCTGTTTTCCGGGCAGTCAAGAAAAAAGCCTGACCTGGCGGATGGCCTATGCCCTGGAACAATCCCTTTATTCTAAAGCGGATTTCCTCTTGGATCTCCACGGAGGCGGCCTTCATGAAACGATGACGCCTTTGGTCTTTTTTCCGGTCGGCGCGGGCAAAGAAATAGAAGAATTGACTCGAAAAGCGGCACAAAAATTGTCCCTCTCCTACATGGTACAGTCCTACGCCAAGGACGGCCTTTATAGTTGGGCCACCCAACGCGGTGTCCCGGCGGTCCTGATTGAGCGGGGAGGAGGCGGAACATGGAGTCCTGAAGAGACAGAGGCCTGCAAGGAAAATATTTATCAGATGATGGATTTTCTCGGGATCCTTCCCTATGACCGGCGGAGACAATTCCCGGCGGAGATTCAAGACGCCCATTATGAGACCGCCCTGTCGAAGGGATATTGGTATTGCGTCAAGACAGCCGGCGCAGCCTTTAGGGAAGGGGAATTATTGGGCAGGATCGAAGGAGAGGACGGCTGCGTAAGGCAGGAAATTCGAGCTCCTTATGACGGAGTGCTTCTCTATCACACCCATTCCTTGGGAGTCAAAGAGGGAGCGGCCCTGATGGCTTACGGAAGAGTACGGGGGCGGAAGTGACTGCGGAAGGCGTCCCAGTCCCGATCCTTAAAATCTTTGGTGGAACGCCCGTTCATCACGAGGTCGCCGCTGGCATACCGGTCAAGACGCAAAATAAAAAGGGGCATCGCATAATTCCTCTTGATAAGAACCCCGGCACAGTATAAAATAAACCTGTGTACGAATGTTTTATACGGGGAGGCATCATATGGAACTTCGGGTATTAAACTACTTTCTGGCAGTGGCCAGGGAGGAGAATATAACCAAAGCGTCGCAAACGCTTCATATCAGTCAGCCGGCGCTCTCGCGTCAGATGATGCAATTGGAAGAAGAACTGGGCGTCAAGCTGTTTGTCCGCAGCAATCACCGCGTCGTCCTAACGGAGGAGGGCTTGCTTCTGAAACGCAGGGCCCAGGAGATCACCTCCCTCGCGGACAAAACGATGCGGGAATTTCTTGATAAGGACGCGGAACTGGCCGGAGAGGTGGCGATCGGCAGCGGGGAATTTCGCGGTACCAAGGAGCTGGCGCAGATCATGGTGGATTTCCGAAAGGAGCATCCTCTCGTGAAGTTCCGGGTTTACAGCGGCAACGCGGATAACGTTCAGGATTATATCGAACGGGGACTCCTCGATCTGGGCGTGATCGGCGAACCGGTGGACATCCGCAAATACGACTTCGTCTCGATGCCGGTCAAGGAGGAGTGGGGCGTCCTGGTGCGAGAGGACTCTCCTTTGGCAGGCAGGGAACATGTAGAAGCCAAAGACCTGGAGAAAATCGCCTTGGTGACAGGGGCCAGCCCCCTTTACAGAGAGCTCATCGACTGGTTCGGAGAGTCCTACGACAGGCTAGAGATCGCGGCGGAGGGCAACCTGCTTTATAATGAGGCGATGCTGGTGGAGTGCGGGATGGACGCGGTCCTCTGCATACGGCTGGACAGCGCCTACGAGCATCTTCGGTTCATTCCTCTTTATCCCAGGATCGAATCGCGTACGGCTTTGGTCTGGAAAAAGGATGCCGTTTTTTCCTCCGCGACGACGGCCTTCATTGACTATGCTATACGATGCCTAAGAATTTTGCCTGATGGTAAAAAATAAGTGTCTTTCATAAAGAGAAAAGGGGGAACTCCGTTGTCGCCCCGCCGGGGACGACGGCAGTTCGCCCATTTTTTCCTAAAAACGACGGACGCAAACAAAATCCTAACATATTTGTGGTATAAATAAGAGGAACAAAGGCGAGGAGGTGCATGGAGGGATGTTTAGGATATTGGTGGTGGAAGACGATAGAGAGCTGAACCGTGCCGTTTGCGCTTTCCTGGGCCAGAACGGCTATGAGGCTGTCGGGTGTCTGAGCGCTTACGAGGCGTATGACGCCATGTACGGCGGTTCCCTGTTCGATATGATTATTTCCGATATCATGATGAGCGGTGTGGACGGTTTTGAGTTCGCCAGGACCACACGGGAGCAGAATCAGGAGATTCCGATCCTGTTTATGACGGCGCGGGATGACTTTTCCGCCAAGCAGAAGGGATTTCGGGCGGGAATCGACGATTATATGACTAAGCCCGTCGAGCTGGAAGAGCTGCTATTGCGGATCGGCGCGCTGCTGCGCAGGGCGAAGATCGTAAACAGCCGCCGGCTGGAAATCGGAAACCTCCTGCTGGATGCGGACGAACGCACCGCGTATTTTAAAGGGGAGGAGATCCCGCTGACGGTACGGGAATTTAACCTCCTCTATAAGCTTCTTTCTTATCCCAAGAAGACTTTTACCAGATCTCAGCTGATGGACGAATTCTGGGAGGGGGACACATCTTCCGGCCCTCGCGCGGTGGACGTTTATATGACAAAGCTGCGGAGCAAGTTCTCAGAATGTCAGGAGTTTGAGATCGTGACCGTCCATGGCCTGGGCTATAAGGCGGTGCTGAAATGAGAGGAGCGGAAAAAGCCGAACGCATTCGAAGGGGACTGTTGGCACTAAGAAACTATTTAATCTTCTTTCTCGTGATCTGTTTTGTGATCTCCTGCTGTATGCTGCTCTTCCTGCGGGTTTTTTCCCGAGCGAGTGGGATCGCGCTGGGAAAAGAATACATCGAATCCGCCGCAAAACTGACCTTTGCCAATATCATTTTCTTAAGCCTCGTTTGTACGGTGATAGACTGCCTGCGCCGGAGGATCATGATCGACCGCCCGGTCAAGCATATCGTCCGCGCGGCGGAGAAGGTGATGAACGGAGATTTCTCCGTCAGAATCAGAAAAATCCACGGCATGGATCCAAACGGAGGGTTGAATACGATCATCGATTATTTTAACCGTATGACGGAAGAACTGTCTCATATGGAGACCCTGCGGACGGATTTTATCGCCGACGTATCCCACGAAATCAAAACGCCCCTGGCGGTCATACAGAATTATGGAATCCTGCTTCAGCAGCCGAATCTATCGGAGGAGAAACGGGCGGAATACGCCAAGACGGTGACGGATGCCTCCCGTCGTCTGGCGGCGATGGTGACCAATATCCTGAAGCTTTCCAAATTGGAGAACCAGACCTTGTATCCCAATACCCGCACCTATGATCTGGGGGAACAGCTCTGCCGGTGTCTGCTGGGGTTCGAAGACCTGTGGGAAGAGAAGAATCTGTCGATTCAGACAGAGATTCAGGAGGATGTGCGAGTCACCGCGGATCCGGAGCTTCTATCGCTGGTGTGGAACAACCTGTTTTCCAATGCCATAAAGTTTACCGAACCGGGCGGCGCGATCTCGCTGATCCTACAGACCGAGGAGGATCAGGCGGTGGTCAGGGTTTCGGATACCGGATGCGGCATCAGCCAGGAAGTGGGGAAGCATATCTTTGAAAAATTCTATCAGGGCGACACATCCCACGCCACGAAGGGCAACGGCCTGGGCCTGGCGCTGGTCAAACGGGTGATAGACATTACAAAAGGGGATATCCAGGTAAACAGCGTGGTCGGAAAGGGAAGCACGTTCACGGTAAGGCTCAGGAGGGAAACGGATGGAAAGAGTTAAGATCATATTGAAAAAGATCCGCAGTCATCCCCTGGGAGAGCGGCTGCTTGGCGACGCCGTGTTCCGTTCAGAAGTCGCGCTTCACGGCGGTCTTGTAATGAATCTGTTATACGCCGCCCTGAACATGTATTCCGGCTTACGGTATCAATCCACTTGGTTTATTGTGCTGGCGTTTTATTATATCCTCCTGTCCCTCCTGCGGGGAATCCTGGTGAGGCGGATCCACCGGACGCCCGTGGGAAAAGACCTTCTACGGGAGTTTAGGAGCTATCGCGCCTGCGGGATCGTGCTGCTGCTGATGAATCAGGCGCTGGTGGGCATGGTGGTCTATATCGTGAACAGGAACGGAGGCTTCGTCTATTCAGGAAACCTGATCTATGCCATGGCGGCATACACCTTTTATATCACGATCTTAGCGGTTGTCAACGTAGTCAGGTTCCGAAAAAAGGGCAGCCCGATCCTATCGGCCATGAAAAATACCAGCCTGACGGCGGCGCTGGTATCCATGCTGTCGCTGGAGACCGCCATGCTGACCCAGTTCGGCGGGAATAAACCGGAATTCCGAAGAGTCATGACCGCGGCCTTCGGAGGAGCGGTATGCACATTCGTGTTGGGGATGGCCATCTATATGATCGTCCGGTCGTCCCGGTATCTAAGAACATATTCTAAAAACAGGAGGTTAGAGGGATGAGCGAAGAGAAAGATACCTTTCAGTTCAGCTATTCGGCAAAACAACAGGAGGAAATCCGAAAGATCAGGGAAAAATATACGCCCAAAGAGGAAAGTAAGATGGAAAGATTGAGAAAGCTGGACGAAAGCGCCACGAGGCCCGGCACGATTGCCGCCGTGACTCTGGGCGTCATCGGCGCCCTGCTTTTGGGGGTGGGGATGAGCTGTACGATGGTCTGGGATACGTCCTTGTTCGTTCCCGGCGTCATCATCGGCATAACGGGGATCGCCCTCGGCATCGCGGCCTATCCGGTATATAGCCATATCACCAAGAAACGGAGGGAGAAGCTGGCGCCGGAAATCTTAAGGCTTACCGACGAACTTTTAGAACAATCATGACCGTAAATCCCTCCCGGGATAAATTGACACAGGGCGAAATTTGTGCTAAGATAAAGGCATCGATGGGAGGGGATGCAGATGCCGGATAAGACCGATCGCTCGGATTGGCTGTTCAAATGGGTGCCGCCTATGCAGGCCATGCGGACATGTATGATCATGGTCCTTATTTTCGCGGGCATCGCTCTTTGCTCGGCGGTGGGCTGGCTCTTCTCCCGGGCGGCGAACAGCACGGTGAGTTATGAGTTTCGCCCTACGACGATAGAAGAATACCTGCAATCCAACGGAACCTCTGTGTTCTCTTACGATCCGGAGGAAAATGAGATTGCTTTCATGATGACGGAGGATCTGATCAATTCGGTCGTCCATCAATGGCTGGAGGAGCGGGATTGGACCCTGAACGGGCATCGCGTCTACGAAATCGTCTACCGGCAGGAAGAGAGCATGTTCCACATGCAGCTGCAGGTGGGCATGTTTCGTGTGCCCATGCAGGCGGAGGTGGAGGCTTCCTGGGATGAGGAAAACCAGGAGATCGTGCTGGATTTTCATAACACGCGTTTGGGCGAAGACAGCGCGTTTTGGGCGAGTTGGATGAACGAACCCAAGATTCCGAGCCTACGGATTCCGGTATCCGAGTTTGGACTTCCGGAGTGGCAGAGCGTAGCGGGAATCGAGCTGAACCGCAACGAGATGCTCCTATATTTGAGTCCGAACCTGGAGATCTTGGCGAGACGGGCAAGAGGCAAGATTCAGGTCGATTCCGTCTACCTGGACTGGCAGAACAGTCTGGCGGACAGCCCCACGTTCGTGCGCAGGCTGGGGGAGATCGCGGCGGGCGAATCGGTTCAGACGCAGGATGTACGGGATTTTCTGGAAATCATGATCGATCATCAAGATCAGCTTGTGCCGATCCTCGCGGTGTCGGATCAGAATACGGTCTCTGCCTTTCTCCAGGAGTACGGAAAGTATTTGACGAAGGACGTGACCCTTGCGGCCTGTCAGAGCCGCAGAAACAACATCCGGGCCAATGTTATGGTACAGGCGGCAAGACAGCTCCTGCAAAGCCTGAACGACTATATCGGGCAGGGGATAGGCGTCGTGCCTCCGGCTCTGGAGCGTCCCGAGGGAGGCGTGGATAATTCCTACGTAGAATTTACGGACGGAGCCAAACTTACGGATACGGCCACGGTCGTCCAGGTGGCTTCGGATTCGCTGGGAGCGGGGGAGGACTGGGATTCGGCCAAGACTTTTGTCTTAGACGCGGGCCTCATTTATAATTATAATGAAATGGCGTTTATCACGACGGAACGGATCGCCGAGTTGTACCCGGTAACGGTGCCCCATGCGGATTTCTTGGATCAGATACGCCTCTATTACGTGCAGGAGAGGGGAGAGGCGGTGGCGATCGTGTCCGGTCAGACGGAGGGCCAGGTTCAGGTGCTCACGAACAAGGGATCCAGGACGCTTTCTGAAGAAGAGGCGGAAGAGGCCTACCCGGGATATACGAGACAGCCCCAGGTGGCCGCGACACCGGCCATGGACGATAGCGCTAGGGAAGCGGTGGTCACGGTTTTGGAGGAGGAGCTGGGAGAAGGCGAGATCAGAACCCGCTATCTCTCAATGTCGGAGACTTCCGCCTTTGTGGTGTTCTCCACCTCCGCCCATATGGAAAGAGTGCGCAGCGCGGTGCTTTCCTGTGAAAACGGTCTTTGGACCGTACAGGGGTATGATGTATCCGATTATTTGGAATACTGTTATCTACACCCGGAGACAAACGGCACGGTATTTCCCGCGGAAACCATCCGAGAACTGCAGGTTCGCACCATCCCCGCCCAGGGCCAGAGTCTTTTGTTAGAAAAAGCGCGGCAGTTAAACCTGGCGGGAGAGGGCCAGACTATCGATTACTACTATTATATTGGTTCGTATATTTATGTGCGGTTTACCAGCGGCCGCGAGTGCGTCTTTCAGGTGAACGACCAGGAGGAGATCATCGCCTGCCGTTCCGTGGAGAGCGCGGAAGCTAACTGGGATCTTCCCCCGTTTTTCGTACTGGAAGACTCCCGCGCCGCGTCGTAAATCGGGCTTATAGATAGCCGCCGTCTAGGGTGATAACCTGGGCGGTGAGATAGGAGCTCTGGGGGCCGGCGAGATACCAGGCGAGATCGGCGACTTCTGAAGGCTGAGCAAACCGTCCCATGGGGATCTCCTCGGCGAGGGCAGCCCTTTCTTCCGGGGACAGCATATCGTTCATGGGGGTGTCGATAACGCCGCAGGCGATGGCGTTCACCCGCACGCCGGAGGGGGCGACTTCCTTGCCCAGCGCTCGGGTAAAGGCGTTGACGGCCCCTTTGGAAGCGGAATAGAGGGTCTCGGTTGAGGAACCCGCCCCTCCCCACATGGAGGAAATGTTTACGATGGTTCCGCCGTGACGGCGCAGCATGGAGGGAAGAACCTGCTTGCAGCACCCGAAGACGGAGCGAGCGTTGGTGTTCATGACCAGGTCCCAGTCTTCGACCCGCGCGTCTTGAAGCAAAGAAAAGAAAGCGACGCCCGCGTTATTGACTAAGCAGTCGGGGGCCGGGTCTTCCTTTAGAATGGTTTCAAACATCTTCGTGAGAGCGGCATAATCGGAAAGGTCTGCTTGTAGGGGAAGGACGGGGATACAAAAATCCCGAGCCAGTTCTTCCGCCTGACGGCGCAGAAGGTCCATGTGATGAAAACCCTGTAGGAAAAGCCGGTATCCTCCTTCCGCGAAACGGCGGGCGAGGGCCTGGCCGATGCCGCCGGAGGCGCCGGTGATGATTACGGATGGAATATGATCTTTCAAGATATACCTCCTTATTATATAAGAATCGAAGGGAATAAGGCAATCATAGCATAGGCGGAGCGGGTTTTCAAGAAGAAAGGAGAGCGTGATGGAGAAAACATGGCGATGGGATCGACGGATGTGGACGGATCTTTGCAAGATCACCGCGGGAGCCCTCATATTGGGTTTCTCGTTAAACATGTTTTTTGAGCCTTACAATCTGGTGGCCGGAGGCATCACGGGTCTGGGTATCGTGCTGAAGGAGATGAGCCTGCGATGGTTCGGGTGGGAGCTGCCCCTGTGGCTCTCCAACATTCTCCTAAACGCGCCTCTTTTCATCGGCGGATACTTCTTGCAGGGACGGGCCTTCATCCTGAAAACGGGATACGCGACGATGGTACTGTCTGTGGGGCTGTATCTGTCCGCAGACTGGGGATACTATGGAGGAGACATCCTGATTAACACGGTATACGGCGGCGTCATGGGGGGAGCGGGCATCGGACTCGTGCTTTCGGCCTCTGCTACCACGGGAGGAACAGACCTTTTGGCCAGCATCCTTCATTACTTCATGCGGCATATCTCGGTGGCGGTCTATCTCTTCTTGGTAGACGGCGTGATCATCGTACTCAGTATCCTGGTGTTTGGGATCAACCTGGCTCTGTACGCCATCATCGGTATCTACCTGACCTCCTGGGTCGCCGACAAGGTGGTGGACGGCCTGCATTACAGTAAGGCGCTGTTTATTATTTCTGATAAAAGCGAAGAAATCAGCGGACGTCTTCTGCGGGAGCTTTCCCGGGGAGCCACGGGGATTCCGGTCGTGGGGAAATATACGGGAGAGCCTAGGGAGATGTTGTATATCGTCATGTCGGTGAAGGAGACGGTGGTAGCGAAGAGAGTGGTAAAAGAAGTGGATCCGAATGCTTTTATGATGATCACTGATACAAAAGAAGTATTAGGAGAAGGATTTTCAGAACATTAATATGCTTAAAAAAAAGGCTTTTCCGTCAGCTGTCACAAAAATGAAGGCCTCGATTTGTGGATTTTACCAGTAGTATTTTTGAGGAAAATAGTGTATGATTGTATCAACGCTAAATGCTAAACATTCAAGGAGGCAGAAAGAAAATGGCGAGTTTGCAGTTAAAGAATATTAAGAAGACCTATGGCAACGGGATCACCGCTGTTAACGACTTCAACCTGGACATTGAGGATAAGGAATTTATCATCTTCGTAGGTCCTTCCGGATGTGGTAAGTCCACGACCCTGCGTATGATCGCTGGATTGGAAGAGATTACGGAAGGCGAGCTGTACATCGGCGACAAGCTGATGAGCGACGTCGCTCCCAAGGATCGAGACATCGCGATGGTATTCCAGAACTATGCTTTGTATCCGCATATGACGGTGTATGATAACATGGCTTTTGGTCTGAAGCTTCGTAAGACTCCGAAGGCGGAGATTGAGAAGCGTGTTAAGGAAGCTGCCCGTATCCTGGAGATCGAGCACCTGCTGGATCGTAAGCCCAAGGCTCTGTCCGGTGGTCAGAGACAGCGTGTTGCTATGGGACGTGCTATCGTACGTGAGCCCAAGGTATTCCTGATGGACGAGCCGCTGTCCAACTTGGATGCGAAGCTGCGTGTGCAGATGCGTGTTGAGATCGCTAAGCTGCATCAGAGACTGCAGGCTACGATCATTTACGTTACCCATGACCAGGTAGAGGCTATGACGCTGGGTACCCGTATCGTCGTTATGAAGGACGGTATCATTCAGCAGGTTGACTCTCCGGTTAAGCTGTACAACGAGCCTCAGAACCTGTTCGTTGCCGGATTCATCGGATCTCCGCAGATGAACTTCATCGACGCCATTCCGGAGAAGAAGGGCAGCGACGTATGGCTGAACTTCCATGGTCAGGGCGTTAAGCTGCCCGCCGAGAAGGCTAAGAAGGTTGAGGCTGCCGGCGCGATCGGCAAGGAAGTCGTTCTGGGCATTCGTCCCGAGGATATTCATGAGACCGAAGAGGCTCTGACGAAGTTCCCGGATAATGTGATTACCGCTGACGTACATGTAACCGAGCTTCTGGGCGCCGAGATGCATCTGTATCTGGGTATCGATGATGTGGATCTGATCGCTACCGTAAATCCGCGTATCCAGGTGAAGAGCGGCGACCGCTTGAAGCTGGCGATGGATCCTGCCAGAATCCATGTATTCGATAAGGAGACGGAGCAGGTTATTACGAATTGATTACAAAACTGTGATCAAGGTGTGAAAACATAATTAAAGAAAGAGCAGATTTATTGAAGGAAAATTAAATTTGCTCTTTCTTTTTTTGTGGTTTTGAGGTATAATAGGATGTGTGCTGTTTGAATGCCTCCGGAAAGGGTGCGATGAAGAGCAGACAGCCAGCGATTATACTGGAGAGGAGTGGAGCGCAATTGCTGTCGAATCAGATTTTGAGGGATACCATGGACGGCCTGTATAACATTTCCAAGGTCGCCATGTATGTGTATGATACGGAGGGGAATGTGTTGACCTCCAACGGAACGGGGACAAGCCAGGCGCAGCCATCCGTCATCCGCGATTTTGTGCAGTCCAAGGCGGAAAGCATGAGCAGTATGGATTGGCATTATTTTAAGGTGTTTGACGAGGGCACGGTGGAATATGTTCTGGCGCTGTACGGCCAGGAAGAAAGCAATTATCGTTTGGGGAAGATCGCGGTCCTGCAGCTGCAGGGACTGCTGATCGCCTACAGGGAGAGATTTGATCGGGACAATTTCATCAAAAATCTGCTGCTGGACAACATGCTTTTGGTGGATATTTATATGCGGGCCAGCAAGCTCCATATCGAGAACAATTCGCCGAGAGTGGTCTTTTTGGTGGAGTCCAATAATGACAGCGAGACCAACGCGGACGCGATGGATATCATCCGCAATCTGTTCCCGGTGAAGGGGAAGGATTTCATCACGGCGGTGGATGAGAGCAATATCATCCTCGTGAAGGATCTGACCGAGGATATCGACAAGGAAGGCATCCTGGAGGAGATCGCGAGCGTGGTGCTGGATACGCTCAACAGCGAGGCGCTGGGCAAGGTGCGTGTGGCATCGGGCTCTATCGTCCGCGACCTGAAGGACATCTCCAAATCCTTTAAGGAAGCGAAGATGGCCCTGGACGTGGGAAAGATCTTTTATGGAGAGAAGTATATCATCGATTATAACCGCCTGGGCATCGGCCGTCTGATCTATCAGCTGCCCCTGTCTCTGTGTAAGATGTATATCGAGGAAATCTTCAAGGGAATCCGCATCGAGGAGTTTGATGAGGAGACGCTGAACACGATCAATAAGTTCTTTGAGAACAGCCTGAATGTCTCGGAGACTTCGAGGCAGTTGTATATCCACCGAAACACGCTGGTTTACCGCCTGGATAAGCTGCAGAAGAACACGGGTCTGGATATTCGTGTGTTTGAGGATGCCATCACCTTTAAGATCGCGCTGATGGTAGCCAAATACATGGCTTACATGGAGGAGACCGGTTATTAAGAGTTAGGAGTGTTAAGTTGATTGAACTAAAGCATGTCAGCAAAATCTACGATGGAAATGTCATCGGCGTAGAAGACGTCTCCCTAAAGATCGCGAGAGGGGAGTTCGTCTTTCTTGTGGGCGAGAGCGGATCCGGAAAGAGCACGATGCTGAAGCTTTTGATGAAAGAAGTGAACCCCACTTCCGGACAGCTCATTATCAATGAGCAGGATGTGACAAAGCTTCGAAGAGGGAAGACGGCGATGCTGCGCCGCAAGATGGGGATCGTCTTTCAGGACTATCGCCTTCTGCCGAAGAAGACGGTGTATGAGAATGTGGCTTTCGCCATGGAAGCCATCGAGGAGAGCCAGCGTAAGATACGCAGGAATGTGCCCCGAGTATTGAACATGGTGGGCCTCGCCCATAAAAGCCGTAACTTCCCGAACGAGATTTCCGGCGGTGAGCAGCAGCGTACGGCAATCGCCAGAGCCCTGGTGAATAACCCGCTGTTTCTCCTGGCGGATGAGCCCACCGGAAATTTGGATCCCCGCAATTCCGATGAGATTATGGAACTGATGGAATACATCAACAGCCGGGGAACCACGGTCATCGTGGCGACCCATGACAAAGAGATCGTAAACCGGATGCGCAAACGAGTGATTCATCTGGTAGACGGGCATGTGGTCCGCGACTCGGAAGGAGGATATGACGTATGAAAATCCGTTCCATCCGTGTTTGTCTAAAGCAGGGGCTGCAGGGAATCTGGCGGAATCGCCTGATGGTGCTGGCCTCCGTGTGTACGGTGTCTGCCTGCCTCTTCATTCTGGGCATCGTGTATTGCCTGGTGGCGAACGTGCAGCAGTTTACCGAGGATCTGGACGATTCGTTAGGGATCATTGCCTTCCTGTCCGAGAATGTAAAAGAAGAGAGCGTTCCCGAGTTGGTGGCGCAGATTTCCGCGATAGAAGGCGTGAAAGATGTTACATATGTATCCGCGGACGAGGCTTGGGAGAGTTTTAAGGAATCGATGGGCTTCAGCGATCAGCTGGGGGAAGATACCATCGCTAAGTTGGACCGGGATAACCCGCTGAGCAACTCCGCTTCATTGGAGATCTATCTGTATGAGGCGGCGGATCAGGACAATTTTGTGGCACAGCTGCAAACCATGCCCCAGATTCGCAGCATTCGGTATGCTGCCGAGGCGGCGGACGTGCTCGCCAATCTGAGCAGTATGATCACCTGGGGAGGCATGGCGTTGATCCTGCTTTTGGTCTTCATCGCCGTACTCCTGATATCGAATACGATTAAACTGTCCGTCTTCGTCAGAAGGACGGAGATCGGCATCATGAAATACATCGGGGCGAAGGATTCCTTCGTCAAGATCCCCTTCATCGTAGAGGGAATGATCATCGGCGTCTTGGGGGCGATCCTGCCGGCGGTGTTGATCTATTTCTCCTACGGGTCGATCGTGGATTTTGTGGTGCAGCAGTTTAATACGTTTACGCAGCTGATTCATTTTATCGGCGCGAATACGATTCTTCTACAGTTGATTCCGATTTTCTTAGCGGTAGGAATCGTGGTGGGCGTAGTGGGAAGTACGCTTTCTCTACGCAAATATCTGAAAGTCTAAAACGGGAGGTTTATTCATGCAAAAGCAAGGAAAGGCCAGGGCGCTTCGTTGCGGCATCGCGTTTGTCTTGGCGATCATTTTGATCCTGTCTTCTGTGGCGCCGCTGTTTGCGGCGGATCTGGATACATTGAAGAAGGAGAAAGAAGAGCTGGAGAACCAGGCGGCGAGTAATCAGGCGGAACAAAGCGCGACACAGAATCTGTTAAACGGAATCAGTGAGGAACTGGCCGTGGTTCTTGGGGAGATCTTAGAGCTGGACGAACAGATCAATACCTGTATGCAGAATATTGCGGCCCTGGAGGCAGAAATCGCGGAAAATGAGGAGCTTCTTGCCAAGACCCAGGCGGATCTGGAGCAGGCGAAGGAGGACGAGGAGCAGCATTATCAGGAGTTATGCGCGCGTCTTCAGATGATGTACGAGTATGGCGACGTCAACTATCTGGAAGTCCTGTTGGGTTCCAAGGATATTTCCGATTTCTTTAGCCGGATCGAATATGTGGATCAGATGGCGGAGTACGACCAGAATATTCAGGATAATCTGGAGGCGGATCGTCAAAGGATCCAGGAATTGGAAGGCCAGGTACAGCAGACCGAGCTGGAGCTCAGCCTGGCGAAGCAGAACCTGGAGAACGAGAAGAAGGCGCTGGAAGACACCAGAAGCGAAAAGCAGAACCGTCAGGCGGAGTTGGAGTCTTCTAAGGCCATGTACGAGGAATACAGCGCCTATCTTGCCAACCTGGAGGCCGATATTCAGAGTAAGATCGCCGCGAAACAGGGAGAGATCGAAGACGAGGAGGCTCGTCTGGAAGAGATCAGACGGCAGGAAGAGATTAAGAGACAGGAAGAAGAGGCGGCCAAGCAGGAACAGAACAACGCTTCCTCCTCTTCCGGCAGCAGCTCTTCCTCTTCCGGCAGTAGTTCTTCCTCCGGCGGTTCTTCCTCGAGCGGTTCTTCCGGCGCGAGCACCGGTACTTTCATCTGGCCCGTGCCCGCATCCCATTACATCAGTTCTCCCTATGGATGGCGCCTCCATCCGATCTTCGGCGTATACAGGCTTCACGCCGGCACGGATATCGGCGCCAATTACGGAGACGCCATCTTGGCGGCGGACGGCGGTACGGTGACCTACGCGGGATACAACAGCAGTTATGGCAATTTCGTGATGATCAGTCATCCCAGCACCGGTTATGTGACGTTATATGCTCATTGTAATCAGCTTTTGGTCTATACCGGGCAGAAGGTGAGCCAGGGAGAGACCATCGCGCTGGTGGGCTCGACGGGAGATTCTACAGGGCCGCACTGTCATTTCGAGGTGCGTATCAACGGCAGCACCGTGGACGCGATGAATTTCTTCTAAACGAGAGGCAGAATAAAGCCGCGATTCCCCGCCCGGGAGTCGCGGCTTTTTGACTATACGAGGAAGCATAAGGTATAAGAAAAACAAAGCGTGAATACAATAAACAGATCAGACGGGAAGGTGTAAGCATGGGAGAAGAGATAGATAGCAGAGGGCGTGGGGCGGACGCGGCAAGATGCCGTTCCCCCTTTATTCTGGGGATCGGGACCGGGGTTTTGATTGCTCTTTTGGCGGTGGGACTCAGCATCCTGGTGTTTCGTCCCGTGATCGTCCTGGGAGGCGGGCAATACGAGAACGGGATGGATCAGCAGCAGATGACGGAACTCCTTAGCAAAGCGAACCGGATCATCCATACCATCGAAAAGGAATATATTCTGGAGGATGTAGCGGTGGAGGACCTGGTGGAAGGGATGTATAAGGGGCTGATGGACGTCCTGGAAGATCGGTACGCGGCGTATTATACGGCGGAAGAATATGCCGAGATCAAGATCAATACGGAGGGATCCTACGGCGGCGTAGGGATATCCGTCGCCGGACAGGAAGTGGTGTCGGTTTATGAAGGAAGCCCCGCGGCGGAAGCGGGCGTTCAGGCCGGGGACCGCCTTGTGGCGGTGGAAGGCGAAAACGTCTCGGAAATGAGTTCCGAGGACCTGCGGAGCCGGATCAGCGGACAGATCGGCGAGGTTCGGAACCTGACCTTTTACCGCCCCGCGGACGGCAGCACCTATGACGTGGCCATCACGCTGGCCAAAGTAGAGATTCCCACGGTTTTCTGGCACGAAATCGAGAACGGAATCATGTATTTGCAGATCACCAGTTTCGATACGGTCACGGAGGATCAGTTCGAGAAAGCCTGGCAGGAGATGATGGACGCGGGCATGAAGGGCCTCATTTTGGATCTGAGAGATAACCTAGGAGGATCCTTAAACGCGGTATTGGCCGTCGCCGATAAGCTGATTCCCGAGGGGTTGATCGCTTATACGGAGAATAAACAGGGAGAGCGGCAGGAGTTTTACGCGGAGGGAGAAGGGATCCAGGCGCCCATGGCCGTGTTGGTGAACGAGTATTCGGCCAGCGCCTCCGAGCTTCTGTCCGGGGCCCTGAAAGAAAGAGATGTGGCGGTGCTGGTGGGGACGACCACCTTCGGCAAGGGCATCGTTCAGACCACCTGGTCGTTGTCGGACGGCACCGCCTATAAGATGACCACCGCCAAATATTATACGCCGGAAGGAAATAATATTCACGGGACGGGGATCACGCCGGATATCGAGATCGACCTTACCGAAGAACAAAAGCAGATGAGCGAGGTGCCGGAAGAAGAGGATATACAGCTGCAGACGGCTCTGGAAGCGATACGCACGGAGCTGGGAGAATAGCCCCTTGACGGAGGGGGCGGGAATCGGCGCGTTACCGTGGCTTTTTCTACAGAGCCTATTATCGGGAGTTTTCAATCCCGTCTACTGGGTCGCGCTGTGGATCACCTATCGCCGTTACAAAAGAGATCAGCCGAACGAGGCTTGGCGGCGGACCATTAGCTCCTGTCTTTTGGGCCTGGCGGCAGGGATGCTGGGCATGCTCCTAGTCTGCGTTTTAGGACTCAGCGTCAGGATCGGCATGGATCTGGTTCTCCTGTTTCCCGTCGCGCTGCTGCTATCCAAGATCCGTCCCCGATTCGCCTGTTATGCCTATAGCGGGGCCTGCGTAGGAATTTTAGGCATATGGGATCTGGCGGATGTATCCGGAATCTTAGCCACCGTGGGACTTTTGCACCTGATGGAGGTGTTTTTGGTCGCCTGGGGGGCGAATCCCCAACAAAACTTTGTCTATCGAGAGGGAAGGATTCGGACGATTCGCGAGCGAAAAGCCGTATGGGCGCTGCCCTTTGCCCTTCTCGTCCCCACGGCCTTTGGCGGAGGAATCTTAATGCCTTCCTGGTGGCCTTTGTGGGGAAGGGGGGAGAGTTTTGCCGTCTTCCCCATGACCGCCCTCGTCTTTTACCGGGCGGGGGAAAGACGAGGCAAAAGCGTCGGGAAACTCCTGGCCTACAGCCTCCTGCTTTTCGGCCTGGCGCTGTGGGCGCCCGGGGATCCCGCGGGAAAGATCCTCTGCCTACTGCTTATGGTGGGAGCCCACGAGGGAATGGTACTTGTATCCTGGCCCAAAGCGCGATATAATAAAAAGGTATCCTAGAAGAAGGAGATTTACGATGACAGAGAAAGCACAGAAGATTTACGAAAAACTAAAAGAAGAATATCCGGACGTGCGCTGCGAGCTGAATTATGAGACGCCCCTCCAGCTCCTGGTGGCGACGGTTTTGAGCGCTCAGACCACGGACCGTCAGGTCAACCGGGTGACGGAAACATTGTTTCAAGAGTGCCCGGATCTGGATCATTTCCTGAGCTTGAGCCAGGAAGAGCTGGAGGAGGCGATCCGGAGCCTGGGATTTTATCGTACGAAGGCACGCAATTTGTATCTGCTGTTTCGTGTGCTGGCGGATCGTTTTCACGGGGAAGTGCCCCAGACGATGGAGGAACTGGTGAGCCTTCCCGGTGTGGGCCGAAAAACCGCCAATGTGGTGTTGTCCAACGCCTTCGGCGTGCCGGCCATCGCCGTGGACACCCATGTTTTCCGTGTGTCTAATCGGATCGGTCTCGCTCACGCGGGAAACGTGGAAGAGACGGAAAAACAATTGCAAAAGGCGCTGGATCCGGAAGTATGGTCCATGATGCATCATCTTCTGATTTTTCACGGGAGACGCTGCTGCAGCGCCAGAAGTCCCCAGTGCGAACGCTGCGTGATTGCCGGAGAATGCGAGCAGAGGGAGGAGAAGAAGAATGCAAAAGTTGGTTGATTTCCTGAAGGAAGGAACTTGCGCGGCGACCGTGACCCGAAAGCTCGAGGAGAAGTTTTTAGCGGCAGGGTTTCAGAAGCTTGATTTATCGGAGGAATGGAAGCTCGAAGTCGGCGGCGCCTACTATGTGGACGTCCACAAGACTTCTTGTCTGGCTTTTCGGGTAGGGGAAGAGCGTCCTCATGAACCCTATTTCCGGCTGATCAGCGCCCATACGGATCAGCCCTCCTTTAAGCTCAAGCCGGCTCCAGAATTGCAGAAGGCGGGGAGCAGCAAGCTAAACGTGAGCGTATACGGCGGCCCCATCTACAGCACCTGGTTAGATCGGCCCCTGTCCTTGGCCGGAAAGGCGGTTCTTAGAGGAAAGAACCTCTTTGAGGACAACACAAAGATTGTGGATCTGCAAAAACCCTTGCTTGTGATTCCTAACCTGGCCATCCATATGAACCGGGAGGTCAACCGGGGCGTAGAGCTCAATCCCCAGGTGGATATGCAGCCCCTGGCCGGTCTGGGGCTCTCGGAGCACTTTATCCGAGAGATCCTGTGTGAGGAGCTGAAGGCGGAACCGGAGGAGATCCTGGATTACGACTTATATGCCTATAACCTGGATACGCCGGAGACGGTGGGATGGAAGCAGGAGCTTCTCTCCTCGCCCAGACTGGACGACCTGGTGATGGTCAGCGCCGCCGCGGAAGCGTTGATCGAAAACCGTCCCCGCACCGGGGTCACGGTATTGGCCGCCTTGGACAACGAGGAGATTGGCAGCCGGACGCCCCAGGGCGGCGGATCCGCCATGGTATCCCTTTTATTAGAGAAGATCGCCTCATGTTTAGGAAAAGATCGGTCGTCCTTCATCGACGCGCTGACGGGATCTTTCATGTTGTCGGCGGACGTGGCCCACGGGGTGCATCCGAATCATCCGGAGGCCCATGACGAAAAGGTGCGGCCGGTGTTGGGCGGCGGGCCGGTGATCAAGCTGGACGCGGGACAGCGGTATGTGACGGATGCTTCGGATTACAGCGTCTACCGTCGGATCTGCGAGGCGGAAGGCGTAAACGTGCAGGTCTTTATCAGCAGAGCGGACAAGGTAAGCGGTTCCACGTTGGGGCCGGTCATGTGCGCCTATCTGCCTTGTCGAATCGTGGATATCGGCACGCCCATCCTGTCCATGCATTCTTCCCGGGAAACGATGGCTTGGGCGGACTATGAATATACCAAGCGCTCATTTTGCGGATTTTACAAATTGTAAACTTGTATCCCAAAGGGTTCTATGCTATAATGGAGAAAATTCCGCGAATGCGGCAGGTTACGAATGGGAGGATCATGGCAGTATGGAGAATGTGTTTATTGAATGTATGGTGCGCCGGGAGGATCAGACGGCGCGTATCATAAAGAAGGTGGGAATGATTCTGGGAGCGGTGGTGATCAACGCCCTCGCGCTCCTCATGCTGACCATGTTCTTCTCCATCGTTCTGGTGGCGACATGTCTGTTTATCTATTTCTTCTGGCGCAGGATCGACCGGGAGTATGAGTATATCTATACGGACGGTCTGATCGACGTGGACGTCATTTTCGGCAAGAACAGCCGCAAGCGGCTCCTCAGCGCGGACGCCAAGGAGTTTCAGCTGATGGTGCCCGCGGACAGCAAGAACCATCACAATCAGTTGGAGG
This sequence comes from uncultured Clostridia bacterium, assembly GCA_944376225.1. GTDB lineage: Bacteria > Bacillota > Clostridia > Lachnospirales > Bianqueaceae > Faecimorpha. Next base: position 7,481 of record CALWBZ010000012.1, on the reverse strand, counting down.
CCAAGTACGACAAGGTGATCGACGCGGGCCGGGGCGGCCTGAATGAGAGATCCTATATCGGCATCCTGAAGAAGGACGAGAAGACGATCAAGCTGATTTTCGAGCCGGACGATCGTATGGTCGCGGCCTTAAAGCGTTATATTCCCAGAAAATTTGAGGCGCGGGCCTGATGAGCGCAGAAGCCTGGATGAGCCGGCCCATACCCGAGCCGGTTCCGGACGGGCCCTATCCTATAGCGGCGGAATGCGGGGAAGCCCTGGTGGACATCACGGACATGCCCCGGCTTCATTATGGGGCAAAGTATGCCGAGATGGAGCTTTCCGGCGCGTTGACCCGCTGCTATGTGCGTCGTGAGGTGGCCGGTATGCTGCGGCGCGTGATAGACAGCCTTCCGGAAGCCTATTCCCTCTGGATCTACGATACCCTGCGGCCGGTAGGTGTGCAGAAAAGCATTTATGATCTGTACTGGCATCAGCTGGAAACCGCCCATCCGGAAGCGGGGAGGGAGCAGCTCCTGAAATGGATGGATGATTTCGTCGCCTTTCCCCGAATCGACAGGCAGCGTCCCACGCCCCATTCTACAGGAGGCGCCGTGGATTTGACCCTATGCCGCCATGGGGAGAAACTGCCCATGGGAACCTATTTTGACGATCTTACCGACAAAGCCCACACCCGATACTATGAGGAACGTTCCGATTTATCGGAGGCGGAAAAGGTCTATCGAAAGAACCGACGGCTGCTGTATCACGCGATGTGCGGCGCGGGATTTGTGAACTATCAGAACGAATGGTGGCATTACGCATACGGAGACCGGGCCTGGGGACACGCGGTGGGCAGGCGGCCGATCTACAGTTATATCGAACCGCCGGAGAATTCTTGATAGGATTTCAAAAAAAGACTTGCTTTTTCTTCCGGAATATAGTATAATGTCATTCGTCGGCAGAAAACCGACAGACGCGCGCGAGTGGCTCAGTGGTAGAGCATCGCCTTGCCAAGGCGAGGGTCGCGGGTCCGAATCCCGTCTCGCGCTGCTTTTAGGCCGTCCTGTGAAAGGGGCGGCTTTTTTGTTGTTTACAGACGCAATCTCGGGATCCTATCCCTCTGCCCCGTTTCAGCACTTTCTCCGGTTTTCCTGTTAATTTAATGGTTTTTTCCCGGAATATGCTGTCTCGCTTCAGCACATCCCGTGATTTTCCTGTTAATTTAATCGATTTTTCCGGAAATGTGATGTTTTCACAATGCGCTCTTTTAGATTTCGCGTGTGGTTTCTGTATCCTCCGCCCAGTTTTCAATCTCCAAATTGGGCACACGTTCGAACTCCCGGACATTGTTTGTCACCAAGATCGTATTCTCTGTTTTTGCATGGGCCGCGATTAACATATCAAGCGGACCGATTAGTATCCCTCTGTTTTGCAGATAAGAGCGAATCGATCCATATTCTGCCGCTGCCGCCGCCCCAAAAGGCAAAATACTCATCGGCGCCAAAAAACGTAATAGTGCCTGCTCATTTTTGAACGGAGCGGAGCTATGTTTCATCCCATACTCCAACTCAGCCAAAGTGATCGAAGAAATGCACAGTCCGCTGTCTAATTTTTCTTGGAATCGTTTTAATACATTTTCCGGTTTTCTTTTCATAACATAAATACAGATATTGGTATCCAACATATAGGTCATAGGCTTTCTCTCTCTTCCTGGATACCCTGATCCCGTCCGTTTTCAAAAATATCATCTGTAAAGCTATCCAAACCGTCCATAAAAGTTTGCCATAGCGAATCTTTCGGAACTAAAAGCACCGCGTCTCCGAGTTGCTGAATCACAACCTCATCTACATTGAAGCGAAATTTTTTGGGCAGCCGCACGGCCTGACTTCGCCCAGTCTCAAAAACTTTTGCTGTTTCCATCATGTTCACCTCCCACTACTAGTATATATCATGATATATACCTTGTGTCAAGAGAAATATTTTTATTCATTTAAGATTTCCTGTACGGGCGTCAAGGATAAGGAGGAGATTCCCACAGGGGAGTGATTGGGGTTGCGACCTGGAAAGACATGCTGCAGGTTGCTTAAAAAGAAAAGGTGGTTTCCGCGAGGAGCCACCTTTTTGCTGTAAAGTCCAATGTTACGCATTCACTGTTTCTTGCAGGGATTGTATGGTTGTCTGCGTATCAAAAAGTATCTGAGAGAAATCCGCAGCATCAGGATTCAGATACCATACGGAAACGGGAGTGGATGCATCCGTCCAAAACTCATTGAGGTACTCAGAGAGTTCTTGAGATGTCATCTGTGTGCCATCCCAAGAAGAAGTGTCATAATCTATCTGATGAGTCAGAACAAATTCATCATCCTGCAGGGTGAGATAATCAACGACGGTTCCATCATAACGAAAAATGTAAGGAGTTCCATCATTGTGAATCTGAATGGTAGAGCCCGGATTAGCGCCTCCCTTAGAACCGGCATCTTCGTGAAATAGGATTTGCACAGAACCATTTTTTAGCCCATAAACGGTTTGATGGGCAACGGGGGCAAAGGCGTCGCCCTCACTTCGATAACTACAGAATAATTCTGGTTGTCCATCCTGATCAAAATCAATCAGTTTTGCAACGACAAGACCAACGAGGGCTTCTTGAGGATATGAATCAGATTGATTTACGATCGTACCCTCTCCATATTCATAAATCAAGTCATTAACGATTTCAAGGTAGGCGTCTCTTATTCTCGGAGGATCTTCTTATTGTCAGAGACTCTTTTTGTTGGTATAATAGGCGTAGTAAGACAGCGTCCTGAAATCAAAGGGACAAGCGAAAACCTATAAGGAGGAATCCAAAATGAAAGCCTATGAGACCTATTCATCGGAAGTACGGGTTTATAAGGACCGGATATCCGGAACGACCGTTCGGCAGCTCACGGGATACCTGTGTCACAGTTTCCACACTTATTTTACCAATAACGGCTGGTGGGATCAGAACCGTCGGTTACTTTTCTGTTCAGACCGAGGCAATGCCGCGAATCTGTTCAGTATTGAGATCGAGACGGGAGAAATCAGCCGTCTGACGGATTTTCAGCCGGGAGACCGGACGCAGGTATATTTTGTGAACGATGTGAATCCCAAGAGACCGGAGGTTTATTTTATCCGGGACCGCAAACTGTACGCGTTGGATTTGCTGACGCTGGAACAATCCCATCTATATGACGCGCCGGCGGGATTCCTCATGAGCGTGGGGTTATGCGGTGCCGAAGGACGTTACATATACGTTGTCCTGACGGAGGATCTGTCGGATCGGGTTTATGCCGATTTGAACGCCAGCTATGTGGGCATGCGGGAGACTTTTGAGGCGAAGCCGGACTGCCGGATCCTTCGGGTGGATACGGAGAGAGCCACGGCGGAGGAATTGTGGCAGGAGAACTGCTGGATCGGCCACGCGAATCCTTCGCCTACCCGTTCCAATCTGTTGACGTTCTGTCATGAGGGCCCCTGGAATCTGGTGGATCAACGCATGTGGGTACTGGATACCAATACGGGAAAAGCGGAGAGGCTGCGTCCCCGCAGGATGGAAGAAGAGCAGATTGGCCATGAATATTGGTATCAGGATGGCGTTCGGATAGGGTATCAGGTTCATAAGCCGGGCCTGGGCTCCTACTTTGGAGTTATCGATTACGATGGTAAGAACGAGTATGAGGCGCCCTGCGTGCCTTTTCCCAGTCCAGACCATATCCATTCCAATGATTTTGACCTCATTGTCAGCGATTCCGGAAACAGTATTAAGCTTTACCGATATAACGGCGTAGATTTTGACGAGGCGCGGGTACTGTGCATGCATGACGGCAGCTTTTTCTATCAGAGCCACCATCCCCATCCCCGGTTTACGGCGGACGGAAAACAGGTTCTGTTTAACAGTAATGTGAGCGGCTATTGCAATTTGTATTTAGCGGATGTCCCCCAAGACGTGGCGGCATTGCCCAAGGTAGAGAGATAATCAATTAGCATAATTGCTAATCATTCTTCAATATAGCCTTTTATAGTTAGTAAACTATGATATAATGAGCATAATGGGCGGTATTCTCATGAGGAAGAACTGTGATCGAGTTTGCCGCCAAAGAGCGCCAAATTCCCGCGGACCAGAAAAATTGCGGGATAAACGCGTAACTTTTCTATAGAGAGGGGTCATACATATGAAAGCATTTGCAACCTATCCATCGGAGATGAGCGCCTATCAGGATCGAATCTCCGGCGTCACGGTCCACCGATTGACGAACTATCTGTGCCACAGCAACCATGCCTATTTTACAAACAACGGCTGGTGGGATCAGAACCGCAGGCTCTTGTTCTGTTCTGATCGGGAGAATGCCTCCAACCTGTTCAGCATCGAGATCGCCACGGGAGAGATCAGCCGTCTGACGGATTTCGCCGCGGGAGACCGCACGCCGGTGCATTTTTCCAATGACGTGAATCCCGTGCGTCCCGAGGTCTACTATACCCGGGAAAAGAAGCTCTACGCGCTGGATCTTCTGACTTTAGAGAGCCGCCTGCTCTATGAAACGCCCGAGGGCTTCACGATTCACGGCGGCCTGGTGGGAGCGGACGGACGTTATACTTACGTGGTCCTGCAGGAAGACCTGTCCGGCCGCGTTTACGCGAATCTGAGCGCCAGCTACGTGGGCATGCGGGAGATCTTCGCGGCGAAGCCGGATAGCCGTATCGTGCGTATCGATACGGAAAAAGGCGGCGGAGAGGAATTGTGGCAGGAGAACTGCTGGATCGGCCATGTGAATCCTTCCCCCACCCAGCCCAATCTCCTGACCTTCTGTCATGAAGGCCCTTGGCATATGGTGGATCACAGGATCTGGGTGATGGATACGAATACCTGTCAGCCGGTCAAGCTTCGTCCGAGAAAGATGGAGGGAGAAAAGGTAGGACACGAATACTGGTATGCCGACGGAAAGCGGGTAGGATACCAGGCCCATAAGCCCGAGATGGGTTCTTACTTCGGCGTCATCGATTATGACGGCAGAAATGAGTATGAAGCGCCCTGCGTGCCCTTCCCGAGTCCAGACCATATCCACTCCAACGATTTTAACCTGATCGTTAGCGATTCGGGCAAGTCCATCAAGCTGTACCGCTACAACGGCACGGATTTCGATGAAGCGCGGGTACTTTGCATGCATGACGGCAGCTTCTTCTATGGCAGCCATCATCCCCATCCCCGTTTCACCGCGGACGGAAAGCAGATCCTCTTTAACAGCAATGTAAGCGGTTACTGCAATCTCTATCTGGCGGATGTGCCCGAAGACGTGACGGCCCTGCCCAAAGTAGAAGCATAATCAAGGAAAACGCGCCCCGGAGACGGGGCGTTTTCTTGTGTGAAATTCCAGCATCTGGGAAATTTTGATGAGGGACGGAGACACAATATATAGTTGTCAGAATATTAAGTACACACAAAATGAAGTATTTTTTCTGAAATTTCCACTTCACAAACAGGACAATATAGGGTATAATAGAAGGCGTCGAAAAACCAAAGCGAAGGAGAATGGGAATGGACGCTTATCTGGAGAATGTGCGGGTCATCAAGAAGGATGGCACGAAGGAGAAATATAAGCCGGAGAAGATCATTACGGCCGTTTGTAAGTCGGCTTCCCGGGCGCTGGTGGAGTTCACCCCCGACGAGAAGACGCGGATCACCGATTATGTAAACGAGACGATCATCAAGATGGGACTGATCGAGATTCCCATCATCACCATGCACGCCTTGGTGGAACACGCGCTGGATTCGGTAAATCCGGAGGTAGCGGAGAGCTATCGGAATTATCGTAACTATAAACAGGAGTTCGCCAAGATGTTGGACGAGGTCTATACGGCGAGTCAGTCCATCATGTATATCGGAGACAAGGAGAATTCCAACGCGGATTCCGCGCTCGTTTCTACGAAGCGCAGTCTATCCTATAATGAGCTCAACAAGCGCCTGTACGCCAAGTTTCATCTGACGGAGGAGGAGAAGCAGGCCGCCAGCGACGGTTATATCTATATCCATGATCAGTCCGCCCGCCGAGACACGATGAATTGCTGCCTTTTTGACGTGGCGGCGGTTCTGAAGGGCGGTTTCGAGATGGGCAATATTTGGTACACGGAGCCGAAGACGCTGGACGTAGCCTTTGACGTCATCGGCGACATCATCCTCATGGCGGCGAGCCAGCAGTATGGCGGCTTTACCGTGTCGGAGATTGACAAGATTCTGCTGCCCTACGCGCTGAAATCCTTAAAGCGTTATACGGAGCAGGAGCTTGCGACATATAACGAGGTTCTCGGCGAATTTGGCAGCGAAGCGCCGGATCAGGCGGCGCTTGCCGCTAAGGCTCATCACAGGGCCATGGCCAGGATCAAGAACGATTTTCGCCAGGGATTTCAGGGGCTGGAGATGAAGCTCAACACGGTGGCCTCCAGCCGCGGAGATTATCCCTTCGTCACCTTTACCGCGGGTCTCGGAACCCACGAGCTGGAGAAGATGGCGGCGATCACGATGTTTGAGGTGCGCATGAACGGACAGGGCAAGGAGGGCCATAAGAAGCCCGTACTGTTTCCCAAGCTGGTCATGCTTTATGACGAGGCCCTGCACGGGGAGGAGGGGTCTTGTCCGGAGGTCTTTGACGCGGCGCTGGCTTGCTCTTCAAAAACGATGTATCCCGATTGGCTGTCGCTGACGGGCGAAGGCTATGTGCCTTCTATTTATAAGAAATACGGCAAGGTCATCAGCCCCATGGGATGCCGGGCCTTCCTGAGCCCCTGGTATGAGCGGGGCGGGATCCATCCCGCGGACGAAGAGGATCAGCCCGTGTTTGTGGGCCGCTTCAACGTGGGCGTGGTTTCCCTCCACCTGCCCATGATCCTGGCGAAGGCGAGGGAGGAGAAGAAGGACTTCTTCGAGACTCTGGATTACTATATGGAACTGATCCGCCGCATTCACCAGAGAACCTTTGCTTATCTGGGCAACATGCGGGCGAGCTGCAATCCTCTCGCCTACTGTGAGGGAGGTTTTTACGGCGGGCATCTGGATTTTCATGACAAGATCGCGCCGGTACTGAAGACCGCCACGGCTTCCTATGGCATCACGGCGCTCAACGAGCTGCAGGAGCTCTATAACGGGAAGTCCCTTGTAGAAGACGGGGAGTTTGCCCTCAAGGTCATGGATCATATCGTGGACAAGCTGAACGAATATAAAGAACAAGACGGCATTCTGTACGCCATTTACGGCACCCCCGCGGAGTCTTTGTGCGGAAAGCAGATCGATCAGTTCCGGAAGAAATACGGTGTGGTGGAGGGCGTATCCAGCCGTCCCTATGTCAGCAATTCTTTCCACTGCGGCGTATGGGAGGATATTTCTCCCATCGAGAAGCAGGATCTGGAGGCCCGTTTCTGGGATCGTTTCAACGGCGGCAAGATCCAGTACGTGCGCTACCCGCTCAATTATAATCTGGAAGCCATGAAGAC
>CALWBZ010000011.1 GCA_944376225.1 uncultured Clostridia bacterium | reverse complement strand
GTTCCAAAATATGGGACGAAGAAGGCCGGGAGTATCTTGATTTCTTTGACGGCGCTGGCGCGTTGAACTATGGCCATAATAATGACTATATCAAGGAAAAGCTGATTGATTATCTCCAAAAGGACGGCATTAGCCACGCTTTGGATATGTATACAGGACCCAAGCGTGATTTCATCGAATGCTTTGAAGAAAATATTCTGAAGCCCCGGAACCTGGATTATAAGATGATGTTTACCGGTCCCACCGGAACCAACGCCATCGAGGCCGCGCTGAAGCTGGCGCGCAAGGTAACCAAGCGGACCAATATCTTCGCGCTGATGGGCTGTTTCCATGGCATGACCATGGGCGCCCTGGCCCTGACCACCGACATGGTGTCCCGTGCCGGCGCCGGCGTGCCGCTGCACGATGTGACGCATATTCCGGCCCCCTATATGTTCCCGGAACTGGATACCGTGGCGTATATGGAGCAGATCCTGACGGATGACCATTCCGGCGTGGAGAAGCCCGCGGCCCTGGTTCTGGAGACGATTCAGGCCGAAGGCGGTATTTTCCCCTTTGATTTTGAATGGCTGAAGCGGATCGAGGACTTCTGCCGTCGCCATGAGATTTTATTGATCGTGGACGATATCCAGGTAGGCTGCGGCCGCAGCGGATCCTTCTTCTCTTTCGAGAAGGCGGGGATCTATCCCGATATGGTGGTGCTGTCCAAATCCATCGGCGGATACGGTCTGCCCATGGCGCTTCTGCTGACAAAGCCGGAGCTTGATATTTGGAAGCCCGGCGAGCATAACGGCACCTTCCGCGGCAATCAGATGGCTTTTGTGGCCGCCAAGGCAGCGATCGAGTACGCGCTGTCCGTGGGGCTGTATGAAAGCGTGGATCAAAAGTCCAAGATCGTGGAAGACTATATGAAGAAAGAGATCCTGCCCCTTCACGAGAATCTGGCCGTACGCGGCCGGGGACTGATCTTCGGTCTCGATATGTCTAAGGCCGCACCGGCGGGAAACTGCCGCGAGGTGGTGACCGAGTGCTTTAAGAATGGCCTGATCATCGAGCAGGCCGGCCGGGAAGACAGCGTGCTGAAACTCATGCCCGCCCTCACGATTTCCGAGGAGGAGCTGTTAAAGGGCCTGGAGATCATCAAGAAGTCCGTTCAGGCGGTGCTTTCGAGGAAGAACTAAAAGGTAAGATAAGTCCTAGGGAGAGGGAGCCCGTAAAAGGCCCTTCTCCTCCGGGGCGATTTGGCGTTAAGGAATGAATAGAAGCAAGAGGGGGACGCGGGAATGATGGAGGATGTCGAAAGACCGGAAAACGCTGGCTTCCTGCCGCTTGCGTGGAAGATCGGCGCGGTCGGTCTTTTTATTTTTATCGCGGGTTGTTTTTTTGTGGATCCCCTTTCTTGGGGGATAGGCGTGCTTTTGGGAGCGGTCTGCACCATGGTTCGCTATATCATGATGGAACGGTCTCTTAAGCGGACGCTGCAGATGGAGACAGGCTCCCAGGCCGCGAAATCCGCGCTGACGGGCTACCTTCTGCGCGAGCTTTTGTTTGTCGTCTTGTTTTTGCTGGCCGTATTGGTCCCCTGGGTTCATCCGCTGGCCGTCGTACTGGCGGTCATTGGTTCCATGGCCGCGAACCGTTGGCAGAAATGGGAAGACAAACGGCGGGGGAAAGCAGACAGAAACTAAAGAGGAACGGGGAGCGCTTTCCTGTGTTTTTTGGAGGCCTGTCCGTTTTTTGTTATCGAAAAGACCGAGAGAAGTCAGGAGTGAGGTTATGGGGTTCGTTTTATTGGACGAGGCAGGTTGGAATATCTGGGAGTATCTGGGAGAACATTACGGAACGGCGCTCCTAGGATTTCTCGAGAAGATCATAGCCGCCCTTCTGGTGTGCTGGATCGGATGGAAGATTGTCAACTGGGTGATGAAGGTGGTTCACCGATTGATTCAGGGACGCAAGATAGATGAGACCGTAGAAAAGTTCACCACCTCGATCGTGAGCGTATTTCTAAGAGGCCTGGTGGTTTTGCAGGCTCTGGGGATTCTAGGCATCGAATCCGCGTCCATTTTCGCCCTATTAGGCGGCTCCACGCTGGTGGTGGGGCTGGGACTGCAGGGGAGCCTGGCGAACTTCGCGGGAGGCATGATGATCCTGCTGCAGCATACATTTCAAGTGGGAGATTATATATCCGACGGCAGCCACGAGGGAACGGTGGAAAGCATCAATATCATCAGCACCCGCATACGCACGCCGGATAATAAGAGGATCACCCTGCAAAACGGAGAACTGTCCAACGCGGCCATCACCAATTTCTCCGCGTTCCCGGAGAGAAGGCTGGATTTTCAGTTTAGTATCGCCTACCAGGCAGGGATCGAGGAGGCGAGGGAACTGATCCTGCGGGTGATGGAGCAGGAGGAAAACGTATTACAGGAAAAAGATAAAGTGGTTCTGGTGAAGAACCACGGGGACTCCGCCATAGAGCTGTTTGCCTATTGCTGGGTGAAGAGAGAAAATTACGCGATTACGGGTTCCAGGATCCGGGAACAGGTCAAATACGCCTTCGATAAGGCGGGAATCTCGATTCCGTTCCCGCAGATGGATGTACATTTGATTCGAGATACAGAAGAAAAGGGGGAAACGACATGAAAGAAGTATCGCTGCGGAAGCTGGCGGAATACTTTAATCTGGAAAATCTGACGCCTTCCATTTCCTTGGACGGTATTTATATCGAACACGAGGAGATTAACCGGCCGGCGCTGCAGCTGGCTGGATTCTATAAATACTTTGACAGCGAGCGGATCCAGCTTGTGGGAAGGGTGGAGTACGCCTATATGGGCGGATTTAACAATGAGGAACGCCTGAAAATCTGGACGGAACTCTTTAAGCGCAATATCCCCTGTCTGGTCGTCTGCAGGGGACTGCCCTGCGGCGAGGATCTGATCCACAAGGCAGAGGAAAGCGGGACGCCTCTTCTGCGAACGAAGCTGCCGACGACGATCTTCATGGGGCGGCTGATTCAATATCTGCGGACGGTGTTAGCGCCGCAGATCTCCATGCACGGCGTCCTGGTGGATATCTACGGAGAAGGCGTTTTGATCACGGGGGAGAGCGGCATCGGAAAGAGCGAGACCGCCCTCGAGTTGATTCGCCGGGGACATCGTCTCGTGGCGGACGATATGGTGGAGATCCGCAAACTGGGAGACAGCGAGCTGGTGGGCAGCAGTCCGGAGGTGCTTCGGTATTTTGTCGAGCTGCGCGGTATCGGTATCGTCAACGTAAAAGAGATTTACGGCGTGGAAGCGGTCAAGGAATCCCAAAAGATCGACATGGTGATCCGTCTGGAACCCTGGGATTCGGAGAAGACCTACGACCGGGTGGGCATGGTCAACGAGACCACGATGATCCTGGGCAACGAGGTGGTGTGTTATACGATTCCCATCCAGCCTGGCCGGAACCTGGCGGTGATCACGGAGGCCGCGGCCATCAATCATAGGACGAGGAAGATGGGATATAACGCGGCCGAAGCTTTGACTACACAGGTCTCCCGCAATATCCAGCGCAGGCAGAAGGAACGGGAAGAACAGGAGAAGCGAAGAAAGGAGAAGCGAAGAAAGGAGAAGGAGAAACATGGTCAGCGTAGGGATTGATCTGGGAGGAACGGGGATCAAGGCGGCATTGGTGGACGATCAAGGCCGGATTATTAGAAAAAAGACGATTCCTACGGGGGCGGAGCGCCCTTGGCAGCCGATCATGGAAGACATGACAGGCCTGGTATCCGACTTGGCGAAGGAAGAGGGATTAGAGGCGCGGGAACTGGCGGGAGTGGGCATAGGCGTGCCCGGAACGGTGGATCCGGAGCGAGGAGAACTCATCTACGCCTGCAACCTGCCGGGATGCCGGCATATGCCCCTTCGAGAAGAGATGAAGAAGGCCCTAGGGCTTCCTTTATACTTGGATAACGACGCCAACGTGGCGGCGCTGGGCGAGAGCCTGTACGGCGCCGGAGGGGGACAGACTCGCTGCAGCGTGATGATCACCCTGGGCACAGGCGTAGGCGGCGGCGTTATCATCGACGGGCGCATCTTTGCCGGGGCCTATCACGGGGGGACGGAGCTGGGACATCTGGTGATGCGAGCGGGAGGAGAACCCTGCAGCTGTGGCCGCCGGGGATGCTGGGAAGCCTATAGTTCGGCGACGGCCCTCATACGAAACGCCCGCCGCGCGGCGGAAGCTGCGCCGGATTCTCTTTTATGGAAGCTATGCGGCAGGGACCTGCAAAGACTGGACGGAAAGATGGTGGGGGAGGCCGCGGACGCGGGAGACCCGGTGGCAAGCCTGGTGATGAAGGAGTATATTCAGGATCTTGCAATCGGACTGGGAAACATATATAATATTTTTCAACCGGAGGTGTTGATTCTCGGCGGCGGGGTTTCGGCCCGAGGCGAGAAACTATTGCGGCCGCTGGAGAAACTATTGCGGCCGGAGATCTACGGAAACGACATGAGCAAGGTGGATATCCGTATCGCCACGCTGGGGAACGACGCGGGAGTCATCGGCGCCGCGGCATTGGCGATGCAGGGACGGTAGGAGGCATACATATATGGATTTTTCGGGTTTAAGCGCCCTGGTAGGAGAAGAAAATATTTCGTTGAACGTTCCGATGGCGTCTTTGACCACGTTTAAGATTGGCGGACCCGCGGACGCGACGGTTCGTCCGCAGGATGTGGAACAGCTAAAGGAAGTGACGGAGTGGTGCCGGGAGAAGGGACTTCCATGGATCTTGTTAGGGAAGGGAAGCAATATCCTGGTGAGCGACGAGGGCTTTCGCGGTGTTGTGATCTGTCCGGAGGGGGACTTCCTTTCGATTCATACGGAAGGCTATCAGATTCATGTGGGCTGCGGGGTCACTTTGGCCCGGGCGGCCAAGGAGGCCCTGGATCACGGGCTTACGGGCCTGGAATTTGCCGCGGGGATTCCGGGAAGCCTGGGGGGCGCGGTCTATATGAATGCCGGCGCCTACGGCGGAGAAATGAGCCAGGTGCTGGGAAGCATCTGTTATTTGGACGGTTCAGGCATCCGTCATATCGGGCCGGAGGAGGCGCGGTTTACGTACCGCGGCAGCCGGTTCATGCAGGAAAAGAGCCTGGTGTTGGGCGCCGTGATCTGCTTGAAACCGGGAGACGCCGGGCAAATACAGGAGAGAATGCGGGATCTGGCCGGAAGGCGCAGAGAGAAGCAGCCTTTAGAATATCCCAGCGCGGGCAGTATGTTCAAAAGACCGGAGGGATATTTTGCCGGAAAGCTGATACAGGACGCAGGGTTGGCGGGGTTCTCCGTGGGAGGAGCGAGAGTCTCGGAAAAGCACTGCGGTTTTGTGATCAACACGGGATCCGCCACGGCGCGGGATGTGCGCGCCCTGGTGCAGGCCGTACACAACAAGGTGTGGGAGAGTTTTGGTGTACGGATATGGCCGGAGGTGCGGTATCTCGGGCATAAGGGATGGGAGCCGATGTTGGCTTCGGAAGGAGAAGTATGCGCTACATTATCGTAACGGGCATGAGCGGAGCGGGGAAGACCTCCGCGATTCACGCCCTGGAGGATTTGGGGTATTTCTGTGTGGATAATCTGCCGCCCAGCCTGATTCCTCGATTTATCGAGTTGTGGAGGAGCGATCCCCATATGGAGGAGAAGGCGGCTTTCGGCATCGACATCAGGAGCCGTCAGTACTTTAATCAGTTAACCCTGGTGCTGCGGGATATCCGGGAGGCGGGTATCCGGGTAGAAGTCCTGTTCTTAGATTGCAGGGACGAGGAGCTGTCGAGGAGGTATAAGACCACCAGACGCATTCATCCCCTTCAGGCTTCGGATCGCCGGATCCGCAGGCTGGAACAGGCCCTTTCGCGGGAACGCGGATACCTGGCGCCCATGCGGGAACGAGCGGATTATATCGTCGATACCTCCGACGTGAACGTGTGGCAGACCCGTCAGATGATTCAGAAGCTGTTCGGCGAGGGTCAGGAGCTCTCGAAACTCCGCGTACAGGTGACCTCTTTCGGATACACGAGGGGGATCCCCGTAGACTGTGACCTGGTTTTTGACGTGAGGTTCCTTCCCAATCCCCATTATGTGGAAGAATTGCGGGAGCATACGGGTATGGAGAAACCGGTGCAGGATTATGTGATGCAGGACGGCAACGGGGAGCGTTTCCTTCAGAAAGTCCTGGATCTTCTGGAGTTTTTGGTGCCGCTGTATCAAAAGGAAGGAAAGAGCCAGCTGATCATCGGCGTGGGCTGCACGGGCGGGCGGCACCGTTCAGTCACCACGGCGGTTTTATTGGCGGAACGCCTGCGCGAGAAGGGAATGGACGCCTCCTGTTATCATCGGGATGTGGCGGAAGTTCATAAGCCCACCTCGGCCTGAGAAAAGGAGGGACCTTATGAGTCAACATTCCTTTTCGGCGGGTGTAAAGAACGAGCTATCCAAAAAGTATAGCGCCGATGAAGAGGGCTTACGGGCGGAGTTCGCGGCGATTTTGAACACGGGAGCCCATATTTCGGAGGACTGCGGGAGTATTCAGATTCAGAGTGAACAGGAATCAATCGTAAAAAAGGTCTTTACATTAGCGGAAAAATTGTTTAGAATAAGGATGTCGGTTTCTGTTAGAACAGGGAAGCAGCATCAGACGGTGCAGCATTTGGCATCCCTTACGGAACCGGCGGAGGTTCGGAGAATTTTGGACGAGCTGGGACTATTGTCCTCATTGGAGGGGGGGCGGTTCCGGTATCTTCGTCGGATTCCCGAGGAGCAAATCACCAAATTGAGCAGCGAGCAAGCCTATATACGCGGCGCCTTCCTAGGCGGCGGGTCTTTGACGGATCCGCGTAAAACCTATCATCTGGAGCTGATCAACAGCTGCCGGGAACATCAGGAAGGGCTGCGGCATATGATGCGTCATTTCGACCTGGATGTGGGGATGATCATGAGGAGCCGCGGCCGGCAGGACGTGTACGTCTTATATTTGAAAGAGGGCGAGCAGATCGTGGATCTGCTGAACGTTATGCAGGCGTATACGGCGCTGATGGATCTGGAAAACGTCCGGATCGAAAAAGAAGTGCGCAATCAGATTAACCGTTCCGTCAACTGCGAGGCGGCGAATCTGCAAAAGGTGGTGCAGGCCGCTCTGAAGCAGGTGGAGGATATCGAGTATCTTGTGCGGCATTTGGGGTGGGAATCATTACCGCCGCCTTTGGCGCAGATGGCGAAGATCCGCCTGGAGCATCGGGAGGAGAGCCTCCAGGAACTGGGCAAGCTGCTTGATCCGCCGGTAGGCCGGTCCGGCGTAAATCACCGGCTTCGTAGATTATCGCAGATGGCAGAGAAACTGCGTCAAGAGCAGAAAAATGAAGAATGAAAAAGATCAGGAGGAGAGAAAATGGTAGAGAAAAAAGTGAAAGTCACTTTGGAGGAAGGGCTCGAGTCCCGTCAGGCCGCGTTGTTTGTGCAGATCGCGAACAAATACGCCAGCCGTATCTATATCATTATGGAGAACGGACAGGTGAACGCGAAGAGTATCATGGGTCTTGTTTCTCTGGGTGTGCTCAAAGACGAGGAAGTGAGTATCCAGGCGGAGGGACCGGATGAACAGGACGCGGTAACCGAGCTCGCGAAGATGATTGGTCAATAAGGACAGCGTCAGCCCATGGGAGTGGGTTGACGCCCTTTCTATATAAATATTCAGGGGGTGTATCTAATGAAGGATTTCGAGTATTACGCGCCGACGAAGGTTTTCTTCGGAAAAGGCTATGAGAACAAGGCGGGAGAAATCATCGCGTCTTACGGATATCGTAAGGTCATGATTCATTATGGAGGCGGCAGCGCCAAGAGGACCGGCCTTTTAGATCGCTTGGAAGCATCGCTTGCGGGATCGGGAGTGGAATATGTGGAATGCGGCGGCGTGCAGCCGAATCCCAAATTGTCCTTGGCTCGGGAGGCTATCGGGCTCTGCCTTCGAGAGAAGGTAGATTTAATCTTAGCGGTGGGCGGCGGCAGCGTCATCGACTCCGCGAAGTGTGTGGCCGCCGGCGCGGCGGATCCGGACACCGATCCGTGGCGGTATCTGAACCGGGAGAAAACCGTGGAAAAGGCTCTGCCCGTGGGTGTTGTCCTTACGATTTCCGCCTCGGGCAGTGAGATGAGCTCTTCTTGCGTCATCACCAATGAGGAGGGGTGGCTTAAGAGGTCTTTTAATTCCGATTTGGTTCGTCCTCTTTTTGCCCTGTGTAATCCCGAACTGACCTATTCCGTCAGCAAGTATCAGACGGGGTGCGGCACGGTGGATATCATGATGCATACGTTGGAACGATATTTTACCACGGATGGGGAGGCGCCGCTGACCGATCGTCTGGCGGAGGGCCTTTTGAAAGAAGTCATCGCGGCGGGACGGATCGCGGATCAGAACCCCGAGGACTACGATGCCAGAGCCACGCTCATGTGGGCGAGCAGCCTGTCTCACAACGGGCTGACGGGTCTGGGGCGGGATTACTTCATGAGCGCCCATCAGATCGAGCACGAGCTTTCCGGCATGTTTGACCAGGTGGCCCACGGGGCCGGCCTATCGGTTCTTTTCCCTGCCTGGTGCCGGTATATTTATCGGTATGCCATCGACCGCTTCTGCCAATACGCGGTACGGGTGTGGAACCTGGAGATGGACTACTCCCACCCGGAGAATACCGCTCTCGCGGGCATTCAGGCAACGGAGGACTATTTTAGATCTATAGGCATGCCTACGCGTATGAAAGAACTGGGGATCGATCCCACCAAGGAGCAGATCGAGGAGATGGCGGAGAAAGCCACTTTCTTTGGAGCCCGCACTTTCCCCGATTATATCCCCTTGGGGAAGAAGGAAATCGTGGAAATCTTCCGCCTGGCGGAGTAAAGAAAAAAAGATATGGTCACAGAGAGGATGCCTGTGGCCATATTTTTTTGAAAAAATGTAAAGTTTGCTTGACAATTTGGACGAAAGAGTATATACTAAAGATGTAAAGTAAACTTTGCAAAGGAGGGATAGTTTTGAAGAATCATATTCAGGAACTCAGAAAGATTCATAACCTATCCCAGGAGAAGCTGGCCCGTGCGGTAGGCACGACAAGACAGACAATTACGTCTATCGAAACGGGGAAATATACGGCTTCGCTTCCATTGGCCTTTAAGATTGCTCGGTTTTTCCGTAAGTCCATCGAAGAAGTATTCGAGTTTTCAGAGGAGGATTGAGATGAAAAGATATTTAAAGCAAATTCGTATGCGTATGGTAGGCATTCTGATAGCCCTAATTAGCATGATCTTTTTCATGTTCATATCCGGCGAACTGGGATGGGGGGATAGCAGATATATGACGTCTCTGATGCGAACATATAGCGGCATTGCTTTCTTTGGATGTTTCATCTACCTGATTGTCTGCCTGAGACGGTATAAAAGAATTCTTCAAAACCAATTTCTCACCGAGGAAGCCAGGGTGAAGGAGATGGATGAGAGAAGAAGACTGATTTATGATAAGAGTGGGGGAATCTTGGCGGATCTGTGGATTGTTTCTGTCGCGATCGCCGCCTGGTTCGCGGCAATGCTGGCGACAACAGAGATTTTCTATACGCTTTTAGTGATTCTTCTCGTTATGGTATGCGGTAAAGCGGGTACTTTTTGGTATTATGAGAAGAAGTACGAATAAGGGGTTTGGGGAGTACTGTCGAGTTTAGGAAAAAAGCGTCATCCATCGTCTGTTCAGTCGTGGATGACGCTTTTTCTGGTATTTTTATCAGTTCTGTCCCTTCCTGTGACCGTTGCCCTGCCCCGATCCATGAGATCCTTTACCATTGCCGGGTTTATCGGCATCGGTTGGACATGTTTGGGATGGGATCACGGAGGATTCCTCCGTAGGAGAATTCTGGTCTCCCGTCGTGTCAGAAGTATATTGAGCCAGCAAATCGCGGAGCTGCCGCATGGACAGCTGCCCGCATTCCTCCGGTGTGAGATCCGGATTATATTGGAGCAGCTGTAAGTATATCCGGTATTTGGCGACGGATATACCAAGAGCATGTGCCTCATAATGTTCGGAAGAATCGGCTTCTGAACAATGGCTTTCGTATTGACCATAATGATCACAGCTTTCGATACCGGAGATTAGTTCTTCGGCTTGGGGGGAGATGACGGTGATATTGAGATCGTTTGAATCGTAAGTCGCCGCCTTATCCAGAAGCAGATCCACGGCTTCCGTATAATATAGATTGTTAAGCTGCAGACTACGATTCAGGCAAGGGATTCCTTTCACGAAAAGAAAAAAAGATAGAAAAAAGGCTGCCTCATCGGGCAGCCCTTTTTCTATCAGAAATTACGCACGAGTAATAACGTTCGACTTCAAGCAGTTCGCACATACATGAAGAGTCTTGGGAGAGCCGTCAACAATCGCCTTCACGGTGCGGATATTGGGCTTCCACATTTTATTGGATCTTCTATGAGAGTGGCTTACCTTAATGCCGAAGTGTACTCCTTTTTCGCAGATATCGCATTTTGCCATAACGCACTGCACCTCCTTCACTCGACTATTGCACAGGCTCCTTGGAATTCACCATGCTCCAAATTGCAACGTTTATATTCTAGCAGAAAAGGAGCTAAAATGCAAGTAAAAAATCAAGATTTTGGAGAAAATTTTAAGAAGAGGCCGGAAAAGGTTGCAGGATCCCCATTTCTGTGATATGATTAAAGTACGCCATGGCTTCATGGTGTTTGAGGTGCGATAAAATACGGCCAAACAAAAGGAGGGCACAAGATGGCTGCGAGGATTCAGACAGAGTTTGGTAATATTTTAATTGATAATGAAGTCATCGCCAGAGTGGCGGGGCTGGCGGCGATTGAGTGTTATGGCGTTGTGGGCATGGCGTCGATCAACGTAAAGGACGGTATTGTACAGCTTCTGCTGGGAGACAGCCTGACCAAGGGTATCCGCGTGGAGGTGGATCCGGAAGGCGGCGTAACGCTGGAGTTTCATATCATCGTGGAGTACGGTACCAAGATTTCCGCCATCGCGGATAATTTGATCAGTACCGTGCGGTATCGGGTTTCGGATATGCTGGGCATCGAGGTATCCCATGTGGATATTTTTGTCGAGGGAGTCCGGGTGGACGGCAGCGAGAAATAACAAAAGTATGTTGCATGGGAGGATTATGTGTTGAGTAACCGATTGGATGCAGAACAATTCCGCAAGATGATTGTTGCGGGCGCGAACCGTCTGGAAGCAAATAAGAAGGAAGTGGATGAGCTCAATGTGTTTCCGGTTCCGGATGGGGATACGGGCACGAACATGTCTTTGACGGTGATGTCCGCCGCCCGGGAAGTCCTTAAAACAGAGGCGGACGCGGGGATTGAGGCGGTGGCCAAGGCGCTGTCTTCCGGGGCTCTTCGGGGCGCCCGGGGAAACTCCGGCGTCATCGTATCTCAGCTTTTCAGGGGCATGTATCGCGGACTGAAGGGGACGGAGGAGATCGATTCCGCAGCCTTCGCCAACGCCATGCGTCAGGGCGTGGAGACTGCGTATAAAGCCGTGATGCGTCCCAAGGAGGGGACGATTCTGACGGTAGCCAGAGGGATGGCGGAGGCGGCGGTGGACGCGGCCATCGAAGAAGAGGATCTGGCGGAGCTTTTGAAGCTGGTCATCGAACGGGGAGAAGAAGTGTTGGAGAAGACGCCGGATATGCTTCCGGTTTTGAAAGAGGCCGGCGTGGTGGACGCGGGCGGCAAGGGTCTTCTTTATATTTATAAAGGAATGTACGCTGCGTTGACCGACGAGAGCGAGGGCCTCGCGCTGATGGACGCTTCGAATAAGAAAGAAGAGCCCGCGGAGCCTAAGACGCCGAATCAGGCTCAGGCGGCTTTCGATACGGAGAGTATTACCTTCGGTTACTGTACGGAGTTTATCGTTCATTGCGCGGACGCGGAGCGTCATGAAGAGATGCTCAGGACTTATCTGGGGAGTATCGGAGATTCCCTGGTGGTCGTGGCGGACGACGATCTGATCAAGATTCATGTGCATACCAACGATCCGGGCTTGGCTATTCAAAAAGGACTGAGCATCGGATATTTGAGCAATATGAAGATCGATAACATGAGGCTGCAGCATCAGAATCTCCTGGTGCAGGAGACGCCTTCTTCCCAGGAAGCGCCTGTGCAGGAGGCTCCCGCGGAGCATAAGGAATATGGTTTTGTGGCGGTCTCCATGGGAGAGGGTCTGACGAAGATCCTTAAGGAATTGGGCGTGGATCAGGTGATCACGGGAGGACAGACGATGAACCCCAGCACGGAGGATGTGCTCAACGCCATCGAGAAGATTGACGCGGATCATATCTTTATCCTTCCCAATAATAAGAACATTATCTTAGCGGCCCAGCAGGCGGCGGCGCTGATTCAGGACAAGGAGATTCTGGTGGTACAGACTCGCAACGTCCCCCAGGGGATTACGGCGATGCTGAATTTCGCCGCGGATTTCTCCGCCGAGGAAAACCTGAAGATGATGGAAGAGGCGATCTTGGAAGTCCACACGGGCATGACGACTTTCGCCATTCGAGACACGCACCTAGGCGAGTTTGAGATCCATAAGGACGACATTCTGGGCATGCTTGACGGCGAGTTGAATGTGACGGGTCAGGATGTGGAAGCGGTGGCCAGAGATCTGATCGACCATCTGCTGGAGATGGATAAGGAACTCTTTACCGTATACTACGGAGAGGACGTGACGCCGGATTCGGCGCAGGCTCTGGCGGACTATATCATGGAAAAGATGCCGGAAGGCGAGGTTGAGGTGCATAACGGCGGACAGCCCTTGTACCATTATATCATTTCCGCTGAATAATAAGCAGGAGGTTGCCGTGACAGAGAAAACGACGGCGCTGACCGAGTTAAAAGGCGTGGGCCATGCACGGGCGCAGGCCTTTTTTCGTATCGGGATCGAGAGCGCCCAGGACTTGATCGCATATTATCCCAGGGATTATGAGGATCGGAGGGAGCTAACGCCCATCGCCTCCGTCCAGCCCGGCCAGACGGTGATGGTGCAGGCGCAGCTTTTGGGCGCTCCGACCACGTTCCGAAAGGGCCGTCTTACCATTACAAGGGCCAGGGCGGCGGACGCCACGGGGAGTATTCAGCTGGTGTGGTTTAATCAGGCTTATTTGACGAAAAACTTACAGGCGGGCTCGATTTATGTCTTTGTGGGAAAAGCCGACCATAAGTACAACACCTTGTCGTTGATCTCTCCCAAGTTTCACAAGGGCATCGAGGGAGAAAGAGGGATTCTGCCGGTTTATCCGTTGTGCGAGGGGCTGACCCAGGCGATCGTGAGGCAGACGATGCGCCAGGCGCTTATAGACACGGGACGGCAGGAGTATATGCCCCGGGAAATCCGGAGTCGGTACGGACTCTGCGAGTATAATTTTGCCGTTTCCCAGATTCATTTCCCCGATAGTTATGAGAATCTGGACTTGGCCAGACGCCGGTTGATTTTCGACGAATTGTTTATGCTGCGTCTGGCGCTGCTTAGGCTTCGCGACCAAAGAATACAGGATAAGAAAGGGTTCCGGATCCAGGCGGCGCCGGACGAGGAGAAGCTGCGGGCGCGGTTTGGTTTTTCCCTCACGGGAGCGCAGGAAAGAACTTGGAAGGAGATTCTGGCGGATTTGTCCTCGGATAAGGCCATGAATCGCCTTGTGCAGGGGGATGTGGGTTCCGGCAAGACGGCGGTGGCGATGTTGGCCCTCTTCGCGGTGGCTCGCAGCGGACGTCAGGGAGCGATGATGGCGCCGACGGAGGTGCTGGCGGCTCAGCACTATGAGAGCGCGGTAAGGCTGATGGAACCTTTAGGCGTTCGCGTGGGCTTTTTGGCAGGGTCTCTTACGGCCAAACAGCGCAGGGACGTATATGAGCGTATCCAATTGGGGTTAATCGATGTGGTCATCGGCACCCACGCGCTCATTCAAGAAGGGGTGGAATACGCTCGTTTAGGACTTGTCATCACCGATGAGCAGCATAGATTCGGCGTCAGGCAGCGGGCGGCGCTGGCGGCCAAGAGTGAGATGCCGAATGTCCTGGTCATGACGGCCACTCCTATTCCTCGGACGTTGGCCATGGTGCTGTATGGGGACATGGACGTGTCGGTGCTGGACGAGAAGCCGCCGGGACGCAGGCCGGTAAAGACCTATTGCGTGAATTATACCTATGAAGAGCGGATTTACCGGTTTATCGATAAACAGGTGGAAGCGGGCCATCAGGTATACGTGATCTGTCCCGCGGTGGAAGAGGGCGAGACCGGCGACCTGCATTCGGTGTTGGAACTGGGCGAATACATGCAAAAATGCGTATTTCCCAAACGAAGGGTGGGGATTTTGTACGGCAGCATGAAGGCCGGGGAAAAGGACCGGATCATGCAGGAGTTTTACGAAGGAAAGATTCAGATTCTCGTATCCACCACCGTGGTGGAAGTGGGCGTAAACGTGCCTAACGCCACCCTAATGGTCGTAGAAAACGCGGAACGTTTCGGACTGGCGCAGCTCCATCAGCTGCGGGGCCGAGTAGGACGGGGCGGAGCGGAATCCTACTGTATCCTGATCACGGACGCCGCCCAGACTCTTACCCGGCAGCGCATGAAAGTACTGGTGGATTCGGAGGACGGTTTCTTGATTGCCGAAGAGGATCTGCGGCTTCGGGGGGCCGGCGACGTCTTCGGCCTGCGGCAGCACGGCCTGCCCGAGCTTCGCCTGGCGGACCTGGGCCGAGATCTGTCCACGCTGCGAGAGGCGGGGGAGGCGGCGGCCGATCTTCTTAAGAAGGATCCCGAGCTGAGCCGGGAGGGTCACGAACTCCTCAAAGAACAGGCGGACCGATACATGGAGAGAGGAAAAGACCTGGCGTTGTAAAATTGAGTCAATAAAGAAGGAGCCGGCGTTCCCGTTTGATGGGGAACGTCGGCTCTCTTTAGATGGGATGATTAATAGCGGCCGCCGGACATCTCCTGTTCAGCCTTCTCGATCATCTTTTTCACCATATATCCGCCCACGTAACCGTTCTGCGCGGAAGTCAGGTCACCATTGTAACCCTGCTTCAAAGGAACGCCAATCTCGTTGGCTACTTCGTACTTAAACTTTTCCAGAGCTTCCTGAGCCTGGGGAACGACTGCCTTATTAGACATTTGAGTATCCTCCTTGTTCTGTATGAGGCTTCCCGATGAAGTCTCTTCTTTTTATTGAAGCCTCACACAGCAGGCTGCGTTTTGGCTTCAGTCATAGGATGACCCGAAATCAGGGGAATATGAATGTCAATTTATGGTCTTCTTCTCTGTCTTTCAAATTTGTAAGAATCGGATTTTATTTGTAAGTCCATTCGATGTCGTCTTGTTTTCAAAAATGATATCCTATAGATGTTGAAAGACAAAAAGAAAGGAGTATCCGATGATGAAGCTTTTGAAGTGGTTGGTGATTTTATGCGCCGCGGGGGGAATTCTGGGAGGCGGCTATATCTGCGCGAAGGGATACGCGATTTTAGACCAGGCCTTTTCCAGCGAAACACTGGAAGAGAAGATAGACGAGCTGAAGCAAAAAGAAGGCTATACTCCGCTGGCGGATCTGCCGGATACCTATTTGCAGGCGGTGATCGCCGTGGAGGATCGCCGCTTCTATACCCATGGCGGCGTAGATTGGCAGTCACTGTTAAGAGCCTGCTGGAATAACCTAAAAGCGGGGGAGATCGTGGAGGGCGGCAGTACAATCACTCAGCAGTTGGCCAGAAACTTATATCTCACTCAGGAACAGAGCCTGTCGCGAAAGGTCGCGGAGGCGCTGATCGCCTGGGAACTGGAAGACCAGTATGATAAAGAAGAGATCCTGGAGTTTTATGTGAACGCCATCTACTTCGGAGAGGGATATTACGGTGTGGGAGAGGCCTGCAGAGGATACTTTCATAAAGAGCCCAGCCAGATGAGTGACGGCGAGTGTACAATGCTGGCAGGGATTCCTAACGCGCCCTCCGTGTACGCGCCGACCGTCAATCCGGATCTGGCGCGGGAACGTCAGGAGCAGGTAGAATCCTGCATGGAAGAGTATATTTTAGAAGGAAAGGAGGCGGCGTAATATGCGGGATTGGATTGTTCGGCTTTGGCTGCCGGTCGCGTTAATCGTATGCGGGATCATCGCGATTTTGAGGATCCGTAAGTCCATCCGGGAGGAAAACCGGGACTGGTGGGAAGAATGAGGGGAAGAGAACAGATGGAACGGATGCTTCGGCCTATGTGTCGGAGCATTTTTATTTTATAAGATGATTTGGAATTTACTTTAGAGGTAAATTTGTTGTTGACTTTCAGGAGAGAAGCTGTTATAATGAAATTGACCTGCAAGGTAAATCTGCCTTTGAGAGGTGATTGATTGGAAGTAAGATACAAAAGCAAGAGCATTGAAAAAGTGTGTACAAAAGCTTCTGTCGCTGAGAAAAAATATGGCCGCGATATGGCAGGAAAAATACAACAAAGAATCGATCAGATTCATGCAGCAGATACCGTTGAACAAATGATTCAGTTTGGCATAGGTCGTTGTCATCCACTACATCAAAATAGACAGAATCAGTATGCTGTTGATTTAGTCCATCCGATGCGATTGGTGTTTGAAAAGAAAGGGAATGAAGTGCAAATTGCGAATATTATCGAGATAACGGACTATCATTGATAATAAAAAGGCTATTTATTTAAGGAGGAAATCGTGATGACGAGAAGTCGAAACTATATTGCTACCCCACCCGGAGCGACAATTAAGGAACAGCTAGTGGATCGTGGTATGAGTCAAAAGGAGTTTGCTTCTCGCATGGGTATGTCCGAGAAGCACATAAGTCATTTAATTAATGGAGAAGTTCAGTTGACTCATGACGTCGCTTATAGACTAGAGATGGTACTTGGATTGCCAGCAAATTTCTGGAGCAATTTGGAAGCAATTTATCGTGAGAAAATTGCAAAAGCAGAAGCAGAAAACGCATTGGACGCGGATAAAGAATGGGCGAAAAGGTTTCCATATAAGGAAATGTCAAAATATAAATGGTTGCCCGAGACGCGAAAACCTGAAGAAAGAGTTATTAATTTAAGACGTTATTTTGAAGTGGTAAAATTAGAAAGCCTTGAAGATGATAAACTGCTTCCAAGTATAGCGTGCCGCAGACAATCAATAACAGAAAAGGCAGATTACGCATTAATTGCATGGGCTCAAAAAGCCAAATTAGAAGCGCGAAACATTGAGACATTGCCCATAGACTTAAGAGAATTGACAAATAGATTATCCGATATTCGTGCAATGACGACCGAGGATCCAAAGAAATTCTGTTCGCAACTTGTAGCGCTGTTTAAGAATTGTGGAATTGCTCTGGTATTTTTACCGCATATCGGAGGATCGTTCTTACATGGAGCGACATTCTATGATAAGAATAAAATTGTAATAGGTTTGACTGTACGAGGAAAAGATGCAGATAGGTTTTGGTTTAGTCTTTTTCACGAAATAGGTCATATTCTATTAGGTCATTTGAACCAAGAAGGGGGCACAAGTGACGAAGATGAACTGGCGGCAGATGCATTTGCTAGAGATACGCTTATACCGCAAGACGCGTTTTTCAATTTTGTGGAAATGCAGTCTTTCACAAAAGAGAAGATTGTAGCGTTTGCGTCGGCGCTGGGGATTGCCCCCGGTATTGTGGTAGGACGCCTTCAAAAAGAAGGTTTTATTGACTTCAGTTGGCATAATGACTTAAAAATAAAATATGAGATCATTGCGGAATAATAGGCGGTACAAAAAGTAGGAGTGAGATCATGAAGATCATTTGTTTTCATAATCCAGACGAAGAAAACGGTTATCTGAGTAACTGGTATATTTCCCCGTTTACTTTTGGGGAAAATTCCTTTTCTTCGATGGAGCAGTATATGATGTATCAAAAAGCAGTTTGTTTCGACGATAAGACGGCTGCAAGGCAGATTCTTGAGACAGATGATGTTTCTCGTATCAAGGAGCTGGGGCGGCGGGTATCCGGCTATGATGAGCATTATTGGAGTGGTATTCGGCAAATTGTGGTCTATAAAGGGCTTTGCGCTAAGTTCTCACAGAACGAAGAACTTGGGGAAAGGCTTAGAGCGACGGGAAAAGCCCTTTTGGCGGAATGCGCGGTCAAAGACCGGATTTGGGGAATCGGACTATCGATGAAGGATCCCGATCGGCTGGATCAAAGGAAATGGAAAGGTCATAATCTGCTGGGATATGCTTTAATGATGGCCCGGGATACTCTATTATCCCGGCCAATATAACTTCAGCGGAACGCCTCCGCTTGATCCGCCTGCGGAACCTTGGTTATCCGGCGTTTCTTCCTCAGCGACCCATGTGTTAAACAAGAAATCATAACCCAGCCCATATTCATCCTCGCAGCGGAAACGAATCTCTATTTCGTCGCCTACGGAACACTCTATGCTCCAAATCATGTCCGCGGTATTTACGGTAAAATAACTTGCATTTGCGGAGGAACTACTATTTGGATCTTTAATTGCGTTCTGCGTTTGAACCAGTTCTCCGTTCCTAAATGTCAGGAATTGCGGATTACGAATAGAAGAGGGGTCTCCATTCAGAGTTTCAATAGAAATTTGAAATCGGCTGCTCATGACGCCGTTACGGTACTCAGGCCCATTCCAACCGCTGCCGTTGTTTCGCAAAGGCAGTAACAAAGAAAGGTCATCCCATTTGCCGATGGATTCTTTCTGGGTCAACCCACCCCCGCTAATTAGCGCGTCAAGGGATACCGCGTTGTTCTCATTAACCGGTAATAAAACATTTGCGGAATAAGTTCCGTCTCCGCCAGGTGTCATAGAGAACGAAATTTCATCTTCTCCCACTTTTCCGAGCAATAAGATGTCTGTATCTTCATACCACTCTTTCAATGTTATTGAAGCGACCGCTTGCAATGAATGAGTAGCCGGATCGATACCATTAGGCTCTAAGGCGTATTCCGCGATCAATCGATTAGAAGCCTCTAATTCGTATTTGATATCGTTGGGTATATTCTGTATTTCACGCTCGACATCATTGCGTAAATTATTCAATTGATTCTCTGTCTTTTGTTGGAATTCTCTCAATTTGTTTCCCTGTATAATAGTCACAATTAAGAGAAACACACAGAGACAAAGCGTAATAATTTGCGTCCAATTCGTTTTCATAATGCGCGCCTCCAAGTTGGAATTTGTTTCTTTACTCAAAAAATATGGCCTTCATTTTGGCGATCATATTCCAGAATCTCGGGCCGCGCTGTCCGTGGCCCGGCAAAAGGGATGCATGGAATAAAAAACAGGGTGCAGCAAAATTAAACTGCACCCTGTTTCGTTTTACTTATGTTCCTGAACATACTTGCGGATATCCGCCGGATTTCGGTATGCCTGCACCCGATCCCCGTCTACGACGACGAGAGTGGGCGCTTGCATGATCTGATAGGAGGACACCAGGTCCGGGTGTTCCTCCGCGTCCATCTTGGTATAGGGCAGATGGGCCTCGTCCAAAAGGCGGGCGGCGATTTTACAGTTCGGGCAGGTCTTCGTGGTAAAGAGCATGGCTTCAGCCATTGACTTTCCGTTAGGGGAAAGGGAGGCGGGAGCCTCCATCGCCTGTTTTACGATGGTATCAAACTTAGGGACGGGATCCTGCTTTTCACGCAGAACGGAGGTTTTCATGTTATAGACCTTTCGATCCTTAAACTCCTGGGTTTTCCCATCGTTCCAGTTCTGCACCGGCCGGTAGTATCCCGTGATGCGGCTGTAAACCTCGGTCTTGCCTCCGCAATAGGGGCAGGTATACTGCTCGCCGGAAAGATACCCGTGTTCCGTACAGATGGAATAGGTGGGGGACATGGTGTAATAGGGCAGCCGGTAGTTTTCCGCGATCTTGCGTACAAGCTCCGCGGCAGCCTTCCAATCCGGCAGCTTCTCACCCAAAAAGGCATGGAAGACGGTGCCGGAGGTATAGAGAGTCTGCAGCTGATCCTGGATGTCCAGCGCGGAGAAGATATCCTCCGTATATCCCACGGGCAGATGGGAGCTATTGGTATAGTAAGGCGTTCCGCCTTCTTCCGCCGCGGTCTTGATATCCGGGAACTGCTGTACGTCGTGCTTGGCCAGGCGATAGGCGGTGGATTCCGCCGGCGTGGCTTCCAGGTTATAGAGGTCGCCGTACTGTTCCTGATAGTCGGAAAGGCGCTCCCGCATATGATTCAGCACATCCTGGGCAAACTTCTGGGTCTTCTCGTGGGTCAGATCCGCCTGGAGCCATTTCGCGTTGAGGCCCACCTCGTTCATGCCCACCAGTCCGATGGTGGAGAAATGATTGTCAAAGGAGCCCAGGTAACGCTTGGTATAAGGGTACAGCCCCTCATTCAGAAGCTTGGTGATGATCGTCCGCTTGGTCTTGAGAGAACGGGCGGCAATGTCCATCATATGATCCAGACGATGGTAGAACTCTTCCGGCGTCTCAGAAAGATAAGCGATACGGGGGAGGTTGATGGTCACCACGCCCACGGAGCCGGTGCTTTCGCCGCTGCCGAAGAATCCGCCGGATTTCTTGCGCAACTCTCTAAGATCCAGACGCAGGCGGCAGCACATGCTCCGCACGTCGCTGGGCTCCATATCGCTGTTGATATAATTGGAAAAATAAGGAGTACCGTACTTTGCGGTCATCTCGAACAGGAGCCGGTTGTTTTCCGTGTCGGACCAGTCGAAATTCTTCGTAATGGAATACGTGGGAATCGGATACTGGAAACCGCGGCCGTTCGCGTCGCCCTCGATCATGGTCTCGATAAAAGCCTTGTTGACCATGTCCATTTCCTTCTTACAGTCCTTATACTTAAAATCCATCTCCTTGCCGCCGACGATGGCGTATTGCTCCGCCAGATCCGGGGGCACGGTCCAATCCAGGGTGATGTTGGAGAAGGGGGCCTGGGTTCCCCAACGGCTGGGGGTATTGACGCCGTAGATGAAGGACTCGATGCATTTCTTCACTTCATAATAGGTCAGGTTGTCCGCCTTCACGAAGGGAGCCAGGTAGGTATCGAAGGAAGAGAAAGCCTGGGCTCCGGCCCATTCGTTCTGCATGATGCCCAGGAAGTTTACCATCTGGTTGCATAAAGAAGCCAGGTGTTTCGCGGGGGAAGAGGTGATCTTTCCGGGAACGCCGCCCAGCCCCTCCAGAATCAACTGCTTCAGAGACCATCCCGCGCAGTAGCCGGTGAGCATGGACAGATCGTGCAGGTGAATGTCCGCGTTGCGGTGGGCGTTCGCCACTTCCTCGTCATAGATCTCAGAGAGCCAGTAATTCGCGGTGATGGCGCCGCTATTGCTCAGAATAAGGCCGCCGACGGAATAGGTCACGGTGGAATTCTCTTTGACCCGCCAATCCGTCACCTTCACATAGCTGTCCACGATCTCCTTGTAATCCAGGATGGTGGATTTCATGTTGCGGATCTTCTCACGCTGCTTGCGGTACAGGATATAGGCCTTGGCCACATCCGCGTAACCGGCCTGGATCAGTACCTCCTCCACGCTGTCTTGGATGTCCTCTACGGCGATCTTGCCGTCCTTGATCTTCGGCTCAAAATCGGCCGTCACCTTGAGCGCCAGAAGATCGATGACGCTCGGATGGTACTGTTTTTGCTGGGCCTCGAAGGCCTTGGTGATGGCGGTCGCGATTTTCGCGATATTAAATTCCGCGGTCGCGCCGTCCCGCTTGATAACCTGATACATGTAAACCCCTCTCTCTTTTATGTAGTCATCTGTTTGATTCGGACGATGAGAATATTATAACACGGCACAAGATGGAAGTCAACATCTTGTGCCGTTAAAAATGAGTAAATACTATATGTTGTGAGTCGAGTAAGCGGAAGGGGCCATTAGGCCTCGGCCTGGTTCTTTGAGGAGAGGGGCTTGGAAAGATGAATCCGGATCTCCTTGACATGGCGCTTTTCCATCGAGACGACATAGACTTCACTGTCATGGAAGACAAAATGAGAGCCCACCTCGGGAACCTCCCCCAGCTTTTCCATGACCCATCCACCCACCGTGACAGAGTCGTAATCGTCCGCGTCCTCCGAGAAGGAAAAAGCCTCGAAGAAATCGTCCAGGCTGCAGGAGCTGGAGACGATATAGGTCGTTTCGTTCAGTTCTTTTATGTCGTGTTCCACCACGTCATGTTCATCCCAGATATTGCCTACCAGCTGTTCCAGAATGTCCTCTAGGGTGAGGATACCCTTGGTGCCTCCAAATTCGTCCACCACGACGGCGATGTGAGTATGGGACTGCTGAATCAGGCGCAGAAGCTCGGAGATCTTCATGCCGCCGGAAATGTAGATGACGGGTTTGATGGCCGAGGCGAAATCCTGGGCGCCCCGGTTCAGGATGGTAAAGAAATCTTTCTCATGGATCATGCCCACGATATTGTCGATGTCGTCCTCATACACCAGGAGCCGGGAATAAGTGTTTTCCATGAAAACATCGGCTACCTCCTGCATGGGAGCTCCCTTTTCCACGGCCACAACGTCCACTCGGGGCGTAATGATATCCTTGGCGTCCAGATCGTCAAACTCGATGGCGGATCGGATCAGATTCCCGTTGTGCTCGTCGATGCCGCCTTCGTTTTGGGCCTCGTCCACCATGGTGATCAGCTCTTCCGTAGTAATACCGGGATCGGCAGACTTCTTAAAGACCTTGTCCAGGAGCTTACGCCATAGGGAGAAAAGGAAATTCAGGGGAGTCAGCAGGATCATGATGGCATTCATCAGGGGAGCGGTAGCCAGGGCGAAGGACTCGGCGCTCTCCTTAGCCAAGGCTTTAGGAGAGATCTCGCCGAAGATCAGCACCACCACTGTCATGACGGCGGTGGAAACGCTCACGCCCGCGTCCGCGAGCCACAGGGTAAACACTACGGTGGCCAGCGAAGAAGAAGCGATGTTGACGATATTGTTTCCGATCAGAATCGTGGAGATCAGTTTATCATAATTCTCTACCAATTTCAAGGCCAGCGCCGCGCGGGAATTACCGTTTTCGGCCAGATTCTTCACTCGAATCCGGTTCATGGTCGAGAAGGCGGTCTCGGAGGCCGAGAAATAGGCGGAGCCGATGATACAAAGCACAATGATCAATAATATGGGAAGCAAGTCCATAGGGAATAAAAATCCTTTCCTTAAATAAAGTGTTTTGACGCCCGTTGGCGGCAAACTCGGGGCGCAGCGCAATCTTTTCCCAAAGAAAAAGCTGCCCCGCTACGCCTATTATACCATGATTATACCCGTAAGACAAGGCATACCTTACGACCGCTCGGTCAGATTCCCCGCAGCTGGACGGAAGGCACCAGGGGACGGACCAGGGAAGCGAAGTTTTCCATTTCTCCGCGGCTGTAACCGTGCAGACCCTCCCCGATGAGATCTCCCGAGTCCACAAAGGCTTGCAGGAAGTAGCGGCGAGCGCCCTTAAGCCACAGGCTGATGGCGACGAAATCCGCCGGTTGATGAAATTCCCGCACTACGGTGGTGCGAAACTCGTACTCCACCGCGTTAGACAGGAGAAAATGCACGCTCTCTCGCACGGCGGCCAGGTCGTATTTTTCAAGGCCGATCGTCTGGGCATAATGTTGGGGCGAATTCTTGATATCCATCGCCACATAATCCACGGAGCCCGAACGAACCAGCTCCTTAAGGCGATCCGGATAGGAGCCGTTGGTATCCAGCTTCACCCGGTATCCTAGGGAACGAATGTCCTTGATCGCGGAATCGATCTGAGGATGCAGGAGGGGTTCACCGCCGGTGATGCATACGCCGTCCAGAAGTCCCTTTCTTTTCTGCAAAAAACGCATGACCTCCTCCCAAGAATAAGGTTCCACCTCTTCGGGAGAAAGGACCAGGCTCCGGTTCTGGCAATAGGGACAACGAAAATTACACCCGCCGGTAAACAGGGTGCAGGCGGTCTGCCCGGGATAGTCTAAGAGCGTCAACTTCTGTAAGCCTAAAACAAGATCCATGGCGAGCGTTCCTCCTTTTCAGTCAATCAATTACTTCCATTATACTCCCAGGTGGGGGACAGGTCAACCGGTTTTCCTTGCCATATTCCGTAAAAAAAGCTGTCCGCCGGGCGGACAGCTCCTAGGATCAGTGAATCTCCAGGTGACGGGACTTATTGGGAACCGCGTCTTTCTTCGGCAGCATGAGGGTCAGCACGCCGTTTTCATAGGAAGCGTGGATGCCGTCGGCATAGACCGACGATACGTCGAAACTGCGCTGCAAGGGACGATTCGCGCGTTCACGGCGCAGATAACGTCCTGCGGGCTGTCCTTCGTTGGAATGCTGAGCGGTGACCGTCATGTAGTCCCCCTCCAGCTCGATATGGATCTCATCCTTGCTATAGCCGGGAAATTCGCCCTCCACAAGGAAATGATCGCCCATATCCCGGATATCGGTGCGAAACTCTTGATAAGACGCGCGGGCGTTTTCCTGATTATTATAAAAATATCTCTCTGCAAATGGGGTTAAATCTAACATATCGGTATCCTCCTTAAATTCATTTGAAACAAATACAGGATAACGGATAGATATGTCCGAGATTCGTCTAAAGTGTAAATAAATCGTAAAAATTAGCACTCATCAAGGATGAGTGCTAACAGATTCCTGGGATTGGGGCATGTTTCGTTTGAGCCAGCCGCCCCGCAGATAATAAACGATGAAGAGACAGGAGGTCAGTATCCAGCTGATCGGATAACAGGCCGCCAAAACCTCCAGTTCATGCCAGTTGGGAACGACGGCTATGAGCCAGATGAGCCGAAGGCCGCATACGCCCAAGGCGGTCATCAGCATGGGGCGTAGGGAATCTCCCGCGCTCCGGCAGGCTCCCGAGAGAATCTCGATGGGAACGTATGTAATATAGAAGGGGGCGAATACCAGCATGATACGCATGCCAAAGTCCAGGGTAGAGGCGTCGCTGACAAAAAGCTGCAGGCCGTAACGCCCGAAGATGACGAAGACGGCGCCGATAAAGGCGGCCGCGACGCAGGCCATAAGCATGCCCCAACGGACGCTTTTGCGCATGCGATCCAGCTTGCCGGCCCCGAAGTTCTGTCCCGCGAAGGTGGTCACCGTGACGTTAAAGGCGTTTAGGGTCATCCACAGAAGACCGTCCAGCTTTCCGAAGGCGGTCCAGGCGGCCATGACATCGGTGCCGAAGGAGTTGATGCTGGCTTGAATCAACACATTGGACAAAGAGTACATGGTGGACTGGAGTCCCGCGGGCAGACCGATGCGAATGATGCGGTTCAATAAGGCCTTATGGACGCGGATCTTCTTAACGAACAGCCGATAGGACAGGCGGGAGCGAATCAGCACGAATAACACCAGAAAGGCGCTGACAAACTGGGAGATGATGGTGGCCAGCCCCACGCCGAAAACGCCCATGTGGAAACAGGTGACAAAGAGAAGGTCCAGCACGATGTTGATCAGACAGGCGGCGATCAGGAAGTAGAGCGGTCGTTTGGAATCGCCCACGGCCCGCAGGATACCCGAGCCGATGTTATAGATCAGATTGGGGATCGTTCCCACGAAGTATACGATCATGTAGGTAAGGGACATGGGGTAGACGTCCTCCGGCGTCCCCAGCCAGTGAAGCGCCGGGCCGGACAGGATGATGCCGATGACCATCAGCGCCGCGCCTCCGATGATACCCAGGGCGATGGCGGTATGAACGGTCTTATGTACGTTTTCGTGATCCTGAG
Organism: uncultured Clostridia bacterium; assembly: GCA_944376225.1. Taxonomy (GTDB): domain Bacteria; phylum Bacillota; class Clostridia; order Lachnospirales; family Bianqueaceae; genus Faecimorpha. The sequence goes on along the minus strand of CALWBZ010000011.1, from coordinate 1,882 downwards.
CCCCGTAGTATTGGGCGATGATGACCGTGGCGCCGCCGGATAATCCTACGAAGAAGCCGATCAGAAGATTGATCAGCGTGCCGCTGGTGCCGCCCACCGCGGCCAAGGCTTCTTTTCCGACGAAATTGCCCACGATGATGGCGTCCGCGGTATTATACAGCTGTTGGAAAAAGGTTCCCAGGAGAATGGGAAAGAAAAAGGCCAGCATGTTTTTCCAGATGATGCCTTCCGTGATGGAGTTGACCGCTTTCGCGCGAGCTCTCATAGATAAAAGTCCCCCTTTAATTCATAATAGACGTTCCTGATTATAACATGATTTTTACGGGATAGAAAGAGGCGAAAAGAAAAAAATTAAAAAGTTCCGGAAGAATCTCCGCAAGATTTAGATATGCCCGGGAGATGGCGCAGACAGAGCAGGGCGCAGAGGCCGGTGAAGAGGCCGGTGACCGCTCCGCTCACGAAAAGAATCGGGGCGTAAGCCCAGAGGGCCGGCGTTTGGGTGATCAGGACGGCCGTTAAAAGCTGTCCCCCATTGTGAGAAAGGGCGCCGAATACGCTGGCAAGGAGGATGAAGGAACCCTGAAGGAAACGTTTCAGACAGCAGAGGACACAGAAACTGAGCAATCCCCCCGCGAGGCTGTAAAAAAAGGACATGCCCTGCCCGGCGAAGATACTGGCCAGGATGATACGAAGAATCAGGACAATAAAGGCGTCCCGGGGGCCCGCGGCGTATAGGAGGATCAGCGTGACCACGTTGGCGAGACCCAGTCGTATGCCGGGGACGGGCAGCAAAGGAGGAAACGCGCTTTCCACAAGAGAGAGGATGAGCGCGATCGCCGTAAAAAGGGCTAATCGGGTGAGGCGACGCATGATGACTCCTTTCAGGATTCGGGAAAGATCTGGATGACAAGGCGGTTGGGCAGGCAGGTAATGGGCAGAAGAGGTTCCTCGATAAACCCTGTCTGCATACAGATATGATCGGGACAACTGGCCTCGGTGACGCCGATGGACCCGGGTCTCACCGTGATGACGTTATATGCTCCGTCCTCTCCGTCGATCCGGATTGTGTAGGGTTCCCGGACAGAAGACAGGTCGATCTCCGCGACGATACGGCCATCCTGCGTAATCCGGGCAATCCGCCCGTTATCTGCCCGGGAGAATTGTATCCATAAGAGAATGAGGCTCAGCAGGAAGAAAAGGGCCAGCGCGCAGCCAAGAAGAATCCCGCGTTTACGGACGGAAAGGGACATAAGGGCCTCCTTTTCCATCTATTAGAAATGTAAAGAAATTTTTACACATATTTATTAAATCCATGATGCAATCTTTATCAATATGTTGTACAATCAATGAGGAGCAGAAAAGATTTGAGCTGTTCAAAACTGTTTGGAATGGGGTGGATTGAGGATGCAGAATTTGGACGCTTCGGCACGGCAGGCGCTTCGCAAGCTGAACACGGCGGTGAACGTAGGGACGTGGAGCGCCGTGTTTTTGGTGGCGGGCGTGGTGGCCGCGATCTCGCGCCGCAAGAGAAGAAGACAGGAATGAAGCGAACCGTTTGATAGAATAAGGGTGCTGCCGATTCGGCAACACCCTATTTTTACGCGAAATCTCAGTTCTTCATAGCCTCTTCGATCGCTACGGCGCAAGCCACGGTCGCGCCGACCATGGGGTTGTTGCCCATACCGATCAGACCCATCATCTCGACGTGAGCCGGAACGGAAGAAGAACCGGCGAACTGCGCGTCGCCGTGCATACGGCCCATGGAATCGGTCAGGCCGTAGGAAGCCGGGCCGGCAGCCATATTGTCCGGGTGGAGCGTGCGGCCCGTGCCGCCGCCGGATGCAACCGAGAAATATTTGACGCCGTTCTCATACGACCATTT
>CALWBZ010000010.1 GCA_944376225.1 uncultured Clostridia bacterium | reverse complement strand
GGCACGATGTTGGGGGTGTATCGATATAATTTTCAGACGAAAAATATAGAAACGGTATCCCAATGGGAATGTACACAGAACGGCTTTAATCGGATGACAAGGGATAATGTGATTACGATATATTACGATGAAAATGATGACATCTATATGCAGGTACGAACATTCTCTGGGGAGATGGTCTGCGAAAGAGAGATCACATGGGAGGGAAAAGCGGAAGAAAATCGTTGTTTCCTGATATTCTGCGGGGGTGATGAAGAGTATGTCTTTTATTGTGCATCGCAGGGAAACAATCGGTGGTTCCTCCAGGTTCCGTTGGACGCAGAAAGAGCGGCGGAAGTGGTCTGGGAATATGTGCTGTGAGCAAAAGGGAGATGGTATATCATATAGCATAATAATAGGGTGAGATCATTTCAGATGGTCGTGACGGCTATTGTGGAAAAGCATTGTAAAAGAAAGGAGTTCTGAAAATGAAAAGAACAAAGAGATTGACAATCATTGTGATGGTATGTATTACGCTTCTGAGTGGGACTATTATCGTCTCGGCGAAAGAGGCGACGCCTGTTCGAGGCGCAATCTTGGGTTATAATTATTTAGGTAATTTATCCTTGACAACGACTCGGGTGAAAGCGACTTTAGTGGGAGACGCGCAAATTTCCAACGAGGAGACGCCGGACGCTCCGGAGCTTGAACTAAGCGGGCAGGCGTATTATGACAGCGATGGGAAATACCAGCAAATTTGGGCAACTGGGATCAAAAGCTGTCGATATGAGGCAAGTATTGGAAATGGAACGTATGCATTTTGTGGATATAAAGTAGAAGGGAGTAGTGTGGGGAGCGCAAGCGTCTATCTTTAATATAAGCAATGTATTTCGGGCCAGAATATGAAGTTCCTGGCGGTGGGATAAGTCAATGCAGGAGCAGGAGACGCGGGGGAGCCTCGCGTCTCCTGTTGGGATGTCCGGGAAAAATTTGCGCCAGAACATAAATTTCCTTTGACATTTACCCGCGAATATGATATAGTATTGTTTGCTAGTCCGATTGCTACGGATTTGGCATGCCCAGATAGCTCAGTTGGTAGAGCAGAGGACTGAAAATCCTCGTGTCACTGGTTCGATTCCGGTTCTGGGCATTCGTGGGCCATTAGCTCAGCCGGTAGAGCACTGGACTTTTAATCCAGGTGTCTCGGGTTCGAACCCCGAATGGCTCACTGTTTACCGCCTCGCAAGGGGCGGTTTTTATTTTTATGAATAGAAGGGAGACTTTATGCGCATACGATATATGAAAGAAGCGCCGCGGATATTGGCGGATTCTCCATGGGTGATCGCCGATGGCAGGACATACAGGGGAGAATGGGCTCGGAGCTTTGATTCGCGGATGGAAGAGATTTGTTTAGAGGTAGGCTGCGGTATGGGGAGATTTATCGGAGAAATGGCGGCAAGGCATCCGGAACAAGGATGGATTGGCCTGGAACGGATCGGAAGCGTCCTGGCGAGGGGAGTGAAGCGTCTGGAAGCCGCCGGCGAAGGAGAGGACAGGCCAAACCTCAGGTTCCTGTTGGGAGACGCGGCGGAGCTGGGAGAAATATTTCAGGAGGGAGAGTTGAGCCGCGTCTATCTAAACTTCAGCGACCCTTGGCCTAAGGAGCGCCACGCGAAACGCCGGCTGACGGCGCCGACCTATCTGGATATTTATCGGAAGATTCTAAAAGAAGACGGCATATTGCAGATGAAGACGGATAATGAAATATTGTTCGATTTTTCGTTGGCGCGGCTTCAGGAAAAGGGATGGCAGATTCTGCGGCAAAGCAGAGACCTGCACGGCTCCGGAATATTGCCGGACAACGTGATGACAGAGTATGAAGAAAAATTCGCGAAGCAGGGGAAACAGATCTGCTTTTTGCAGGCGGCACCGCGGTCTCTTGCAAAGGATTCATAAAAAGAACCTTGTCTGTTGCCCTCGCATATGATATGATAAAAGATGTCCACAGGGGGAAGATACCTATGGAACGAGTCATTCATCTGTATCGGGCGGGGCGGGAGGTCGGCGTTTACGGCTGGTCCAGGCTGCCCCTTCGAGAAGAGGCGATACTGGCGAGGAGTCAGGACTTGTTTGGGCATAGAAAGCCATGCGCCAGACAGCGCAGGGCTATCCGAACCGCGCTTCTATTGGAGTTAGAGCGCGCTCTTTCGGCCAGCCCGGGAGGCAGGCCGCCGCTTTTATGGAAGCGTTATGTACAGGCGCCGGAATGCGACAGGATCCGGTGGGGACAAAGATAAAAACAGACAGGGGGAAACAAAGGATGAATTACAATCAGTACAGCTATCCGATGCCGGAGGAGAAGAAGGTGCGCGTCATTACCGATACGGACGCGGCGAACGAGGGAGACGATCAGTTTGCCATCGTCCATACCCTTCTTTCTTCCAAATTCGATAATGTGGCCATGATCGCGGCCCATTTCGGAACGCGCCATGATCATACGATGCAGGAGAGCTATGAGGAGCTGGAGCGTATCTTCGGCAAAATGGGAATGGATCCCGCCGGAGTCGTGCTCCACGGAGCGCCGCGGGCGCTGCCGGACGAGAAGACGCCCGTCGATTCGGAAGGAGCCAGGAAGATCATCGAGGAAGCCATGAAGGACGATCCCAGGCATCTGTATGTAACCTTCCTGGGGCCTTTAACGGATCTCGCCTCGGCGTATCTGCTGGAACCGGCGATCGCGGGCAGGCTCACGGCCATCTGGATAGGGGGAGGCACTTACCCGGTGGGAGCCCCGGAATTCAATCTGGGGAACGATGTGAACGCGGTGAACGTAGTGATGGCGTCCGGCATCGAATTATGGCAGGTGCCCAAAAATGTGTACGAGATGATGCCGGTTTCCATGGCGGAACTGGAATACCGTGTTAGCCGCTGCGGAGAGATCGGAAAATATCTGTTCGATCAGCTCGTGGAATGCTCGCTAAAGCCGAGCTCCCTGCACAGCGCGTTCCGCACCGGGGAGACGTGGGTGCTGGGAGATTCGCCAGCGCCGGGGCTGATTCTCTACGAGCATCGTTGGGAATACGACCTCATTCCCGCGCCCCGTATCAGCCCGGAGATGACCTATATTCCCGGTACGGGGGAGCGGAAGATTCGGGTATATCGCAGAATCGACTCCAGGCTGATTTTGGAGGATATGTACTGCAAGTTGGCTTTATTTGCTGAAAAGCACCAATAAGAAAGGTTGTGACAGGTTCATGTGTAAAAAACGCTTGGCGGCGGCTTTGCTGGCGTTGCTGATGTTTGTTGTAGGCGCCTGCGGCGGCGGGGACGGAAATTCTTCGTCCTTGGGAGACAGCAGCTCTTCGACGGATTCCTACCGCGATGAGGAATCTTCCCGGCCGGAGGAAAGTGCGGAGGTCTCTCAGGAGGAATCCCGGGAAGAAAGCTGCGTGGCAGAGGAAACGCCGTCTACGGAGCAAACCGGAAATCTGAACCCGCTGACGGGGTTGGCGGATCTTTCGGATGAAGCTGTCGGCAAGCGTCCTGTCGCGATCGTGATTAATAATATCAAAGATTCTCTGCCTCAATACGGCATCGCCGGAGCGGACATTATGTTTGAAATGGTGGCGGAAGCCGGGATCACCAGACTCCTGGCGATATGGGGAGATTACACCCAGATTCCGAATGTCTGTTCCGTGCGGAGTTCGAGGCCCTATTTCGTGGATTTGGCAGCGGGTTTCGACGCGCTGTATGTGCATGTAGGTGGTTCTCAGGCGGGCTTGGACCGTATTGAGGAACTGGGGCTCGATAATTTTGACGGACGGTATACGGATCCGGATATCTTTGATCGGGATCCGCAGCGTTTGGACGTCTATGCCTATGAGCACACCATGTATGTAAAAGGGGCGAACATTCCGGCCCAGATGGAAGCCTACGGAATGCGTACCGAGCTGGGAGAGGCTTATCAGGGACCGGCGTTTGTATGGAATAGCCCCGACCATCCCGTATCGAATACGGAGGAAGCCTGCGAGAAGATAACGCTGCATTTTTCTAAAGAATACTACAGTACCTTTACCTATAACGCGGCGGATCGGCTGTATTATAAGGAGCATAGCGGAGAACCCCACATGGTGCAGGATACGGGAACCCAGTTGGCCTTCACCAACGTGCTGGTGTTAGAGAGCGAGATCACCTCCATAGACGGATACCGCATGAGTATAGGCACCGGAGGCGGTACGGGCTACTATATTTCCAACGGAGTGCTGCAGGAAATCCGCTGGTATAAGGATTCGCCCTATGACCGGATTCGGATTACGGACGAGGATGAAAACGAGATCGCGTTGAACGCGGGCAAGACCTATATCGGCGTGGTAGAATACGACGCGGAGACCTTCGGGTAAGGATGGCGTCTATGAAAAAAGAGCGTATCATGTCCGAGGAACGAAGGGAATACTGCCGGAAATTATATATCGGGATGCTGTGGATGTGGGGCGCGGTCACGGTGTTGTTAGTGGCCTATGGCGCTTACGCGGTCCTGGCGGCCTTAATTCCCGTAGAGGATCTTTCCACCGGGGTGACGGACACCGGCCTAAAAGTGGGGTTGTCCACACTTCCGATCAACCTGGGAAGGGGAATCCCTTATTGGGCCATTCCGAGAAGCGGAGACCTGGCCGGAGCGGCCAATTGGATCTGGTTTTGGAACATCCTCTGCGTCATGCTGTGGGAGATTCTGCCCATTTGGTTTTTGCTGTCTTGGGGGAAGGGATTTCTGAGGGAGTGTACGCCTGCGGCGCACCTCGAACAGAAACGAAGAGAAAACGACGGCCCCGGCGCGTTGGACGTCAGCGGATGGGATCCCATAGAGCATATATGGAGCCGCAAGAATGGTCGGCGCCTCCTTGCCGCCGGTATTATGCTCCTGTTGATAGGCCTTTTTAAGCGGACCTTGTGGCTTCTGATCCTGTCCGTGGGCGTGTACGGCGCGTGGGATTTTTGCTGGAACCAGGACATGATCGAGTTTACCACATGCACGATAGGGATGATTTTTATATTGTTTTCCGTATTGTGGAAGAAACGAGGGGAGAGGGAGGAGCTGTGTGTGAAGGGGACGGGGATATCCTCCGAACCTGGAGCGGAAGAAGAGGATTAAAAAAGGCGGCGTGTTTTTGGCACGCCGCCTTTCGGCTTTCAGGGCATAAACAAGGGGCTGCCGCGGTTCGCGCGGCGGCCCCTCATCCGGATGTGACCCCTGTGTATATATCGATTGATCGTGTAAGACAGTTTAGAATTGTACCAGATCGCGAATCTTGATCGCCTGACCGGAAGCGATGGACTTGTTCGCGGCAACGCCCGTCAGAATGGACATCGCGCCGTCCACATAACCGGCCGCTCTCTTGAACGGATCCGCCGGAGGATTCTCACCGAAGATGTCTTCCAGCATGACGTTATCGCCGCCGCCATGGCCGCCAACGCCTCTTTCCACTTCTACCTCATAAGGCGTTCCCCACATGGGGCAAACACGGATCTCGGCAGACTTCAGGGCGCCCTCTTTATTGCGGTCGCCGCCGGCGTTGATATAGGACTGCTCAACCTGCTGGTACTCGATACGTCCCTTGGAACCGGTGAAGGTAACGATGAAACCTTCCCAGGGGCAGTAGGAATTCAGAGAATAAGACATCTGAGCGCCATCCTTATACTCAACCAGCACGCTCATGGTATCCTCGATGCTGATATCGTCTCCGAATACGCTGCGGTCACGCAGATAGCCGCTGTCCGCTTCCGCGTTCAGATACAGGCCTTCCATGCGTCCGCCGTCCTTCAGGTCGATGGCGAAGGGGTCGTTCTTGGCCGCCTCGCTGCCATAGCAACGATAGTAGAACTCGCGAACGCCCCGGCGCTCGGCATTTTCTTTGCCGTAGAAGTTGCGCTTACCAAAGGCGAAGACCGTCTCCGGAGAGGTGCCCAGCCAGAAGTTCACCAGGTCGAAATGGTGGGTGGACTTATGAACCAGAAGACCGCCGCTGTTGGTCTTATTACGATGCCAACGACGATAGTAATCGGCGCCGTGCTTGGTGTTCAGCAGCCACTCGAAATGTACGGAGAAGACCTCGCCGATCGTATCGTTCATGATCAGCTCGCGAATCTTCGTATTCGTGGGAGAATAACGATAGTTGAAGGTCACGCGCAGGTTGCGTCCGGTACGCTTCTGAGTATCGATGATGGCCTGAGCCTTCTTCTCATCGATGGTCATGGGCTTCTCGGTGATGACATCGCATCCCAGCTCCATCGCGCGGATGATGTACTGATGATGGGTACGGTCGATGGAAGTCACGATGACCACATCGGGCTTCGTCTCCTCGATCATCTTGTCAAACTCCGTGTAGTTATAAGTAGGAACCGCATGGTAGCCGTAATCCTCGACGATGGTCTTGTTGGCGAAATCCATACGGGTCTGGCTCAGATCACAGAAACCAACCAGCTCGGATGTGTCCTTATAGGTGGTCGTGATGGCCTCGTAATACATTCTGGCGCGTCCGCCGGTACCGACTTGTGCATAACGTTTTTTAGCCATATTGTTTCTCGCTCCTTTTAGAAAAGATGGATATGTTGCAGCAATATTATGCATTTGAACGTTTTCAGTATAGCGGAGCCCCGTTCTTTTGTCAATAGTTGTGAAAAGGGTCGCAGCAAGATATGTTGTATGAGAAAAGAACAGGGCAAGGAATGAGGAGTCGGAATCTCCCATGAAAGAAAGACAGGGGAAATCGATCATTTTGGGTGTAGAAAAACGAAGGCAAATATGCTATACTGAAAAAAAGACGGACAAGAATGGAGGGAAATACGGTTGAGCAATGAGGAACTGATCATGGCCATGTGCCGTTACGAGGCGGGATGTCCCGAGAGGATTCAGCACTTTATGAAGGTATACGCCTTCAGCCAGATGATCGGCCGGCTGGAGGGAATTCCGGCGCCGGTGCAGCAGATCCTGGAGACGGCGGCCATCGTACATGATATCGGTATACGACCCAGTCTGAAAAAATACGGCAGTGGCGCGGGAGGCTATCAACAGATAGAAGGACCGCCGGAGGCGGAAAAGATGCTGGGGGAGCTCCACTACCCGGCGCAGATGATCGAGCGGGTTTCCTATTTGGTCGGTCATCATCATACGTACCAGGACATTCAGGGGCTCGACTATCAAATCCTGGTGGAAGCAGACTTTCTTGTCAATATGTATGAGGGACACATGGACGGAGAGCAGATTCAGCACGTTCGGGAACGGATCTTTCGCACCCGGACGGGGAAAATGCTGCTGGACCGGATGTTTCCCCATTCATGAATTGGAAAAAAGGAGGACATGACAATGCAAACACAATTTCCTAAAGTAGAATTGCCCCAGATCCCGGAGCGGGATTATCGAATCGAAGATTACGGGGCGGTGGCGGGAGGCGAGATCTCGAACACCGAGGCCATCCGTAAGGCGGTTCAAGCGGCTCACGAGGCAGGGGGCGGCCGCGTGGTCGTCGGAAAGGGGATCTGGCTCACCGGGCCCATCGAGCTCTTAAGCCATGTGGAGCTGCATGTGGAGCAGGGCGGACTGCTGCTCTTCCATAAACATAATGAAGAGTATCCTTTGGTGCGCAGTAATTTCGAGGGAGAGAGCCGGATCCGGGCCACATCTCCGATTCATGCCATGGATCAGACGGACATTGCCATCACGGGCAAGGGCGTGATCGACGGAAACGGCCAGCTGTGGCGTATGGTCAAATCCATGAAGATGACCGCGAAACAGTGGGAGAAGCTGACGCAGAGCGGCGGCGTGGTCGCGGAAGGAGGCGACGGACCCCATTGGTTCCCCTCGGAGGGAAGCTATTTGGGTCACAAGGTGCCGAACGTGGATCCGGAGGATCCGGACTGGCAGGAAAAAGCCATGAAGTATTTCGATTATCATCGGCCTGTCATGGTGAACCTGGTGCGCTGCAAGAGGGTGCTGATCGAGGATATCACCCTGCAAAACTCGCCGGGCTGGAACCTGCACCCCCTTTTCTGCGAGCACCTGACGCTGCGTAACGCCATCATCCGCAATCCTTGGTATGCCCAGAACGGCGACGGGCTGGATCTGGAATCCTGCCGTTTTGTGGAGATCGAGGGTACGAGCTTCGATGTGGGGGACGACGCCATCTGTATGAAGGCGGGCAAGAACGCGCCGGCCAGGAAGATTCCGATCCCTACCGAATACGTGACGATCCGCGATTGCGTGGTTTATCACGGGCACGGCGGTTTCGTCGTTGGCAGCGAGATGTCCCGGGGCGTCCGCCATATTCATGTGAGCGACTGTCTGTTCATGGGGACGGATGTGGGGATCCGCTTCAAGAGCGCCCTGGGTCGGGGCGGCGTAGTAGAGGATATCACCCTGGACGGGATCAACATGATCAATATCGAGAACGAGGCGATTATCTTTACCATGGGCTACAGCGACGCTTTTGACAAGAATAAGGCCCAGACGGAGGATGTGCCGGAATTTAAGAATGTCACGATTCGCAACACAGTCTGCCGGGGAGCCGGCCGGGCTCTGCGGGTGGACGGTCTGGCGCAGCTGCCTATACACGATATCACGCTGGAGAACGTGGAGCTCACGGCAAAGACGGGCTTCTTCTGCAAAGAGGCGGAGAATATTCATTTTAAGAACGTAACGATTGTGGACGAGAAGAATCCGGAACGCCGCCTGCATTACGATCAGGCAACCTTCGTGGGAGGAGACGCTTCCGAGTTCTAATTCGATAAAGGGAGGTGGGCGGCATGCCGGACTGGAAGAAAATCACGCGGCAGCACAAGGTTCACGCGGATTTGAGACGGGGCTGGCTGATTTCCTATCTGGTGATCTTCTGCGTGCCCTTGGCCGCCTACCTGATTATCGCCTCCGTCACGCTGGGGATTATCCGTGGCCAGACTTATGATCTGAATGAACAGGCGCTTAACGTCATCTCGGTGGCAGTGGACCATCAGGTGCAGAGCGTCGAAGAAATCGCCACGGAAATCGCCGCCAATACGACGCTAAATGAAGCTCTCCAGCAGGAATCCCGGGGGGCGAGTTTTGAGTGGAAACTGTATCGGCTGAAGAACGAACTGATCTCCATGGTCAGCCGCAATTCCATGATCGAACAGCTCTACATCTATTTTTATGAGGGGAATTATATTCTCTCCGATGAGACCAAGGCCAGTCCCGTTTACTTTTACGAGAACCAGTGTAAGCAGCTTGCCATGAATGAGAAAGAATGGGAGAACGTGCTCAGAACTCCGCATCTGAAGGAATATCAGGTATGGGAGAGCAGCGGCAGCAGGCCGGTGCCCATGCTGCTTTTGAGCCTTCCTTTGTTTAATGGGATTCCGGAGGCGACGATCTGCATCGAATTGGCTCCCCAGAAATTCTGGCAGGTGGTGGAAAGCAACCAGGAGATGGCGATGGCGGTCTATGACCAGCAAGATCAATGCCTATACCTGGAGAAGAGCGACGCGGAGGCCAATCCGGTGGTGCTGCGGTCGGATCAAACGGGATGGCGGTATGAAGCCTATATAGAAGACGCGGTGTTGGAAGCCCAGGAGGGATACGTACAGGTGATGAGCGTATGCGGCGGTTTCCTCGTGCTTCTGGTAGGGGGAGGGGCCATATGGATCTTTATCCGCCGCAATTATAACCCGGTGCGTTCCATCATTACCCGGTTTGAACAGATTTCCGATCCGAAGGGGGAGGAAGTCGGAGAATACTCTTTTATCGAGAACACGTTGAACCAGCTGATTCTACGGGTTCAGGAAAACCGAGAAGAGATGCAGGAGACCTTGACGTTGATGGATCAGGCCTATATGATCTGTTTTCTGATGGGGCAATGTCCGAAAGGCGTCTCGCGGGAGGAACAGCTCCGGGTGTGGGGATTTGACGAAACCACGCGGTTCAGTGTTTTGATTTTAGATTCCGGACAGGCCCAGACGCCGGCGGCAGCGGGAGAGATGCTGGCGATCGGTACGGGGGAGTCCTGTCTGTATTTTGGCCGGGGAGTGGAACTGAACGGTCGGGTCGTTTTCGTTATCGACGCGGACAGCGGTGACGATGAAAGCAGATCTCAGGTGCAGGAAAGGCTCACAGAACAATGCCCCCACGGGCGTTTGGCCTGGAGCACGGCCTATTCCGAAGGGGTGCGGATTTCCTACGCTTATGAAGAGGCGCAGTATATTCTTCATGGAGCGTTAGAGGAACAAACAGGCGTGCTCACGCTGCGGCAGATGCGGCAGCGTGAAACCATGACCCTGGAGATTTCCGAGGAATGTGAAAAAGCCCTCGGGCGGGCGGTCAAGAACGGGGACAGCGCCTTGCTTACGGAGGTCTTGGAGCAGATATGGGCCGGCATGGCCAGACGGCCGTCCTGGTCTTTGGTGGACGCGAAAACCGCGGCTATGGCGGTCTATAACCATATGTACGGGATGAGTCAGACGCATCCGGGGACGTATTCCAGACAGGAGATGTTGGCCTTTCGCAACATTCAGATACGGCCGCAGAACCATGAAGAGGTCTATGAGGCGCTGAAGACAGAGTGTGGGCGCGTTCTTGACCGAGGCGGGGAGGAGCGCCCAAGCCGAGACGAACAGCTGGTACAGCGGATGCGGGAATACATAGATCTCAATTACAGCGACGTGCTGCTCAGCGTGGACAGCCTGTGCCAGGTCTTTCACAGGGCGCCCTCGGGGGTCAACAAGGCTTTTAAGGATGTGATGGGACACGGGCCTTTACAGTATATCAATTACCGACGGGTGCAGGAGGCGAAGCGGATCTTTATTGAGAGCGGCGGGGATCTTTCCGCCAGCGAGGTGTTAAAGCGGGTCGGATATACCAACCTGAACACCTTTACCCGCGCCTTCAAAAAGAATGAGGGAATCACCCCGGGACAATTTAAGGATGCCGTATGGCAAACGCGGCAGGCCGGCGGCCAAGAATAAAAAGGATGTCGAAATCACGAGAAGGATGGAGACATCCTTTTTTATGTGTGGAGAAAATGACGAATAAATGTAGAAAATGTCGAAGGAGATTTGAAGGAAAATGGACATAATATCGCGTTTTTGATAAAAGTGTCGCTGGATATTGGGCATAATATATGATAATCTTGATGCCAGAAGGAAAGACGTCTTTCAAATCAACAAAAGGAGGCATATTATGAAAAAGATGTTTTGTCTACTGCTGGTC
>CALWBZ010000009.1 GCA_944376225.1 uncultured Clostridia bacterium | reverse complement strand
TGGATCCACTCTGCCGCTCGGTAATGAGGACTGATCCTTACGGGAATCTTCTCCTCTGATAATACGGCCAAAAGATCCGATGCCGCCAAAAAAGCAGGCGCCGTCTGTCTCCCCTTCTGGTCCAGGTTGTCCATGCATCGCACCCGCAGATCCCAGGCCGTCTTTTCACTTTCCATCTTGACTCCACCTCCCCCTTTATATATATTGACTTTTTTAGAAAATATGCATGTATTTTCTCCTCTATCTATGTTATAATAAGCCCAACAGGACAGCCTTTCGCATCGCGCCTGGCTAATACTCAGAATTTTAGGAGGGTAATCATGAAAAAAACAATCGCGGCAATCTATACCGGAAAAGGACTGGCCGATCCTCTACAGGCGGTAATCAATCGTACCCTGCCGGATTGGCGGCTCGTTAGCATTATCGACGACCAGATCATCGGCGAGGTGAAGGAGGCCGGTTCTCCCACCCCCGAAATCTACCAGCGTCTGATTTCATATTATAAGGCGGCGGAAGCCATGGGCGCGGACGTCATCTTAAACACCTGTTCTTCCGTCGGCGACGTGGTCTACGAGGGTCGCAAGCAGGTTCATGTCCCCATCGTGCGGATCGACGAGGCGATGGCGCGCAAAGCCGTTTCCCAGTGTTCGGTGATCGGCGTGGTGGCCACCCTTCGTTCCACCCTGGATCCGACCATGCGTCTTTTACAGATCGAGGCCGAGAAACTGGGGAAGACCGTAACGCCGGTGGACGGCCTGGCGGAGGGTGCCTATCAAGCCCTAGTAGAAGGAAATCCCGAGCTTCATGACGAACGCATCGCCAATACCGTCACGGCGCTGGCCGAAAAGGTGGACTGTATCCTGCTGGCTCAGGGATCCATGGCACGCATGGAACAAAAACTCGGTCAGATGGTAAAGATTCCCGTCTATGCCAGCCCCCAGCTTTGTCTTGAGGCGATCCGGGAAGAATATGACGCGGATTAAGGGGGCCTTCATGCAGACACTCAGATTACAGGACCTGACGAAGAGCCTTCCCGTTTTGGATTCTACGCCTATACAGGGCCTCTTACAAAAGGAACTAGACAAAATTCCCGGCAAGATCGTCGTCTTGGATGACGATCCCACCGGCGTACAAACCGTGCATGATATATATGTCTATACGGATTGTACGATTTCAAGCATCCGGGAAGGATTCGCCCAACCGGGACGCCTCTTTTATCTTCTGACGAATTCCCGGGGGCTGACGGAAGAAGAAACAACAACCCTACATCGCCAGATTGCTCTCGATCTGGCGACGGTCTCCCAGGAAACCCATACGCCCTTCCAGGTGATCCTGCGCGGCGATTCCACCTTAAGAGGGCACTATCCGCTGGAGCCCCTTTTAATGAAAGAAACGCTGGAAGATGCTTTGTCCTTTCGTTTCGATGGGGAGATTCTCTGCCCCTTCTTTCTGGAAGGCGGCCGCTACACCGCCGGCGACGTTCATTATGTGGAGGATCGGGGTCAACTGATCCCCGCCGGGGAAACCGAATTCGCGAAGGATAAAACCTTCGGATACCATGCCTCCGACTTGAAGGATTACATAGAAGAAAAAACCGCCGGAAATGTCAAGGCGGAGAATGTCGCCAGCATCTCCCTCGAGATGCTGCGAAACGAGGACTATCTACTGATTTATAATATCCTGATGGGGCTTCATGATTATGGTCATGTGGTGGTCAACGCGCTGGATTACAGCGATCTGGAAGTATTCGCCATCGCTTTCTACCGTGCCGTCGCCCAGGGAAAACGCTTCCTGATCCGTTCTTCCGCTTCTCTCGTTCGTGTGCTGGGGGGAATCTCTCCCCGTCCTCTGCTTACCGCAAAAGACCTTGGAGTCTCCGGTCGGGGCGGACTGATCGTCGCCGGATCTCATACGAAAAAGACGACGGCGCAGTTGGAAGAACTCTTGACCCTGCCCCATATCCGCCGGGTACTCTTTAATCAGCATCTGGTCCTTGAGGAAGATGCCTTCCTGGCCGAGATCGACCGAGTCGTCGCAGAGGCGGACCGCCTGATCGCCGAAGGATCCACGGTTGTGATTATGACGCGCCGAGAGCGGATTGACGCGGGTACCGGCAATCCGGAGGATGATCTTGTGATCGCCGTAAAGATCAGTTCCGCCATCACCCGGATCGTCTCCCTTCTGACTCATAAGCCCGCCTATGTCATCGCCAAAGGCGGCATTACCTCCAGTGATATCGGTACGAAGGCGCTGAAAGTCCACAGGGCCCTGGTCATGGGACAGATCCTGCCGGGCATTCCCGTGTGGCAGACCGGGGCGGAAAGCCGTTTCCCCGATCTTCCCTATATCATCTTCCCGGGAAACGTGGGAGAAGCGGACTCGCTGCGAATTATTGTCGAAAAATTATCAGATTTGCGGAAGGAGGATTCATCATGCCCCAAAAAGTCCTGATCTCTGTGGCGCCGGTAAACGCCGCGGATCGTCATATCGATCCTTTAGCCATTGCCAAGGATGTGATCGAGAGCGCTAAACTGGGCGCCGGGCAGGTTCATCTGCATATCCGGGATAAACAGGGCGCGCTCACTCCGGATCTGTCCCTTTTCCGGGAAACCGTCCGGTATATCCGGCAGGAGTCGGATATCATCATCCAGGCCTCCACAGGCGGCGTTTCCAATCTGACGATCGAGGAACGCTGCGCTCCCTTATACGATGACCTGGTGGAAACCTGTTCCCTGAACGTGGGTTCTGTCAACCTGGGAGAGGCGGTCTATCTGAATCCCATAAAGGACGTGCGCTATTGCGTGTCCGAGCTGATTCGTCAACAGGTCTTTCCGGAGATCGAGGTTTTCGAGATCGGAATGATCGATACCGTGCTCGATCTTATGAAGACCTACGATCTTCCTAATCCCGTCCTTTTCAACATCGTTCTCGGACATAAGGGAGCCGCCCCGGCCACGGTTCAGGCCCTTAAAGCCCTTCGTTCCTTTATTCCCGAAGGGATGCTCTGGGGCGTGACCCATTTTGGCCGCAGAGACGATTCGATCTTTGCCGAGGCCGTACGCCTGGGCGCCTGTACGCTGCGAGTGGGTTTTGAGGATTCCGATTATCTGGATCCCGATACTCGAGTCCGGACGAACGCCGAATTGGTCGCTCACACCGCCCGGTTGGTTCGCTCCCTGGGATGCGAAGTCGCGACGCCTGCCCAGGCCCGAGAGATGCTGGGAATATCGTAACGCAAAAAAAACACCGTCTTATCGTCGAAAACCGATGATAAGACGGTGTTTTTTATTCTTTTGCGAGGCGGTGATAGGTCTCCACGCATTTTAAGAGCTTTTTCGCCAACCTGTCGTTTAATACATCCGATCGCATCCGCCATTGCCAGTTCCCCATGGCGGTAGCCGGGGTGTTCATCCTCGCGTAATTGCCGAGCCCCAATACGTCCTGCATCTGAAAGATGACGCGCTGCGACACCGACGCCATCAGCGTCCGAATCGCTCCCCAATGATACCCTTCACTCTCTCTCAGACGCATATAGTCCATGGCGTTTTGACGGCTCTTCGCCGGCGTCTTGGGATTGAAGATCCATCCGTTGAGGGTTTCGTTATCGTGGGTTCCGATATAGGCCACGCTGTTATACGTATAATTATGACATAGATACTCCGAATCATCCCCGTCGAAGCCGAAAAGCAGCACCTTCATGCCTGGCAGTCCCGTGCCCTCCAGGAGATTACGCACAGGCTCGTCCAATACCCCAAGATCCTCCGCGATCAGCGCCTCTGTGGAAATATGCTCTCTGAGCGTCCGGAACAGGTCCATGCCCGGCCCCTTCTTCCACTCGCCTCTCACCGCGTTGACGCTTCCCCCGGGAATCGAATAATATCCGGCAAAACCGCGGAAATGATCAATCCGCACCAGGTCATGCCGTTCCACCGCCTTCTCCAGACGGCGTACCCACCAGGCATATTGGGTTTCCTTATGTTTCGGCCAGTTATAAATGGGATTTCCCCAAAGCTGTCCCTCCGCGCTGAAAGCATCCGGCGGTACTCCCGCCACCTCCGTGGGCCTGCGGTTCTCATCCAGCATGAAAAGCTCCGGGTGGCTCCAGGTATCCGCGCTGTCTTCCGCTACATAGATGGGCAGATCCCCGATGATCTCTACCTCGTGCCGGGAAGCGTACTCTTTCAGATCCCGCCATTGTCTGTCAAAAAGGAACTGGCTGAACTGGGCGGATCGGATATCTTCTTCTAAGATGCTTCGATAATGCTCCATCGCCTGTTCTTCACGCTCGCGGATCTCTTTGGGCCATTCCCAGTAAGGCTTTTGGGAAAAATGCGTTTTCAGCGCCATGAACAACGAAAAGTCTGGCAGCCAGTCTTGATTCTCCCGATAAAAATCCTGTTCTTCCGCCCCGTATCGGCCATATCCTCGGAGAGCCGCTTTTTTCAGGAGCGGAAGCCGCTTCTCAAACAGCATGCCGTACTCCACCCGGTCCACACTCCCGTTCTGGGATGCCTCCTGCACCTCCTCGGGTTCCAAAAGATCTTCCTCCAACAGCTCCTCCAGGTCGATAAAATAGGGATTGCCCGCGAAGGTAGAAAAAGACTGATAGGGAGAATCCCCGAAGCCGGTCACCCCTACGGGCAGCACCTGCCATAAAGTCTGTCCCGACGCCTGTAGAAAATCTATGAATTGATAAGCCGCCTTTCCTAAGGACCCGATCCCATAGCGGGAGGGTAACGATGAGATATGCAGCAAGATCCCGCTCTGTCGTCTCATTTTAACATTCCTTTCCTCATCTCTATATCTACTCCGCCTCATCCACCAGGATCAGGGCGCTTCTTGGCTGTATAAAAATACAGTTTCCCTCTACCGTCCAAAGGGTTTCCAACCCGGCGCGCTCGGCATCTGCCTTCACGCACCATCTGCTTGGCAGCGGCGTGTCCTCCCAAGCGGATAATCTTGCTTCGGCGATCTGATCCGACGCGTTCAACAAAACGGCTGCCATCCTCCAGGAGTCCCCCCG
>CALWBZ010000008.1 GCA_944376225.1 uncultured Clostridia bacterium | reverse complement strand
CGCTTTCGCGTCCTGATCATAGTCTATCGAATTTTGGGCATAAAGTCAAGCCCAATCTTAGATCAGACGAATCTGGGGTTCTCCCTCCCGGTCCTGCACCAGGATATGTACGTAGTGCTCCCCCATGTAATGTTTATTGATATCCAAAAAGTAGGAGATATGGATCTTCCAGTTATGCTCTTTCAGATCCATCTCCAAACTCTTTGTCAACACCCCTATCTCCAATACGCCGAAAGGCGTATGATAAAATAGAGTCGTTCTCTTGCCCTGCTCGAAACAAAGGCTCGCGCCGAAAGAGCCGGGCTGATTGACGATCACGCTGTCCTCGTCTACTTTTACCGTGGCTCTCCCGGCCTTTCCGTCGTTCTGCCGGCTTTCCTCGTAGGATATGTAGTATTTGCCGTTTCGCTCATAATACTTGCCCTGCGCTACCACCTCGACCTCGCCGTAGTCATCGTCTCTTTCCGCCGAGTGCATCCCCTTAATAGAAATATAGACATTACGCTCCATATAACGGTTTCCTCTCTAACGCGATTTGAATCAGTTCTCTGATCTGTTCTCCCACGGAAAGCCCCTCCGCCTCCCACAGCATGGGATACATGCTGATGTTGGTAAATCCCGGGAAGGTATTGATCTCATTAAAAATGACCTCGCCGGTCGCCTGCTCTACGAAGAAGTCTACACGGGACAGCCCGCTGCCGTCGATCCCCTGAAAGATCGCCAGGGCATCTTTACGGATCTCCTGCCGTGTCTCCTCCGGAAGATCGGCGGGCACCACGGTCTTGGACTCCGCGTTGACGTACTTGGCGTCGAAATCATAGAATTCCGCCGCCGAAAGGATCTCTCCCACGTTCGCGGCCTTGGGGGTCTCCGCGCCCAGCACGGCGCATTCCACTTCCCGGCCCTTGATGAACTCCTCCACCAGCACCCGGCGATCTTCCTTCGCCGCCTTGTGAAGCCCCGCTATAAGCTCTTCTCTATTCGCCGCTTTCGTCACGCCCACGGAGGAACCCGCCCGGGAAGGCTTTACGAAAACCGGATAAGAAAAGGCTTCTTCCACCTTAAGCGCCGCCTGTTCCGGAGAATCGAAGATCTCTTTTCTCGTCAAATCCACGTAGGCCGCCTGGCGGATTCCCAGCTCCGCGACGATCTTCTTGGTATAGACCTTATCCATGGCCAGGGCGGAAGCCAGCACGCCGCAGCCCACATAGGGGACGCGAGCCATCTCCAGAAGCCCCTGCACCGTACCGTCCTCCCCGTTCAACCCGTGCAGTACGGGAATGACCACATCCACCGTCAGACTCTGGGGCCCGTCGTCTCCCAGAAGAAGAAAACTGTCCTTGCCAAGACCCGGCAGCACCGCCACCGGCGTCCTATATTCTTCCAGAGGCGCCTGACGCAGCGCCCTCTTATCGCCTTCATATAAAAACCACGCGCCCTGCCGGTCGATATAGACCGGGTACACGGTATAGCCTTTTTCTGCCTCCATGGCGTTCATAAATGTTTGAGCGGACATACAGGAAATATCGTGCTCCGAAGATACGCCCCCAAACAGCAGCACCACACTGCAAGATTCCATCATACCTGTTCCCCTTCCTAATTGATTGGCATACTATACTATCATACTCTATCCGGCCGTAAAAATCAATGCCTAATTTGCGCAAATCACCCGGCTTTGGGACAAAAGGCGCCTGTCACAGGATTCCAATACGGACAGGTCCCCGGAGAGAATGTAGAAAAACAGGCTTACGTCCTTTTCGGCGAAATAATGTCCGATGAGACGGCCGTACAGACGGGTCGGGGCGAAATCTTCCTCCGGTGTCTCGGCCGGCTTCCCGTACTGAAGATAGGATCGGCAAAAATCCCGCGCCTCATGGGCGACCCCGCTCACCCTCAGCGTCCCGTCCACCCGCCGCCAATCCTCCACGGACGCGTAGTGCTCCGGCGCGCTCCGCGCCGTCTCCTCCCATTCGAAAACCCCGTCCTCGGGATCCAGGCCGAAATCATCCAAAACCAGCCGGAACAGGTCGAACCAGATCACCCGGGCCGCCTCCTCCGTATCGATTTCTCCCGTTTCGTCGAAACCGAACCCCTCCCCTCCTTCTACCAGGTAGGCCCCGTAGAAGCTGTTATAATAAGGAGATTGCTCGTCGTACAAGAAGGAACACCCTGCCCACAGGTCGTAGGCGGGAAAATTATAATAGATATTGAGCCGGAGGTCTCGGCCGATATAAGAAGAAAATTCTTCGCCGGCGTCATAAAAAAGAGTCAGCGGATACCAATCCCTCTCCCCGGTCTCCATGCCTCCCGGAATGCTGACTTTTATTCCTGTATGGCTCTCGATACTGTCTCGTTTACAATACGCCGAATACGGGGCCATGATCGCCATGCTTCGCAGCGTCTGAAAGGGCGGCAGCAGAAAAAACAATAATGCGCCGATCAAAATCCCCGCCCCGATTCGTCTCCCTCTCTTTTTCATTACGCTCCCCCTATACAAAAAAAGGTTTCGCGCCAGAGGCCGCTTTCACTTCCTCTTATGGCACGAAACCCCCGTCTTCACGATTACAGATGCAGGCTTTCAAACAGCTCGTTTGCCTCTTTCTTGGCGAATTCCACGGCGCCGTCAAGCTCTTCCTGGGTCATCTTTCCTTTGCCGAACAGGCCCTTCTTAATCCCTACATTATAGGTACCTACCACGTTGACTCCCAATCCCTTGGAGATCGCGGAGAGCTCCTCAAGACCGTCCCCGTACATGGAGATATAGGCGATGTTCGCGGTCTTCTCCGGGTTTAAGCTCTCGATATACTCTTTGAGTACCTTATCCACCTTTTCATAAAGGATGAAGACCAGCTTCTCTTTGTTGCACATGTACGCCGGAGGGATCTGATCGCTCTTGCTCTTCAGCAGGGTGGACAGATGATCGCTGATTTCCAGCGGGTTTCCTGACTTTGTTACCTGGAATTCGATTTGCAGTTTGGCTGCCATATGATGTCACTCTCTTTCTTTTGATTCGGGTTCACAGAACCTTTGTTAACTATAATAACACATCTTATACACATTGTCAAAACCAAATATGAATTTTAGATGAATTTAATCTTGTTTTTCTGTAAATCTCCCCAGGATTGACAAAGAAGAGGGCTTGTGTTATATTGAAACCGCCGATGTTCGGAGCATCTTACGTCCCAAGGAGAATTAGAAATGGAATTATTGCAATTACGATATTTTCTTGCCGCCGCCGAGTATCAGCATATGACGAAAGCGGCGGAGCATTTGCAGATCGCCCAGCCGGCCCTTTCTCAGGCGATTCACCGTCTGGAGACGGAACTGGGCATGCCTCTTTTTACTAGACGCAGCCGGGGCATCGAACTCAACGAGGCCGGCCTCCTGCTGCAGCAGCGTCTTCTGCCCATCATAAAGAGCCTGGACCGGATCCCCGAGGAACTGCAGATGGGCGCCTATCAGGCGGCTCATACGATTCACATCCGCCTCTTGGCGGCCACCTCCCTCATGACGCGGCAGATCATCGCCTACCGCGCCCTCCATCCGGAGGTGAGTTTCCATATCCATCAATGGGATTCTTCCACGGAGGAGGACATCTGCGTCACGGCGATCCGTTCGGACGAATCCCTCCCCTCCTCGGATTCCGTCATCCTGTTGGAGGAGGATCTGTATCTGGCGGTACCGGCGGATTCCCCTTACGCCAAGCTCTCCTCGATCCGTCTAAAAGATACTCAGGAGGCGGGATACATCTGCTTGTCCGGTCCTCGTCCCATGCGTAAGATCTGCGATTACTACCTGGGACAGGCCGGGATCATTCCCCGCATCCTGATGGAGAGCGACGGATTTGAATCGATCCACCGGCTGCTGGCCTCCGGGCTGGGTGTGGGTTTCTGGCCTGTCCGCTCCTGGGAAGCGCCCGAAGGATCCCCCGTCCGTCTCCTTCCCATTACGGATCCTCACTGTTCTCGCAGGATTCTCCTGCACCTCTCCCGTCAGGGATTGCAAAAGTCTTTGGTCAAGGACTTCTGCCGCTTCTTGCAGCAGGCTTTCTCCGCGGGATAAGGCCGAAAGCAAAACGAGAGCGCCGCAAAACGCGACACTCTCGTTTTTTATAATTCCCGGATATGGCTGCTGCTCTTCAGACGGGACAACGCCCTGGCCATGGAGGCCTGGGACATCTTAAACTCCCGCAGGCTCTGCTTTTGACGCATCTGCTCTTCGGCCCTCTCCAGGGCCTCCTGGGCGCGTCGCACGTCGATATCCTCCGGCTTCTCCGCCGAGTCCACCACCATGGCGACGCGGTTATTGACCACTTGCACAATGCCGATCCCCACCACGGCCTCCTGCCACTCGCTGCTGCCCAGGGGACGAAAACGGACTTCTCCCTCTTGGGTCGCCATCATCATGGCCTCATGGTGGGCCAGGATCGAGACCGGGCCGTCATGAGCGGGAACCGTCAGGATCTCGCAGCTTCCGTCGTAGAAGACGTGGTCGCTGGCTATAATGCGTAAACTAAAACCGGACATTTCACCGCTCCTCTCTTTTTAGGCCTTCTCCATGCTCGCGGCCTTTTCTACTACCTCGTCGATGGTTCCCACGTTGAAGAACGCCGCCTCGGGATAGGCATCCATCTCGCCGTCCAAGATGGCCTTAAAGCCGCGCACGGTTTCCTTGACCGGCACGTATTTACCGGGTACGCCGGTGAAGTTCTCCGCCACATGGAAGGGCTGGGACAGGAAACGCTGAATCTTACGCGCCCGGTTTACCGTGAGCTTATCCTCCTCGGACAGCTCTTCCATGCCCAAAATGGCGATGATATCCTGCAAGTCCTTATAACTTTGCAGGATCTGCTGCACCCGGTTCGCCACCTCGTAATGTTCCTTTCCTACCACGTCTTCCTCCAGGATCCGGGAGGTGGACTCCAGGGGATCCACGGCGGGATAGATTCCCTGCTCCACGATCTTACGGGAAAGCACCGTGGTGGCGTCCAAATGGGCGAAGGTGGTGGCGGGAGCGGGATCCGTCAGGTCGTCCGCCGGTACGTAAACCGCCTGTACGGAGGTGACGGAACCGTTTCTGGTGGAGGCGATCCTCTCCTGCAATTCGCCGATATCCGTCGCCAGCGTCGGCTGATACCCCACGGCCGAAGGCATGCGCCCTAAGAGGGCGGACACCTCGGAACCGGCCTGTACGAACCGGAAGATGTTATCGATGAATAACAGCACGTTTTGATGCTCCACGTCTCGGAAATACTCGGCCATGGTCAGGCCGGTCTCCGCCACCCGCATACGGGCTCCGGGGGGTTCGTTCATCTGCCCGAAGACCAGGGCGGTCTTACTGAGAACGCCGGATTCCTTCATTTCCGTCCAGAGGTCGTTTCCCTCTCTGGAACGCTCTCCCACACCGGTAAAGATGGAGTATCCACCGTGCTCCGTGGCGATGTTCGTGATCAGTTCCTGGATCAATACCGTCTTTCCCACGCCGGCGCCGCCAAACAGGCCGATCTTACCGCCCTTGGCGTAAGGCGCCAAAAGGTCGATGACCTTGATGCCCGTCTCCAGCATCTCCACCACGGGGCTCTGTTCCTCGAAGGAAGGCGGATCCCGGTGGATGACCCAGTTCTCCTTCGTCTTCGGCGCCTCGCCGCCGTCGATGGTCTCGCCCAGCACATTAAACAGCCTGCCCAGCGTCTCGCCGCCCACGGGCACCGAGATACCCGCCCCGGTGGACAAAACTTCCATATCCTTACACAGTCCTTCGCTGGCCGATAACATGATACAGCGCACGATGCCGCCGCCGATATGCTGCGCCACTTCCATTACAAGGCGTTTTCCGCGGTTATCCACGGTCAAAGCGTCTTTTATATGGGGAAGGGGCTGCTGCGAAAACTCCACATCCACAACGGGTCCCATGACCTGTACGATCTTTCCCTTATTCATGGCTGCCTCCTTCATCCTGTTTTCTCTTTCTTTCTCTGGGCCTTCGCGCCGCCCACCACTTCCGTGATCTCCTGGGTGATGGCGGCCTGGCGCACCCTGTTATACTGTACGGACAGCTCGCTTAAGAGCGCGCTGGCGTTGTCGCTGGCGGCTTTCATCGCCATGACCCGGGCATTCTGCTCGCTGCAGAAAGACTCTACCAGCGCTCCGTAGATGAAGCCCGTCACGTAATTCGGCACGATATGATCCATGACGGCCCGGGGGGAGGGCACCATCTGGATCTCCTCCTGAATCATGGAGACCGGAATCTTGATGTTCTGAAAGCTCTCTCTCTTAAGGGGCAGAAGCTGCTTCATCTGCACCTCTTCCTGCATACTGTTTATCATCTGCGTGAACAGGATCGATACCTCGTCGATCTTGCCGGATTCGTAATCCTCCATCAGCACGGAGGAAATCCGGCGGGCCCTGTGCATCGTAGGATTCTGCACCGTGTAATGAAACTGCTCTTCCACCGGCATTTTCTTCGCCGCGAAATACTGCCGTCCCAGTTCGCCCACCACATATAGATGGTGGTTCGCGCCCTTCTCCATCCATTCGTGGGCGGCTTTCAGCACGTTGTGATTATAGGCTCCGGCCAGTCCCTTATCCCCGGTGATGACCAAAAGGGCCCGGGATCTGTCCTTCTCCTCCACATTCCGGCTGTCCGCGAAATAGGGATGCTGGATGTCCGGCAGGTGTCTTAGGATTCTCTGGATGACCGCCTGTAGGGCGTAGAAGTAGGGCTCCGTATCCTCCAGCATCTGCTTGCTCTTGCGCAGCTTGTTCGAGGAGATCAGATACATGGCATTGGTAATCTTTCTCGTATCCCTAATGCTGTTCATACGGCTCAGGATCTCTCTCTCGTTCGCCATAGTCTCCTCCTTCTGTCTTAAAAACTCTCCTGAAACTGCTTCCCGTATTCGACGATCTTTTCCGCGAGCGTATCGGACAGTTCCTGTTTTTCCGCAAGCTCCCGGAGGATCTCCGGATGCTCTTTGTCAAACCAAGCAAGCATTTTCATCTGAAACTCCTTGACTTTTCCGACTTCCACCGAAAGAAACAGACGGTGGGTGGCGGTACACAGGGTGATGACCTGTTCCGGCATGGAAAGGGGACGTCCCAGGGGCTGCTTCAAAAGCTCCATCAACCGTTTTCCGTAGGCCAGCTGCTCCTTGGTGTGATCGTCCAGGTCGGAGCTGAACTGGGTAAAGACTTCCATCTCCCGGTACTGGGCCAGATCCAGCCGTATGCTGCCGCTGGCCTTCTTCATGGCCTTGGTCTGGGCGGCTCCGCCCACTCGGGATACGGACAGGCCCACGTTGACCGCGGGCCGCATACCTGAGAGAAACAGATCCGCCTCCAGGAAAATCTGCCCGTCCGTGATGGAGATGACGTTGGTGGGGATATAGGCGGATACGTCCCCCGCCTGGGTCTCGATGATGGGCAGCGCCGTGATCGAGCCGCCGCCCAATTCGTCGGACAGCCTGCTGGACCGCTCCAAGAGCCGTGAATGCAGGTAAAACACGTCGCCGGGATAGGCCTCCCGGCCCGGAGACCGCTCTAAAAGCAGGGAGAGGGCCCGATAGGCCACCGCGTGCTTAGACAGGTCGTCATAAACGATCAGCACGTCCTTCCCCTCATGCATAAAGAACTCCGCCATGGCGGTTCCCGCGTAAGGCGCGATATATTGTAGGGGCGCCGCGTCGCTGGCCGTAGAAGACATGACGATGGTATAATCCATGGCGCCGCTCTTTCTCAGGGTATTCACAAGCTGGGCCACGGTGGAGGCCTTCTGTCCAATCGCCACATAAATGCAAACGACGTCCTTGCCCCGCTGATTCAGGATCGTCTCGATAGCGATACTGGTCTTACCGGTCTGACGATCGCCGATGATCAGCTCTCTCTGCCCTCTTCCGATGGGGAACATGGAATCGATGGAGAGGATCCCCGTCTCCATGGGCTTATCCACGGACTTACGGTCCACGATGCCCGGAGCCGGCTCTTCCACCGGCCGATACCCTTCTTCCTGGATGGCTCCCAAGCCGTCCACGGGCTCCCCTAAGGCATTGATGACTCTGCCCAGGAAACGATGTCCCACCGGGACGCCCGCCATCCTCCGGGTTCTGCGCACCTTAGTTCCCTCGCCGATCTCCGTATCCTTTCCGAAGAGAATGCAGCCGATCTCGTTCTTCCGAATATCCTGCACCATTCCCTTACTGCCGTCCTCAAAGATGACGATCTCTCCGTACATGGCATGGTCGATCCCGTAGATGATGGCGATCCCGTCGCCCACCCAGATGACGGTGCCGACTTCCTCCTCGCTGGCGGTCCGGCTGTCATAATCCTCAATCTCACTCTTGATAATGGAGATAATTTCCTGAGAACTGATTGTACTCATATCAAAACTCCTATCTTACCACCGTCTTGCGCAGCTCCCTTAGCTTCGCGCGCAGACTGCAGTCGTATTCCATATCCCCCGCCGAAAGGATGAACCCTCCGATCAGGCTGGGATCCTTGACCAACACGAACTGAACGTCCCGGTATCCGTATTTCTGGCACAGCCAACCGCGGATCTTCTCGATCCAGGACTCTTCCGGCATGGTGACATAGCGAAGCTTCGCTTTCACAATGCCCCGGCTCTTCAGACGAAGCTCCTCGCACACCTTGAGGATATCTTCCATCTGTCCGATACAGCCCGCCTCCGCCGCCTTCATCAGGAAACGAAGCATCAGCGGAGAAAAATCCGGTTCGCGAAAGATTCTCTTCAGGATTGCCTGTTTCTGAGCGTTCTTCACAACCGGACTGGTTAAGACCTTCTTAAGCTGGGGGTGATCCCTTAACAGCGCGGCCGCCTGCTCCGCCGTCTCCCGCGGAATATCCAGTTCAAACAGGACCGTTCCGTATACTCTCGCCCGCTCAGTCATGCTGCTCCTCCGCGTTCTTTAGGAAAGCGTCGTATAACTTCTTGTCACTTTCCTCTCCGCTATGCTGTTCCATAAGCTTCTCCGCGGCGGAAATAGCCAGATCCGCCACCGAATTTTTTAGCTCGCTCATGGCCCGCTCCCGCTCCAGGGCGATCTCCTGATCCGCGTCCTGTTTTCTCTTCTCGGCGTCCTGTCTTGCCTGCACAAGCATCTGATCGTATTCCGCGCCTGCTCTTCGCCGCGCATCCTCTACGATCCGAGAGGCCTCCTCGTCCGCGCTCGCGAATCGCGCCTCGTATTCTTCTTTCATACGAATCGCTTCGCTCTTCGCGTCCTTCGCCGCGTCCAGGTCATGTTCCACCATCTGCTTACGCTCATCCATGATCTTTTTCACGGGGCGGAATA
Source organism: uncultured Clostridia bacterium (assembly GCA_944376225.1). Taxonomy (GTDB): domain Bacteria; phylum Bacillota; class Clostridia; order Lachnospirales; family Bianqueaceae; genus Faecimorpha. The sequence goes on along the minus strand of CALWBZ010000008.1, from coordinate 14,478 downwards.
AGAAATGCTTCAGGAAGAAATACAGGACCAGGATGTTGATCACCGTAAAGGCGATGTTCCAAATGTCTACATTTAACATACAAAGACGCCCTTCCGCAAGAAACTTATCCTAAGAACATGATGATCAGGATACCGATGATGAATCCGTAAATGGCGGTTGCCTCCGCGAGGGCACATCCCAAAAGCAGCGCCTTGGTGATCTTGCCGTCCGCCTCGGGCTGTCTGGCGATGGCGTCCACGGCCTTACAGGTGGCCATACTGATACCCACGCCCGCGCCGATTCCTGTCAATGCCGCGACTGCGGCAGCGATTGCGATAATTCCCATGATTTCAATCTCCTTTTCTGATTCTGTTTACTCAATTGCTTCCTTTATATATAATGATGTGAGAAATACGAAGACATAGGCCTGTATCACTCCATCAAATATATCAAAGTAAAAACTGAAAGGCAGCGGCACGATGACCGGAGCCACAAACTTGACGAGAGCCATCACGACGATGGCGCCCAGGACGTTTCCAAAAAGACGCAGCGCCAACGATAACGGCCGGATCACCAGTTCCAGCACGTTGATCGGCAGGACGACGGGCACCGGCTCCGCGAAACTCTTGAGCCATCCCTTCACGCCTTTCTTCTGGATCCCCGCGGCTTCTACCAGGATGATGCTCATCACCGCCAGAGACGCCGTCACATTGAGGTCCTTGGTGGGTGACTTGAATCCCAGAAGGCCGATCATATTGGCGATCCCGATGTAGACCACCACGGTGATCAGATAGGGAATGTACCGCGCGCCTTCTTTTCCCAGCATGTCCTCGAAGAACCGGTACAGGAACTCCACCGCGCTCTCCAGCGCCGCCTGTTTGTTGTTGATGTGCCGCACCTTGAGTCCGTGTACGAGAATCAGGGTCGCGATCATGATGATGCCCATGATGATCCACGTGACCACAACGGATTCATACACGTCGATACCGCCAAAGATCGGAATCGTGAACACCACGTTGCAGTTGAGTTCTTCCATCAGGCTTTCCACTAACTCATTCACTCTCAGCCCCCCTTTCTCAAACCCATATTATAATCACCCGTTTTCCGAATTACAAGTATTGTTTGTTTATGAACTTATAACACAGGCGTTATCGAAGGTCAGAATTATACAATTTCGCTTTTCTTCTTACAGGATTTCTCGCGAGATTTGACAAAATAATTTTTGCCCTTTCCTTTTCTTCTCCATAGAATCGAAGGAAATACGCGGGGGAACCCCGCTGTTTTTATTGATTAATCTACAAAAATCGGATTGTCGTACCGCACCGACCTGAGAATCAGTCCCTGAGGCGGGGCCGTAGCCCCCGCCTCTTCCCTGTTTAGGGAATTTAGGATCCCCGCCATGTCTTCGGGGCGTCTCTCGCCCCGCCCCACCTCGATCAGTGTTCCCGCCAAGATCCGCACCATATGATATAAAAAGCCGTCTCCCGTCGCGGTGATCCGCACTTCCGCCCCCTGCCGCGACACATCCAGCCGCTCTATGTGCCGAACGGTGGATTTCTTATACCGCTTCAGAGAGCAAAACGCCCGAAAATCACGCGTGCCCAGAAACTCCGCCGCCGCGAGACCCATACGATCGGTATCCAAGGGTTCCTGGATCCAGGTGAGGAACCTTCTCTCGAACACATTGGGTACGGGATCGTTCCATATACGGTATTCATAAGTTTTTCCCCGGGCGTTCAGCCGGCTGTGAAAACGCTCCGGCGCTTCCTCAAGGCAGAGGACCGCCACATCTTCCGGCAGGTATCGCTGCATCTTTTCCCTCAGGGTCTCCGCGTCCCATGCCCTTTGCAGACGGAAATTCGCCACCTGGCCCGCCGCGTGAACCCCCGCGTCCGTACGGCCCGCCCCCGCTACCTCGACCGTCTCCTCGCAGACGCGGCTTAAGAGAGTCTCCAGCTTGCCCTGTATCGTCCGATCCGTGTTGCCCTGCTTCTGCCATCCCGCGTATCTCGTCCCGTCGTATTGCAAAAGCATCCGATAATTAGGCATGGGAGGATTCCTCCTGCCTGAGAGCCGTCTCCTCAATCCGACTCTCCAGGCGGCCGAGTTCCGCCCTTACCTCTCGTTTGAGGCTGTCTAGCCGGTCCAGGATTTTTTCGATACTCTTGTAGGCGTCCCGCACCTGCTCCTGGGATCCCTTGATTCGGTCCCGCACCATCCAATCCGCAAAGAGTCCGTCGAAAAAGAAATCGGCGAATTTTAAGAAACCATCCACCCGTACCTCGATCTCCGCGGGGATCGAGATGTCCATCAGCTCCGTATGGAAGCGGTCCAGGGCTATCTGCAGGTTTTCTACCTTATCCTGAGCGTCGTCCAGATGGCCGTGCTTGATCAGATCCGTCACCAGACCTCCCCCGCCGAAAAGATCCCATGTACTCCAGCTTTGGGCGCTGTCCAGGCTGTCTAAGATGCTCTCCGCGATGGAAAGGGCGTTTTTGCCCGCGCTTTCCGCCTCGCCGATCTCCCTCTCCTGCCGCCTCAGCTCTCCCTTTTGTTCCTCCATCCGGGCCATTTGCTCGCCGGCTTCTCCTCCTTGACGACGCAGTTCCTCTACCCGCTCCGCTAAGGCACTTTTGTAACGTTCCTCGCTGCCCCGAAGCTCCATCTTCTCGTTTCTCAGCGCGTCCAGGTCCTGTCTGACCGCCTCCAGCTCCCTTGCGGCCGCGTCGTACTTGACCGCGGCCTCATAGGCCTCTAACTGTTCCTTATCGAGCATCTCCTGCTTTTTCCCCGTCACCTTGTAGAACAGGTTCGCGAGGCTCCTGCCCTGGAGCTTCTCCACGTCTTCCTGTTCCTTTTCTTTGTCGAACTTGAGATCCCGCGCCTTCTCTTCCAGCTTGTCCCTGCGTATCTCCAGATTCCTAATCCGGCTCTCGAGCTGTCTCTCCCGGTACATATCCTGCTGTAATTCGCTCAGTTTCTTCATGTTCCTTCCTCCTTCCTCATACGAGGACCAACACGCCGCCGGCCAGGGGGTATTCCTGCCCTTCCAGCACCACGCGGCAATCCTCCTTAAACCCATGGGCAACAACGATCATCTGTTCTTCATTGCGCCTTACGCTGACGGAGGCGATCTCCTCTCCCCGTCGGTCATAACACGCGGCCCTTGCCCCTTCCATGGGCACGTCGTATATATGGATCCTGGCCTGCTCCCGGTCGTCGCCGTCAAAACTGCCCTGACGAAGGCTGCGGATCAGCACGGAGCCTTCCCGTACGAACAGGGGCAGGCTGTGATGGTCGTATACTTCCTCATACCATCGTCCGCCCACATAGGGCTGCCCCGTCAACAGATGGGTCCATCCTCCCTCCGGCAGATAGTAGCGGACAAAACCCGTCTCGCTAAATATGGGGGCCACCAGCAGGCTCTCGCCCAGCATGTACTGAGTATCCAGATACCGGCAGGCCATATCCTTCGGAAACTCCAACAGCATGGGACGCATGACGGGAAGGCCCTTTCTGACGGATTCCACGGACTGGGCCCACAGATAGGGCATCAGCGATTGCTTGAGCCTCGTAAATTCCCGGCAGACTTCCACCGCCTCTTCCCCGTAAAGCCACGGCACTTTATACTTCCTGCTGGAATGGTACCGGCTGTGGGTGGAAAGCAGCCCGAACTGAGTCCAGCGCATATACACGTCCGGCGTGCAGTCATCGTCTTCAAAGCCGCCCATGTCATGGCTCCAGAAACTAAAGCCCGACAGCATGAGGGACAGGCCGCCCCGCAGGGATTCCGCCATGGACCGATAGGTGGACTCGCAGTCCCCGCCCCAATGTACGGGATAGCGCTGACCGCCGGATGTGGCCGACCGGGCGAAGACCACCGCGTCTTCTTCCCCTTTTTCTTCCTTTATGAGTTCATAAACCGCTTCGTTATAAAGCAGCGAATAATAGTTATGCATCCACTCCGGATCGGACCCGTCGTAATAAACTACGTCCTGCCTTGGAATCCGCTCGCCGAAATCCGTCTTGAAACAGTCCACTCCCATCCTCAAAAGGGCGCGGAGCTGCTCCTGATACCAGGATCTGGCCTGGGGATTGGTGAAGTCCACGATGCCCATGCCCGCCTGCCACATGTCCGTCTGCCAGGGGCTTCCGTCCCCACGACGCAGCAGATATCCCCGAGACGCCGCCTCGTCAAAGAGGGGGGATTTCTGGGCGATATAGGGGTTGATCCATACGCACACCCGGATCCCCCGGTCGTGAATGGCCCTGAGCATCCCCTCCGGATCCGGAAAGCAGTCTTCTCGCCAGCGGAAATTACACCACTCAAACTCCTTCATCCAGCAACAGTCAAAATGAAACACCTCCACGGGGATGCCGTTTTGCTCCATGCCGTCCAGGAAACTCATCACCGTCTCCCGATCATATTCCGTCAAGAAAGAAGTGGACAGCCAGAGTCCGAAGGACCATCTGGGCGGCAGCGCGGGCATGCCCGTTAGTTCGGCGTAGTTCTTAAGAACCCCATGATAGGGATTCTCCTCGCCTCCCGTTCCGATGATACAATAGGAAAGCTCCTCGCCGGCTACGGAGAACTGCACTCTTTCTACTTTTTCGGAGGCGATCTCCAGGGAAACCGGCGCCGGCGTGTCGATGAAAACCCCGTACCCCTGGGAACTCAAGTAAAAGGGGATGTTCTTATAGGCCTGCTCGCTGGCCGTCCCGCCGTCCTCGTTGACAAGATCCACCTGCTGACCGTTTTTCGCGAAGGGTGTGAACCGCTCCCCCAGGCCGTAAATCAGTTCTCCAACGCCTAAAGAAAGCTCTTCTTTCATCCGATGGCTTCCGTCGGGAAGGGTCATGTAGGCAAGACTCTTTCCCTCTGATTCGGTCAACAGCCTCGCGCCCTCATAATAGCGGATCCGAAAAGGCTTTTTCTGTATGTAGGCGCTCAGGCGGCCCGCATGGAAAACGATTCGGTTATCCTCCTCTTCCACCCATGTCTCCCGCGGGGATAGGGACAGTGGAAACGAAGGCTTTTTCGGCCCCGCCCCTTTATGATGATAGGCCCTCAAGGCTAAAGCGTCCCGGCCGACAGATTTCAGCTCGATAGTCAGAAGCGGGGCGTTCACCGTCCCGTTTCTTTTTTCCGTAGGACGCACCGTACAATATAGGGTAAGAACACCCTCGCTAAATCGATAATCATATACCTGCGCGGCGGGATCCTCCTTCACCCCCGGCTGCAGCAGCCAATATCCGTTTCTGAATTTCACGATACACCACCCTTTCTCTTCGCCGCAAACTTCATGAGGAAGCTGCCTTGTTTCTTTCCTATGAGATAATTGCCTTGCTGCGCCGCAGTTCCTTTGACTCGTAATTTCCTTTCGGAGTTTGACGCCCTTTGGCGGCAAACTCGAGGCGCAGCTCTGTTTCTTTCCTATGAGATAATTGCCTTGCTGCGCCTATTATATCACACTCCGCATTGTCTTTCCATTCTATCTTTTTTGATTTCTGCCGATTCTTTTTACATGCCAGAAAATCGACAATCCTTACCGATTGACGTTTCATGGTTGACACAAAAGCATATTTATGATACATATATCGGAGCAGGGAATCCCGTTCCCCTTTTACGCACAACTAATAAGAAGGAACCCAAAATGAGAAAAAAGTATCCTAGAATACAGTTTATCATAAAAAGTTTTCAGGCGGACAAGATCGGCGCCCTGGGCATGTTCTTAACAAAACTCGTCGCCTCCATATCCTATGGCCTTGAAATTCTGCTTATCGCGAAATTATTGGACAGTTTGATTCTAACCTTTACAAACAGCGGAACCGTAGATATAGGAAGTTTTCTCGCGATCATTCTTGTCTGGCTTATGAAAAGCGTCAGCGAACTTTTATATAAGGCGTCGAAAGAGCATGTGTCCAACAGTCTAAGCAAGAGTTTGTCTCTGGAAGTGCTTTCTAAAAAGCAACGCATCCAGTACCAGGAATTAGAGAAGAAAGAAAACTGGGATCTAATGGAGAGGGTGCAGGCCGATCCGTCCCCCAAATGGATAGAAGGCTATCAAAATCTGCTGGATATATGGGAAGACGTACTGCGAGCCGGGTGGATTTTCATCACCATCGCGACGGCACAATGGGTGATCGCCATTTTAACACTTCTCTTTCTTCTCCCCTACGGCATTCTGGCAGTCAGAAACGGCCAGGAAGAATATACGGCATACGAGGAGTCTACGCGCCATTTTCGTATAGCGGACTATTTCCGTTCTATTTTATCGAATCGAGAAAACGTAGAAGAACGGATTTTGTTTCATTATCAGGATTGGGGCAAGAGGAAATGGAAAAATGAGTATTCTCAAGCGGTACAGATTGAACGAAAGGCAAACCGAAAAATTTTCGGACGCATGGGCGGCCTCGATATTTTATCGGCTGTCACCACCGGCAGCATCGCCTTCATTCTTCTTTGGTCACTGCTAAACGCAAGTATGACGAGCGGCCTCTATATCTCCATTATAAAAGGCATTTTTGAATTTGTTGACGAAATGTCCGTTTCTTTAGCGCCAACCGTAATCAGTTTTGAAAAAAGCAAGTATTATCTGCGGGACTATTCCGCCTTTCAATCGCTGCCGGAAGAAACCGAAGAAGGCCGAGAACCTTTTGTCTGCGATCAAATTGAGACCATAGAATTTAAGGATGTTTCCTTTTCTTATCCCTCAGGAAACACCCCGATTATCGACCATCTTCACTTGACTCTCTATGGAAATCGGAAGTACGCACTGGTAGGAGAAAACGGCGCCGGAAAAACTACGCTCATAAAACTTCTGACAGGGTTCTATTCCCAATATGAGGGCGAGATTTTGATCAACGGACGCGAGGTACGGACCATCAAACGGGAGGATCTACGAAGACTCTTCTCCGTTGTCTATCAAAATTACGCAAAATATGAAACCACGTTTTCGCAGAATCTCTTGCCGAATCCAACATCCGACGAGAAAGACGAGGAAATTCAAAAAGTACTGACATCGATTGGTCTGCGAGACATCTTGGGACAACTCCCTATGGGTATGCACACCCCTCTGGGCAAGCTGGATCCCGAAGGAGTGGATCTATCTGGTGGACAATGGCAATTACTCGCTATCGCCAGAGGGCTCATAAATGACGCTCGCATTTATGTATTGGATGAACCTACGGCGTCTATCGATCCAATAAAAGAAGCGGAAATCTATCGAATCTTCAAACAGGCGCTGCAAAATAAGTTTGCCTTTTTAATCACCCACCGATTGGGCGGCGCTCGTATCGCGGATGAAATCATCGTTCTAAAAGACGGAAAAGTCGTAGAACAGGGGACGCATGAGGAATTGCTGCGTCAAAGCGGAAAATACCATGAGATGTATCAGGAGCAGAAAAGTTGGTATGAAAAGTAAAAATGCAATTGGTAAAAGTTTCAAAGAGGTTTATTCCGCCTCTAAACCATTGTTTATATGGAATTACGGTTTGACATTGCTGCAAGGTCTGTTGAATGCTATACCGGTTATAGCGCTGCAATTTTTCTTTGATCAGATTACAAGGATTCATGAGGTCGACACAAAAGGCATCTTCCTTGCCTTGGGTATCGTCGTTCTCGTAAAGACGGTTAACTATGCCATTCGGGCTATCACAAGCTATAATTACGAATATTATGATTTGAAAATATCGAAAGATATGGTAAATAAGCTGAATGCAAAAATCAGCCGTTGGAATGCTCTTCGGTTTGAAGACAGTCAGAATCTCGATCTGATAGGAAGAGCCTACGATGGTTCTCGATATCTGCGCAGAATCGTGGATACCATTCTCCTCATCGCTCTGTACTACATTCCCGAAATTGTCGTCATCCTGTTTTATTTATACAGCGCAAACGCCTATCTCCCACTCATTGTCTTTGTCATCTTGGCGACCGTTTTTCTCATCGAAAAAATACAGGAAAGATTTTATGTAAACATCGAAAAAGAGACGGCGCTCCTCACTCGTAAGATCAAGACCTACAGCGGTTATCTTTCCGCGCTGGATTATTATAAAGAAACGAAATTGCTGGGCCTGCAAAAATATTTTATGGAACTGCTCCATGCCGCTTTTGATCAAAGAAAAACCGTGAGATGGAAATTCTTTAGCAAGGCCCTGCGTTTGGATGGATGTGAAAAAGGCATCTTATTAGCAGGAAAAATATCGATCATTCTGATTCTGTTCCTCTGTGTGAAACAGCAGGCAATTACCATCGGTGTGTTTGCCGCCCTTTTGACATCCCTAAACGATGTATTTAATATGATGGAAGGTTTTATTAACGCGTTCTCCGAGGGGTTGACAGAAGTCATTGAGAAAGTGCGGAGTTTCTTCGCGATTGTAGATGAAGATCCGGAAGACGCGATCGAAGGTGAGCCCCTCCAAGACGATATCCATCAGATTGAACTAAAGCACGTCTCTTTCTCCTATCCGAATCAGACAATCGAAGCGATTAAAAACATCTCCCTTACAATCCGAGAAGGAGAACACATTGCTGTCGTTGGTAAAAACGGATCGGGAAAAACCACGTTGGTCAAGCTTCTAAGCGGCTTATATACGCCGAAAACAGGCGATATCTTATATAACGGAATTCCGTTAGAGAACAACCGATTATTTGAAAAGCAATCTGCTGTTTTTCAAAACTATGGAAAATACGCGGTTTCCTTAGAAGAAAACATTCGTTTGAGCGATACGAATTCCAACCGAATGATCGATCCTATAGTAAAGGCAGTCGACATGACCGGCCTGAATTCTCAGACCGTTTTATCCAATCTGTTTGGCGGTATCGAACTATCAGGCGGACAATGGCAGCGTCTGGCCATCGCGAGAGGTTTTTACAGATCCTGTCAATGGATCTACCTGGATGAGCCAACCTCCAGTATCGATCCAATAGAAGAAGGCGCTCTTTTTAAGCTGTTTCATGATTTAGGAAAAAATAAGACGAGCATCATTGTAACTCACCGTCTGGGTTCCATTCGTTTTGCGGATCGCATCCTTGTGATGGACGGGGGTGAAATCATCGGTGACGGAACGCATGAAGAATTAATGCTGCAATGCGAATTATATCGAAACATTTGGAATTCTCAGGCCCGTCTGTTCCGGTAAAGGATCCTTGTCCCGAAATTTTCTCGCTTTTCCGCTTCCTTTGTGCTATAATAGGGTCATATTCGTTTAGGAGGTGGCTTTATGCGTGATATATTGATGCAGAAAGAGGATTTCAGCGATTTCTCCCTGGGAGGCTTTCCCTTCGATCCGAACCATTCGGCCATGGGAGAATACCATTACGATCCCCCCGCAGGCTATCAGGGCAATTGGTACTGCCCCATGGCCGATTACAGTTGGAAGGGACCCTTCTGGTCCGTGGCGCCCCGTTCGGGCAAGCACTGGATGGAGAATCAGATGGTCAAGCCCCTGGTGCAGGATCCTTGGCGTCCTTGGAGCACTTTGGTCACGGGAGACCGCCAGTGGAAAAACTACGAGGTGACTGCCAAGATGCTCTTCCTCAATACCCATGGACTGGCCGGTATCTGCCTGCGCTACCAGAACAGCCGCTGCTTTGTGCTCTTCTGCCATAACGGCGGAAAGCTGCAATGGACCATGCGGGATCAGGAAGAATACGTGGTTCTTTCGGAAACCGATTATACCCCGGATTTCGATAGGCCCTATGACGTAAAACTCTCGGTGGACGGCGATACCTATACCGCCGAGATCGACGGCGTGACTCTAAAAGCCACCTGCAACCGGTATGCCGCGGGACGTCTGGCCCTGATGGCTACGGTGCCCGTACAGTATACGGACATCGAGGTTTCCATGTACGCTGCGGATCAAAAGGAGTATGCGGCGGTCAAGGCCGATATGGCGGCGGATCTGGCCGCACAGCGCGCTCTTTACCCCAAGATGAAGCTGGACCGTCGCATCAGCCTGCAAAACTTCGGCGCGGGACGGCACCTGCGTTTCGGGGATTTGACCGGGAACGGTACTTTGGATATGGTCATCTGCCAGCATCATAAGCGGGTATTGAGCGACCGCTACGCCGACATCAGCTGCATGACCGCCTTTGATCTTTCCGGCAAAATCCTCTGGCAGATCGGCGAACCCTGTTCCAACCCGGAACATACCAATCTGACGGCGGATCTTCCCTTCCAGATCACCGACATCAACGGGGACGGCAAGAACGAAGTGGTGACGGTCATGGATTTCCGCCTGCGGATTCTGGAAGGAGCCACGGGCCGTGAGCTGGCCAGCATCCCAGTTCCTGTCTCCGATTCTCCTCTGGAAACCCTTTACAGCGGCGTTCCCTATGGACAGTACGCCTTCGACCGGGTCAATATCGACGCGGTGCGTATCTGCAACTTCTCCGGCAATCCCACCGGAACGGACATCCTGATTAAAGACCGCTACAGCCGCCTGTGGGCTTACAATAATAAGCTGGAGCTTTTGTGGCACTATCACGACGGCATCACGGGGCACTTCCCCTATACCGCCGACCTCAACGGAGACGGCAAGGACGAGATGTTCGTCGGTTACAACATGGTCAATTCCGACGGCACCAAGCGCTGGACGCTGCCCGCCAAGGACCATACGGACGAGATCATCATCGGCAAGCTGATTCCCGACTCCGACAAGGATTATATCGGTATCGTCAGCGGCGAGGAAGGTTTCATGATTCTGGACTTCGACGGCAATGTGCTGGTGCGCAAGCTGATCTGCCACGCCCAGCGTATCAGTACCGCCAACTACCGTCCCGACCTTCCCGGCTTCGAGACCGCCGTCACCACCTTCTGGGGGAGCCAGGGCATCATCCTGCTCTATGACGGTCACGGAAACCTGCTCTACAGCGACGAACCCGGCACCAACGGCAACGTCATCATCCCCGTCAACTGGACCGGCGACGGCAAGGATCTGATCCTCCTGAACGCGGACTGCGAAAAGGGCGGCATGATCGACGGATGGGGCCGCCAGGTCGTCGTCTTCCCCGAGGACGGCCATCCCACCCAGTGTGTGGAAGTGCTCGACCTCTTCGGCGATGCCAGGGACGAGGTAGTCGTATGGGACGCCGACGAAATGTGGATCTATACCCAGGACGCGCCTTTCACCGGCGAAAAGATCAACGCGCCGCTGAAATACCCACATAATAACGCGTCCAACTATCGGGGCGAGTTCTCCTGGCCCCAGTGGGTGGATGTAAAATAAAATAGACTTGCGGCAAAAAAGCTGCCTCAAAATGATTCTCCATCATGAGAGGCAGCTTTTTGTGTCTAGAAAGGGAGGCGGCGAAACAGCACTTTTCGAGAAAATCCCATTAATTTAACACAAAAAACGGGGAAAGTGAGGATGGGAACAGCACTTTCCGGAAAAATCCCATTAATTTAACAGGAAAATTGGGGAAAGAGCTGAAGTCTTCAACGCTCCTTTTGTTTCATCTCTCTCCACACGGTGCGCATCATGGTGCCGAAACAGGCCGCGCCGCCGATGAAGTTAGATATAGGCTCCGCCAGAAAGACGCCCATGACCCCCAGGGACGGAATATGGGGCAGCAGCAATGTCAACGGTATCACGATGATGACCTTGCGGAAGATCGAGAAGAAGACGGCGTTTCGGGAGCGGCCCAGGGCTACGAAAGCGGATTGACCGGAAAATTGCAAGGACATCATGAAGAATCCGAAGAAATAGATATAGAGAGCGGGTACGCCCAACTCGATCAACTGTGGCTCGCTGTTAAAGATGTGAATGAAGAATTCGGGAAAGATCATCAGGATGATCCAAAGCAGCAAGGTATAGGCGATACACAGGACGGACATGAAACGGATCCCCTGCCTCACCCTGCCGTACCCGCCCGCCCCGTAGTTATAGCCAAGGACCGGCTGCGCCGCGTTGGTCACGCCGGAGACGGGCATGGTAACCACCTCCCGGATCGAGTTCAACACGGTCATGACTCCCACGTAGATATCGCCGCCAAAGCTCTGAAGGGTGGCGTTGCAGACCACCTGAACCCCGCTGTTGGTGACGGCCATCACGAAGCCGGACATTCCCAAGGCGACGATTTCTTTCAGCATCTTCAGCCGGACGCCGAGACTGCGAAGGCGCAGGGGAATGACGGCTTTCTTTCCCGTCAGCACTTTCATGACCCAGAGAGCGGATATGCCCTGGGAGAGCACCGTGGCCACCGCCGCGCCGCGTACCCCCATCCCCAGCCAGAAGATAAACACGGGATCCAGGATGATGTTTAGGATCGCGCCGATCAGCACCGTCAGCATGCCTTTACGGGCAAATCCCTGGGCGTTGATAAAGCTGTTCATACCTAAGCTGATCATCACAAAAACACTGCCCAGAAGATAAACGGACAAATATTGATCGGCATAGGGAAACGTATCGTCGCTGGCCCCAAACAGGTACAGAACCGGGTGCTTGATAAGAAGCCCCAACCCCGTCAAGATCAGGCCGCTGATCACGAGCATGGTAAACGACGTGCCCATGAGCTTCTCCGCCCTCTCCTCTTCTCCGCCGCCCCTGGCGATGGAAAACAAGGGCGCTCCGCCGGTGCTGAACAGGTTCGAGAACGCCGTTACCATGGTGATGATGGGAAAAGTGAGCCCGAGTCCCGTTAGGGCCGTGGTGGAATCTTCCGGCAGATGGCCTATGTACATTCGGTCGATGATGTTATACAAGAGATTGATCAGCTGCGCCAGCGTCATGGGTCCCGCCAGGCGCAGGATATTGCCCGTGACGCTGCCTTTACTGAAGTCGTTCTTTGCCTCCAATGGGATCCTTCCTTTTTAGATGTTTTCTTATAGTATACACCCATTTCGACTCGGGACGCAATCACTTTTCTTTTCTTGCCTTTTTTCGATTTTTCTCTTGCCCTGGCCTGACGAATCGAGTATAATAAAAATTGGTAGGTAGGAATACTGATTTTTTGGAAGGAGCGATTCACTTATGAACTACACGCATGAAGTAGAACAGATGTGTACTGTCGCCAAGGGCCCCAAGCACGGTCCGGCGCCGATTCCTGAAGAAGGAAAATGGGTACGCAGCAAGCAGATCAGCGATATTTCCGGTCTGTCTCACGGAGTGGGCTGGTGCGCGCCGCAGCAGGGAGCTTGTAAGCTGACCCTGAACGTCAAGGAGGGAATCATCGAGGAAGCCCTGGTGGAGACACTGGGATGTTCCGGTATGACCCATTCCGCCGCCATGGCCGCGGAGATTCTGCAGGGCAAGACGATTCTGGAAGCTCTGAACACCGACCTCGTGTGCGACGCCATCAACGTGGCGATGCGGGAGATCTTTAAGCAGCTGGTATACGGACGTACCCAGACCGCTTTCTCCGAGGGTGGCCTGCCCGTAGGCGCTACCTTGGAAGATCTGGGTAAGGGCCTGCGTTCTCAGGTGGGAACCATGTTTGGCACCCGTCTGAAGGGCGTTCGTTATCTGGAGATGGCCGAGGGTTATGTCCTCAACATCGCGGTCGACGAGAATGACGAAGTCATCGGTTACAAGTTCGTTCACCTGGGCAAGATGATGGACGCGATCCGCAAGGGTACCGATCCGAAGGAAGCCTATGAGAAGAATATCGGCACCTATGGCCGGTATGACGAAGCGGCGAAGTACATTGACCCGCGTAACGAGTAAGAAGGGAGGAAAACGCAATGGTACAGTTTGAAGGTTACGACAGAAGAAAAGACAAGCTGGAGGCGGAGCTTCCCAAGTACGGTTTCTCCTCTCTGGAAGAGGCAAGGGATTTATGCCTTTCCAAGGGCGTCGATGTGGAATCCATCGTAAAGGGCGTGCAGCCCATCGCCTTTGACAACGCGGTTTGGGCTTATACGCTGGGATGCGCCATCGCGATCAAGAACGGCGCGAAAAACGCGGCCGACGCGGCCGAACAGATCGGTCTGGGCCTGCAGGCGTTCTGCGTCCCCGGTTCCGTCGCCGAGGAGCGTAAGGTCGGTCAGGGTCACGGTAATCTGGGCGCCATGCTGCTTCGGGAGGAGACCAAGTGCTTCTGCTTCCTGGCGGGACACGAGTCCTTCGCGGCAGCGGAAGGCGCGATCGGTATCGCGAAGACGGCTAACAAGGTTCGTAAGGAGCCCTTACAGGTCATCCTGAACGGACTGGGCAAGGACGCCGCTTATATCATTTCCCGTATCAACGGTTTCACCTACTGCGAGACCGAGTTTGATTATTACACCGGCGAGGTCAAGGTAGTGAGCCAGCATGCCTACTCCAACGGCGAGCGGGCCAAGGTGCGCTGCTACGGCGCGGACGATGTTCGCGAGGGTGTGGCGATCATGGCTCTGGAAGGTGTGGACGTTTCCATCACCGGTAACTCCACCAACCCGACTCGTTTCCAGCATCTGGTCGCGGGTACTTATAAGAAATGGGCTCTGGAGAACGGCAAGAAGTATTTCTCCGTTGCTTCCGGCGGCGGTACCGGACGTACCCTGCATCCGGATAACATGGCC
>CALWBZ010000007.1 GCA_944376225.1 uncultured Clostridia bacterium | reverse complement strand
TCTTTCTACGAGCGGTTTACGGATTGCGTGGAGAAATACAGAAAGCCGGGACAGCAAATTCACTATGTCTTGCAGACGAACGGGATGTCTATCGATGAGAAATGGGCGCGCTTTCTGGGGGAACACCGTTTCCTGGTGGGTCTTTCCCTAGACGGGCCCAGGAAGCTCCACGACCATTACCGGTTGGATCCCCAGGGAGGAGGCAGCTTTCAGCGGGTGATGCTGGCGGCGAAAATTTTACGGGAATATCGGGTGGACGTCAATGTCCTGGCGGTGGTAACGGCCTATAACGCCCCCAGGATCGGCTCGATTTATTCATTTTTTCACGAGAACCGCCTGGATTATCAGCAATATATTCCCTGCATCGATCCCTTCGGAGGGACAAAGGGGGAGCAGCCCTATTCCCTCACCGCCGAAGCCTACGGCCAATTCCTCTGCGACCTGTTCGACCTGTGGTATGAGGATGTGACTCGCGGCAGGTTCATTTATATCCGTATGTTCGAGAACCTGGTGGGGATGCTGCGGGGATATCCGCCGGAAAGCTGCGATATGGGCGGCCGCTGCAGCGTCCAGTATGTGGTGGAGGCGGACGGCGGCGTGTATCCCTGCGACTTTTACGCGTTGGACGAGTGGCGGTTGGGAAACATCCGCCGGCAAAGCTATGAAGAATTGGACAAAAGGCGAGAAGAACTGGCCTTTATCGAACCCTCTGCCCTTCATCCCGAATCGTGCGAGAGCTGCCGGTGGCATTCCCTATGCCGAAACGGCTGCCGCAGGGACCGGCCGGTTCTGGAAGAGGGTATGCTAGGACAAAACCTATACTGCAAGGGTTTTCAAAGATTTTATGAATACGCCTATCCGCGATTACTCAAGCTGCGATAGGATCCGGTCCGGCGTATAGGAAGGAAGAATCCGCTGCATATCCTGGGGCAGGGGAGCGGTAAACACCATGGGGCGTCCGGTGACGGGATGGGCGAAGGACATGCGGTAAGCATGCAGCGCTTGACGCCCGATCCATTCCCGGTCCGGATTATATAGGTAGTCTCCTACGAGGGGAAATCCCAGGTATTGCATGTGAACGCGGATCTGATGGGTGCGTCCGGTTTCCAACAATAACCAGATCAGGCTGTGGCCGTTTTCTTCCCCGAGAACACGGTAATGGGTGACGGCTCTCTCGCCCCGCTCAAAATCCACGACACGTTCGATGATGGAACCCGGTTTGCGACCCAAGGGCGCGCGGATCGTGCCGGAAGAACTCGGCAGACTCCCCCGCGCGATGCCCAGGTATTCCCGGCGGATCTCCTTGAGAGCGGTGCGTTCAGACAATATGCCGGCGCTCAGCATGTTTTTGGCCACAATGGTCAGTCCGGAAGTATCGCGGTCTAAGCGATTGCAGCAGCGGAACACAAAGGTTTGTCCCCTATGAGCATAATACCAGGCCAGGGCATTGGCCAACGTATTCTCATCGTTGTGCAGGGAAGGGTGGATGGGCATGCCGGCGGGTTTTTGTACCACCAGCAGATCCTCATCCTCATAAAGGATCGAGAGGGGCAGGCAGACCGGGCGGATATTGGGGGAAGGCTGAGACTCCCGTAAACAAACGGACAGGCGTTCGCCGCCCAAAAGGCGGTGTGTGAGAAAGACGGGCCGCCCGTCCAGGAGAACGCCGTCCGTATATTTTTTCAGCTGAATCCGCGCCTGGCGGGAATATCCCTGCCGGTGCAGATATTGCTCGATCCGCAGGCCATTCGCCTCAGAGGGAACGTCGTAGGTCAGGCAGCGATCCATCAAGCCCCTCCTTTCCGGTTTAGATCACGCCCTTAAGCACGAGGGCAAAGAAGATACAGGTAATCAGAACCACCACCGTAATCAATATCACGCCGATCTTCTGGGAACGGTCGATATGTCCGGGATCCTGACTTTCCACAAATCCTCCGCGGCGCAGCGCGCTCACCACGGGTTTATAGAGCAGCATGGTGATGGTCGCGTTCAATCCGCCCTTTAACAGATTAAAAGGCAGGAAAACGGGGATCAGCATTTCGGCCACGGCCTCGCGGGGGTATCCCATGTAAATGGGCGTGATTAAGTAGTTCCATAAAAGCATGACGATCACCATCAAAAGACAGCCGGCGAGCAATCCGCCCACGGCGCCCATAAGCGTCCTGTTTTTCTTATAAATATAGGCGGCGACACAAGCGAAACTGCAGGTGGAAAGAATGTTCATGACGCATCCGATCCAGCCGGTATCGCTGACGGTGAACATCTCCACCA
This sequence comes from uncultured Clostridia bacterium, assembly GCA_944376225.1. Lineage (GTDB taxonomy): Bacteria > Bacillota > Clostridia > Lachnospirales > Bianqueaceae > Faecimorpha. The sequence continues at coordinate 21,016 of CALWBZ010000007.1, read as the reverse complement.
CGGAGACAATAAGAGAAATGATGAAAGCCGTCAGAGGGCCATAAATGAACCCGCCGATGGCAATGATGACGTCCTTCGCCTCATATTTCAAGAAAAGGACGATGGGAATCCGTCCCACCATCATGACCACATAGGCCACGGCGCACAGCATAGCGATGGAAACGAGCTTTTTGGTTGAAAACTTCATAAGAAAACCTCCTCATACAGAAATAAACATCTGAAGACGGTGTCTGCAGATGTTTATGAAAGGAAGGTACTCTCACAACATATCTTCTCTCATCCAGACTGTACTGTCGGTTTTGGAATCGCACCAAATCATGACCAAGAAAGCTCGGCCTCGCGGACTTTACCGCCGGTCGGGAATTGCACCCTGCCCTGAAGACATCCTCTGATTCAAATGTTATACTCATTATAAAACCGATGTGCGTCGATGTCAAGAACAAATATGGAATCAAATCGTTTCGTGGGCCTTACGGTATTCCCTTGGGGTGACCCCGGCCCAGTCCTTAAAGGCCCGGGTGAATTTCCCCTGGGATTCATACCCTACGGCCTGGGCGATTTCCGCGATCCTTAGATCCGTCTCACACAAGAGTTTTACGGCCCGTTCCATCCGGTATTTCTTCATATAGGTCGCGATAGGAAATCCATAGACGGCTTTGAATAAAGACTTGAGGGAAGCGCTGTTCATCAGGTATTTCTTGGACAAATCTTCGATAGTAAAACGTTCCGCCGGATGACGGATGAGGAAATCGTGAATTTCCCGAATCCGTTCTGTCTGCTGAGAAACATAGGGCGTCAGCCGAGTCTCGGACTCCGGGTTGATCTGGGAAAGATAGAGCAGAAGTTCCTGCGTCTTCAACTTATAATAAGGCATGCGAAGGGGCTCCGGCAGATCAAATAATGTGCCCAGAATGGAGGTCAATCGGGGCGTCGCGGGAAGGGCGAAGGGACGACCGCCATCACAGAAAATCCGCGCCAGGTCTCCGGGATGGACGCGGGCTTCTCTGAGAATTTCCGGAGAGGCGGGACTCAGCGCCCGAGGATCGATCGTCACGGAAAGTCCTTCATAGTATCCGAGGGGAAGCGTCATCTCAGAATCCGCGCAGCAATCCAGGGTATGCAGGCACAGATCGCCGCTCCCTAAGTATACCGAGGTGTGATGCTGCATATTCCAGCCGATACGACCCTGATGGCAATAGTTAATCTCGAGGATCGAATGGCTCACGGGATGACGGAAACGCACCTGATCCGCCAGATATTGATGAAAGGAAAGCTGAATGCCGGGATAGAGCTCGAATACCCGAATACAGCCCTTTCCCCGGGTCTCGGTGACAAAGGAATCGGTATAGTGACAGGGAGGCTGCGTCATGCTCGAATCGAAAAGAATCCGAAAAACGCCCGGCGGAACGTCGGACAAGGTCTGAGCGCATAACGCGGCATGGGGATCCTTCATTGCGGCGAATCCTCCTTCGGAGAAGGAGCATCGGGACAGACGATCTCCACCATTTTTTCGATCATATGATGCAGGAGCTGGGCCCGTTCGGTATTCGCGGCCTTATAATAGACTTCCTTGCCGGAACGGCGGCTTACAATCAGGCCGCTGTTTTTTAGCTGGCGCAAGTGATGGGATACGGCGGGGCTGGTCATGCCCACAATCGCCGATATGTTGATGACGCATTCCTCACAGTGGCATAAGAGCCAGAAGATTCGGATGCGGCTTCCGTCGCAAAGCTGCTTAAAAAGATCCGCCACGATCTGAAAATCCTCCGTCTCGGGCATATGTGCCAGGACATGCTCCATAGAATGCCCATGGTCGTGGGGCAGATAGGTATCGGACATCATCATTCCTCCTACTATTTAGAGAAGTTTGGCGCCCATTGGCGGCAAACTCGGGGCGCAGCGCAGTCTCTTGCCTATAAGAGTATTGTCATGCTGCGCCTATTGTACCATAGATCCGTCGATGCGTCCATGACTAATTTGCCCGAATAGAAACACTTTTATCCCAAACGGATAAATCTGGAGAAAAAGGTTGACAGGAGAAAGAAAAAAGCATATCATACAGACAAACGATTAAACAATCGTTAAATCATTGCAACAGAAAGGGAGATTCAGTCATGAAGAAAACATACAAGATCGATGTGGATTGCGCGAATTGCGCGAATAAGATGGAGGATGCGGCGAAGAAGACGGCGGGAGTCAAGGATGCCACCGTAAATTTCATGACCCTGAAGATGAGTGTGGAATTTGAAGAGGGGCAGGATCCGAAGGCCGTTATGGAACAGGTCCGCAAAAACTGCAAGAAGGTAGAAGACGACTGCGAGATTTTCCTATAATCAGACATATAAGGGGGCGATCCCATGAACAAGAAACAGAAAAAGATGCTCGCGCGCATCATCGCGGCGGCCGTTTTATTGGCGGCGGTCTCCTTCGCGCCGACAACGGGGGTATTGCGTTTTGTGCTGTACATGGTTCCTTATCTGATCGTCGGATATGATATCTTGATCAAGGCGGCCAAAGGGATTCGGAACCGGCAGATTTTTGATGAAAACTTTCTGATGGCGATCGCCACCGTGGGAGCCATCGCGCTGGCCCTTTATGACCGGAGCGGCGATTATACCGAAGCTATCGCGGTTATGCTGTTTTATCAGGTAGGAGAACTGTTTCAGAGTTATGCCGTGGGCAAAAGCCGCCGCAACATCAGCGATCTGATGGATATCCGTCCCGATTACGCCAATATTGAGCGGGAGGGAAAGCTGGAGCAGGTGGATCCTGACGAGGTGGAGATCGGCAGCCTCATCGTGGTACAGCCGGGAGAAAAAGTGCCCATCGACGGCATTGTAACAGAAGGTTCTTCGAGCCTTAATACGAGTGCGTTGACCGGGGAGAGCCTGCCGCGGGACGTCTCCGCGGGAGACGAGATTATCAGCGGGTGCATCAATATGACCGGCCTCTTGAAGATCCAAACCACGAAGGAATTTGGCGAATCCACCGTGTCGAAGATCTTGGATCTGGTGGAAAACGCCAGTTCCCGCAAATCCAAATCCGAGGATTTCATCGCCAAGTTTGCCCGCGTTTATACACCAGCGGTCTGCATCGCGGCGCTGGCGTTGGCAATTCTGCCTCCGCTTGTTCAGATGATTTTCATGGGCCTGCCGCCCAGGTGGGATACATGGGTCTATCGGGCGCTCACGTTCCTGGTCATCAGCTGCCCCTGCGCGCTGGTCATTAGTATTCCCCTGTCCTTCTTCGCGGGAATCGGAGGAGCCAGCAAGGCGGGCGTTCTCGTGAAGGGATCCAATTATCTGGAGACGCTGTCCAAAACAAAGACGGTGGTCTTTGACAAAACGGGTACGCTGACACAGGGCGTATTTGAGGTCAGCGGGATTCACCACAACACCGTGGAAAACGAGAAGATCTTAGAGTACGCCGCCTTGGCGGAAAGCGCCTCCTCCCACCCTATCAGCAGGAGCCTCCAGCGAGCTTATGGGAAAGAAATCGACCGTTCTCGAGTACAGGATATAAAAGAAATCAGCGGAAACGGCGTCATCGCGAAAGTAGACGGGGTCGAGGTCGCCGCGGGAAATACCAAGTTGATGGAAAGGCTGCATATCCCCTATATCGATTGTCATCATGTGGGCACGATCGTCCATATGGCGATTCAAGGAGAATATGTGGGACATATCCTGATATCCGATATCGTGAAACCTCACGCCAAAGAGGCGATCCAGGCGCTAAAGGCATCCGGCGTTCACAAGACGATCATGCTGACCGGGGACGCGAAGAAAGTGGCGGATCAGGTCGCGGCGGCGGTGGGAGTGGACGAGGCACACAGCGAACTCCTGCCTTCGGATAAGGTGGAATGGGTGGAACGTTTCATGGAACAGAAACAGGATCAGGATAAACTGGCCTTTGTGGGGGACGGTATTAATGACGCGCCGGTGCTGCGCCGGGCGGATATCGGGATCGCCATGGGAGCCATGGGATCCGACGCGGCCATTGAGGCGGCGGACGTGGTATTGATGGATGACGATCCCTTAAAGATCGCGAAGGCCATCCGGATCTCCAGAAAGTGCCTGGGTATCGTATACCAGAACATCGTCTTTGCCATCGGAATCAAGCTGATCTGCTTGATTCTGGGAGCCTTTGGGATCGCGAACATGTGGCTCGCCATCTTCGCCGACGTGGGCGTCATGATTATCGCGGTGCTCAACGCCATTCGGGCGCTGTTCGTGCAAAAGCTGTAAAGGAAAGGAACTGCCAACAAAACATATGCTTTCCAAGCATATCGAAAAGCCCGTGGTTCACTTCAAGAAATCCACATATTGACGATAGATTTATTTATCTTTCTAAATGACTAGGATTCTTTCCTAGCTGGACAATCTCTGGAGGGGTGTTTTTAAAACATCTTATATATTGTATTTAGAAAGGATAAAGAGCATGAAAAGATTGAGGAGGCGGCTGACCTGTCTGATGGCGATCATCCTGCTAGTTGCGTTCGCTGGCATGATAGGAACATTGGTATATGACAAAAAGAAAAATAATCATCAATAAACTATAAAGTAAGTCCCCATAAGAGACAGTAAAATGTTTCTTATGGGGATATTTTATCTAGGAGAAATCGATATCGTGCTTCGCGGGCCCGAATGTGCGCGTTTCAGCTCTTTCCCCGGTTTTCCTGTTAAATTAATGGATTTTCCCCGGAATGTGCTGTTCCCGGAGCCGCGGGTTTCAGCTCTTTCCCCGGTTTTCCTGTTAAATTAACAGGAATTTCGAGAAATTAGATGTCGCTTGTACACGCAAGGATCTAAGTAAAGGGGTATCCAACTTTTTACAGCCAATCCCCAAAACGGCGAATATACCGTTTCTTCACGAGAGTCGTCACAACCATATAAGCCAAGATGATAAGCATTAGGCCAAGGAAGTAGACCGGGGGCAGCGGCGCGAGTCCCAGAGCATCTCCGATCGGGGAAAAGGGCAGAAGCGTAACGATTCCCGTGCCCGCTAGGGTAAACAGCGTTACGGAGAGGGAAGCGCGGCTCTGGAGGAAGGGGATTTTCTTGGTACGGATCATATGGATGACCAGAGATTGGCTCCACATGGACTGTACAAACCAGCCGGTCTGAAACAGAGCGGCATAATTAGACTGTACCACAGGGTCGCTGACGGCAGAATAGAGGGTGCCGCCCGTAAATAAGGGACAGATCAGAAAATATAGGCCCGCGAAGGCAAGAATATCAAACAGGGAACTGACTGGCCCCATAAAGAACATAAACCGTCCGATACCGGCAGTATTCCAACCTCGGGGAAGCGCCAGATCTTCCGGATCTACCCGATCCCAGGAAATCGCTGTACAGGAAACATCATAGATCAGATTCAAAAGAATCAGATGCAGAGAAGCCATGGGAAGGAAAGGCAGGAAGGCGCTGGCGATTAAAACCGACAATACGTTTCCGAAATTGGATGAGACCGTCATCTTCAGATACTTAATCATGTTGGCGTAGGTGCGGCGGCCTTCGATAACACCTTCCTCCAAGACCATGAGATCCTTCTCCATCAGGACGACGGAGGAGGATTCTTTCGCGATGTCCACGGCCGTATCCACGGAGATACCCACATCCGCTTCCCGAAGGGCAGAGGCGTCGTTGATCCCGTCTCCCATGAAACCTACGCAATGCCCCCGCTCTCGCAGTACACGGATGATCAGAGATTTCTGCAAAGGGGACAGTTTGGCGAAGACGGAAACCTCCTCGGCGATTTCACCCAGTTGGTCGTCGTCCAGAGCGTCCAACTCGCTCCCCAGAAGGATTCGCTCCGTAGGAAGGCCCACCATCTGGCAGATTGCCTTTGTTACTTTTTCGTTGTCCCCGGTCAGCACCTTCACATGCACACCGTAGGAAAGAAGGGCTTCCACGGCGGATTGCGCTGTTTCCTTGGGAGGATCCAAAAAGGCGAGAAATCCGATCAGCACCATCTGCGATTCATCTTTAACAGAGAACTGTCCCACGGGAGAGGGATGGTTTTTCTGCGCCACGGCGATGACGCGCATTCCCCTGGTGTTTAATTCGGCGGACATGTCTAACACATGCCGGGCGACTTCAGGCGTCAGCGGAACAACCTGACCGTCATGCTCCGCATGGGTACAGCAGGCGATCATCTCTTCCACGGCGCCCTTCGTTACCATTTGGGTCTTTCCCAGTGTGTCCCGCACGACGACACTCATTCTGCGGCGTTCAAAGTCAAATGGAATCTCGTCCGCCTTTGTATAGCGTTCGATCAGTTCACTGGCGCCCAGGGCTTGCTGCCGCTCAATAATCGCTTCATCCAAGAGGTTTCGCAGTCCGGTTTGGAAGTAACTGTTCAGAAAAGCGTGACGAAGCACCCGGGGATCCGTTTCGCCATCCAGGTTCAGGAAACGGGCCAATACGACCTGATCCTGAGTCAAGGTTCCCGTTTTGTCCGTACACAGGATATCCATGGAGCCCAGGTTTTGAATCGCGTTTAGATTTTTCACGACCACGTGTTTACGGCTCATAGCCACGGCGCCTTTTGCCAATGAGGTGGTGACGATCATAGGAAGCATCTCCGGCGTCAGTCCCACCGCGATGGAGACGGAAAATAACAGCGCTTGCAGCCAATCGCCCTTCGTAAAGCCGTTGATAAGAAATACAATCGGGGCCATGACCAGCATAAAGCGAATCAGGAGATAAGAGACAGACTGGATTCCTTTGTCAAAGGCGGTTTTTGGCGGCTTTTTATTCAAGTCCGCGCTCATGGAGCCTAGGAAGGTATCCGTCCCCACGGCCACCACAACGGCGACGGCGCTGCCGCTGATGACATTGCTGCCCATAAAAGCCAGATTTTCCATTTCCGTTAAGGAGCTTTGCTTATATAATGCGGCGCCCGTCTTTTCCACCGGTTCACTCTCGCCGGTCAGGGCGGATTGGCTGATAAAGAGATCTTTTGCCGCGATGATTCGCACGTCCGCCGGCAGCATATCTCCGGCGGAAAGATGCAGAAGATCTCCTACGACGACCTCTTCCATAGGAATTTCGGCACGTCGTCCTTCCCGCTTGATCAAGGCGGTGGTTTGGATCATGCCGAGAAGCTGTTCGGCCACCCGTCCGCTGCGGCCCTCCTGAACAAAACGCAGGATGCCGGAGAGAAAAATCATCACGAGAATAACGGCGAATGTCACATAACTGCGCTCTTCCGGCGGCGCCATGAACACATCCGTCACCAAAGAGACGACGGAAAGAGCCAGCAGGACGATGGTGAAGGGATTCAAAAAAGCGTCTAAAAGCCTTCTAAAAATAGAGATATGTCCGTGCTTGGCCAGAATGTTCGCCCCATATTTTTCCCGGGAACGCTCTACGGCGTCCGGATTAAGCCCCGAAGATCCCGTCTGAAGAAAACGAAACAGCTCCTTATCCGTATAGAAGGCCGCCTGCATCAGTCGGTCCTTGAGGGCGTCTCTGCGGCGAACGGCGCCGCGGCCGGCGGGAATGACCCGCGGAGAAATTCTTTTTTTCATGTTTCTGTACCTCCCTTTGCATAATGATTGGGAAAGATACAGCGCATGGAGTTATTCTATGGGCATGGGAAAAGAAGGCCGCGTGAAACGCTGACCAAAAGAAATCCGATTTGTTTTACCTAGCCCAAGAGGAATACTCCCTGAGCTGCCACTACTTCCCGCGTCCATCCTTTTCACCTCACTTTTTTTGAAATCTCGAAGGACATAAAAAACCCGTACGTTCGATGAACATACGGGAGTGCGATGCCACTTCTGCCTGTTCGCGTGAGCTTTAACTTTGCAGGGCGATGAAACTGCGTTAGGTTACACCTTAGATTCGATGTATCCTGTTCAAACCATCTCATAGTGTCTCCACTATTTCGCGGCAGCAGCCCGTATCCCTGTAGGAGCCTTACCTATCGAACACCCTAACTATACCCCATTTTTTGGCCGGTTGTCAATAGAGAAAAGCAAAAAATTTGCTCTCTTGATTTTCGCGGCAGCTTCGCTTATAATCTAACAAGTAATCCGCCGTATAGAGTCTGCGACGGTATGAGAAATTTAACGAGAGAAGAACGAGTACAAAATGAAAAACCAGTATAATCATACGGTCACAGCCTGTTTTATCGGGTATATTGTGCAGGCCATCGTCAATAATTTCGCGCCTCTGCTGTTTCTAACTTTTCAAGACAGTTATCACATTCCATTGTCCCAGATTACGCTGCTGGTAACGCTGAATTTCGGCGTGCAGCTGCTCGTGGATCTCGTCTCCATTACCTTCGTGGACAAAATCGGATATCGCGCGTCGATGATTCTGGCCCATCTGCTGTCCGCCGGCGGGCTGATCCTTCTGACTATTCTGCCGGAGCTTTTGCCGTCTCCCTTTATCGGTATTCTCATTGCCATTATGATCTATGCCGTCGGCGGCGGGCTCCTAGAGGTGCTGGTCAGTCCAATTGTGGAGGCGTGTCCGTCGGAGAATAAGGAAAAGGCAATGAGCATGCTCCATTCCTTCTACTGTTGGGGATACGCGGGCGTTGTGCTGCTTTCTACCCTGTTTTTCCGACTTATTGGCATCGGAAATTGGAAGATCCTTGCACTGATATGGGCGCTGATTCCGATCGGTAATGCTGTCATGTTTACAAAAGTCCCGATCGCGCCGCTGATTGACGGCGAGGAAAAGGGGCTGAAGCTGGGGCAGCTTTTGAAACAGAAAACCTTTTGGCTCCTGTTCATCATGATGCTGTGCGCCGGAGCGAGTGAGCAAGCCGTGAGTCAGTGGGCCTCCGCCTTTGCCGAAAAGGGACTGCATATCTCCAAGACTGCCGGCGATCTTGCAGGACCGATGACTTTCGCCCTTCTGCAAGGCGTTTCTCGGGCATTTTATGGGAAGTTCGGCCACCGTATTCGTCTGGATCGCTTTATGGCCTCTAGCTGTGTCCTCTGCATTCTTGCTTATCTCGGGACGGCGCTATTCCAAGTCCCTCTGCTGAATTTGGTCTGCTGCGCGTTTTGCGGATTATCGGTGGGTATTATGTGGCCGGGGACGTTCAGCAAGGCGGCGGCCACGATTCCCCTGGGCGGGACGACAATGTTTGCGCTGCTTGCCCTTGCCGGAGACGTGGGCTGCGCTCTTGGTCCCGGTGTTGTGGGATGGGTCGCGGGTTTGGCGCAAGAAGATCTCAAGACGGGCATTCTATTTGCCGTGATTTTTCCGATGCTGTTATTCGCAGGCGTCGGGCTGCTTTCCAGAACGGTCAAAGGGCGCATGGCCGTATCGCGAAAATAATCGGCGCGGCGAGTCAGCATTCTCATAGAGAATTCCAAGTTGCAAAACAGATATAATGCTGATATAATTACAATTAGTTAGAGATTAAGTTATAGTTTTTGTGCTGATAACGCAGGAGGTGCTTTTGTGGAGAGCCTGTCAAAAAAACACTGACCATTGAATTCAAGAGTGACAGAAAATGCTATGCCATGGAAAAACTGTATGAGGATTTGGTTGGGATGGCCAATACAGACGGCGGTTGGCTGTTTTTAGGGGTAGAGGATGACGGAACCCTACTGGCGTTGACAATCAACATAAAAATTGCCGGTATATGGAGTCCAGCATACAAGACAACACAGTGCCATCCTTGTTTGTACACACCCACATGGAAGAATGGAGCGGATGCATGGTTTTGGCTATCGAAGTGCCCATTTCCCGACAGCTTATGATGACTTCTCAGGGAAAATATCTGCGTCGGAGAATCAAGCGAGACGGAACTCCGGAAACCGTTGCATTGAAACCTTATGAAATCCTACAGCGTCTTTCTTATATTCAGGCTCTGGATCCTTCTGCGCAGGTAATTGAAGATCTCCCGGCGGAGGTAGCTCTGAGTCCTCTGGAAAGAGAGCGCTTGCGGAATATGATCCGCATCTATCACAGGGATGCCGCGCTGCTGGATTTGTCAGACAATGAACTAGACAGAGCACTCGGTTTTGTGCGTGAGAGGAACAAAGAATGGTTTCCGACCATCACGGGTCTCTTGATGATTGGACATGAGACCTATATCCGACAGTATGTTCCCAGCCATGAAGTGCTGTTCCAGGTGCTGGATGGTGTGAATGTTTTGGCAAATCCTCCCGCAATGCATTCCTCACTTTTACAAACATTTGAAAAAGTTGAGCTTTTGTTTCAATCCCGCATTGTGGAACAGGAATTGCAAATTGGTATGTTCCGGGTTCCGATTCCAAACTATGAGAAAGAAGCCTTCAGGGAGGGATTTGTCAATGCATTGGTCCACAGAGACTACTTTCGAGTTGGTGCCGTACAGGTTCAGCTTCAGAATGCGGCGATGTCCATTTCAAGTCCCGGCGGTTTTTTGGAAGGTATTTCTCCCGAAAATATTTTGACGGTATCTCCAACGCCGCGAAATGTTCTTCTGGCAGAGGCCGCCAAACGAATTGGTCTTGCGGAGCGGACCGGCCGCGGGATCGACAAAATCTATACGGCCATGCTTCGCAGCGGTCATGCGATTCCCGACTATTCTGCTTCCACTAATACCTCAACGATGAGAAACTATGAGAATCTATGAGTAGTTAGAGTTTATTAATGTTTCTCGGAGTTTTGACAACAGTTTTAGACGAGACTCTTTTATAAGTTCTTCTGCAATTAGACAGCAAATACCTTTATCAATGAGCAGCAAAACAAGCCGCGCCTAGGGAGGGGGACTTCATCCAATGCATTTTCAGGACAATGTCATTAAAGAATATCTAAAAAACGTATACTTTATATCCGGTACGCCCTGCGGAGGAAAGACGACCGCCGCGCGGGCTCTGGCGAAGAAACATTCTTTTATGGCATATCATGTCGACGAACAGTTCGCGCGGCATCTTGGAATGTCTGATCCTGCCTTTCAACCCTCCATGAATACGACGTTTCAGGATGCCGACGCATTTTTTGGACGCGCCGTTGAAGACTATAAGCGATGGCTTATAGATAATACTAGGGAACAGCTGGACTTCGTTCTGCTGGATCTGATACGCCTTTCTCAGGACCGGATCGTATTATGCGACTGCCATCTGACGGTATCGGAAGCGAATCGTTTAACGGAACCGTCAAGGATTGTCTTTTTGATTCGCGATCCCGCCAAGCTGTTGGAAGAATATTGCCGCCGTCCGGATCACCGAGGATTCAGAGATTATATAAACAGCGCCACTCATGTAGAGGCGGCCAAGGCGACTTGTGCCAGGACGCTGCGGGAACTCAATGCCGGAAGGATTGAGGATATTAAAAACAGTCCTTATTTCTGGCTCGAACGGCAGGATGGGACGACGGTGGAACAAACCCTGCAGGCAATTGAAGGACATTTCGGATGGTGACGGATCTTTTAGATGTCCGAAGGAGTATAAATATGAAACACAAACTGATCATTTTTCTTTTATCTTTTTTGATTATCGGACTGTTCGGCGGCTGCGGCTCCCCCGAGTCTTCCGGGGAGGAGGATAAGCTGAGCGTAGTCGCTACTATTTTTCCCGCCTACGATTGGACTCGATCGATCCTCGGAGAAGAGGGCGGCGATGCGGAACTGACCCTGCTTTTGGATAACGGCGTGGATCTGCATAGCTATCAGCCGTCCATGGAGGATATCGTTAAAATATCCGACTGCGATCTGTTGATCTACGTGGGCGGCGAGTCTGACGCCTGGGTGAGCGACGCGCTTGATAACGCCACAAACAAGAACATGAAAGTCGTCTCGCTTCTGGATGTGCTCGGCGACGCCGCGAAGGTGGAACCGGATACCGAGGACGAGAGGGATGAACATGTCTGGCTGTCCTTAAAGAACGCGGAGGTTTTCTGTAACGTCATTGCCGGCGCTTTGGGGGAACTGGCGCCCGAACACGCGGACGCCTATATGTCCAATGCCTCTGCCTATATCGAAGAGCTGTCCGCGCTGGATAGCGAATATCGGGAAACGGTGGATCAGGCCACCCGAAAGACCGTGCTGTTTGGCGATCGCTTTCCTTTTCGCTATTTAACAGAGGATTATGGTTTGTCCTATTTTGCCGCGTTTGAGGGCTGTTCCGCCGAAACGGAAGCCAGTTTTGAGACGATTTCTTCCCTGGCCCATACGGTGGATGAGCTGGGCCTCCCCTGCGTATTGACTACGGAAAACGCGGAGAAGGGGATTGCCGAGACGATTATACAAAATACTACCGCCAAGAACCAAAAGATTCTAATACTGGATTCCCTGCAATCCGTAACCCTAGACGACGCGGAAGAGGGCGTGACCTATCTGTCTGTGATGGAGCAGAATCTTTTCGTATTAAAAGAAGCGCTTAATTAGGAGGCAATAACATGGCCCAGCTCATATGTCAGAACCTTTCTGTGGGGTATGACTCTCAAACCGTTTTGCAGGATATAAACTTTACGGTCAACCCGGGCGATTATCTATATATCATGGGTGAGAACGGATCCGGCAAAAGCACGCTGATGAAGACGATTCTCGGCCTCATACCGCCGATAGGCGGCAAAATTCAGACCGGCGACGGCCTGCGCGGAAACGAGATTGGTTATCTGCCCCAGCAGACGACCGCCCAAAAGGATTTTCCTGCTTCCGTGAGGGAAATCGTCCTGTCCGGATGTCAGGGACACTGCGGCCTGCGCCCCTTTTATAGTAAAGAAGAAAAGCGTCTCGCGGCCGATTCCATGGAAAGAATGGGGATCGGATCTCTTGCCGGACGCAGCTACCGGGAACTTTCCGGCGGTCAGCAGCAGCGGGTACTGTTGGCCCGGGCATTGTGCGCCACCAGGAAAATGCTGCTGTTGGACGAGCCTGTTTCCGGTCTCGATCCCAAAGCTGCCGACAAGATGTACCGTCTGATCGATGATCTGAATCAACATGACGGCATCACGATTTTAATGATCTCCCATGATATATCGGCGGCCATTCGGTATGCCAGCCACATTCTCCATGTGGGCGAAACCGTTTTCTTCGGAACGGAAGAACAATACCGTCAGGTTCCCCAAGGCCGTCTGTTCGCCGCCGGAAAGGATGGTGGCAGAGAATGAACGCGATTTTAGAAAAACTGGCCCTCTATTGGTCCTATCCTTTTGTTCGTTACGCGCTGACCGTAGGCGTGCTGATTTCCTTATGCTCTTCGCTTCTGGGCGTGACGCTGGTATTAAAACGGTTTTCTTTTATTGGCGACGGTCTTTCCCACGTGGCCTTTGGCGCCATCGCCATCGCCTCGGTACTGGATATCGCCAATGAAATGCCCCTAGTCATGATCGTCACCATTCTAAGCGCCATCCTATTGCTGCGTACCGGGCAGAATACTAAAATCAAGGGGGACGCCGCCATCGCCATGATCTCCGTGGGCGCGATGGCTGTGGGGTATCTGTTGATGAACCTTTTCTCCACCTCCACGAACCTGGCGGGAGACGTATGCAGCACGCTCTTCGGCTCCACTTCGATCCTGACCCTGTCTCAGACGGAGGTGTGGCTTTGCATCGGCATGTCTTTTCTAGTGGCCGCGATTTTTGTTCTGTTTTACAACAAAATCTTTGCCGTCACCTTCGACGAAGATTTTGCCAAGGCCTCCGGTACAAAGACAGGCGCTTATAATCTTCTGATCGCGGTGGTCATCGCGATCATCATCGTCCTGGCCATGAACCTGGTGGGATCTTTGCTGATTTCGGCGCTGGTCATCTTCCCGGCCCTTTCGGCGATGCAGATGTTTAAGAGTTTCCGGGGCGTCACCCTCTGCGCGGCCATCCTCTCAGTCTTTTGTTCGCTCCTTGGGCTTTTGATCTCCATCCTTGCGGGGACGCCCGTGGGTTCGACGATTGTCGTCGTCCAGATTGTCGTATTTTTCCTTTCTTGGCTGACTGCCATGATATTAAAGATCATCCGATAACGATAGGAGGTACCATGATGCGGATTCCCAAAATGATTTTATTTGATTACGGCGAGACCCTGATTCATGAAGAGCCTTTCGACGGCGTGAAAGGGACGGCCGCCCTGTTGAAACACGCGACTCAAAATAAATATCATCTCTCGGCGGCGCGGATCCAGGAGGAAGCTTCCAAACTCAATCATGAGCTCGGCAGATGGGATGTGAACGGGGAACATAAACTGGGGTTTGAGATTCCTCATTATGCCTTCAGCGCCTATTTATACGAGTCTTTGGGGATTCGATTTGACCTCCCCCCATCGCGGTTAGAAGAAATCTTCTGGGATAATGCTTCTCCGGCTGTTCCCATGCCCGGAATCTCCGATTTGCTAGCAGATCTGCGTGAAAAGAATATTCGCACCGGGGTGATCAGCAATATTTCATATTCCCATGATTCCCTTTATAGAAGGATCCGTCGTCTGCTTCCGGAACACGATTTTGAATTTATTATCGCCAGCAGCGAATATGTATTCCGCAAACCCAACGTTCGGATCTTTCGCTTAGCTCTGGAAAAGGCATCCCTTTCCGCCGACGAGGTCTGGTTTGCCGGCGATCGGTACGGGGCTGATATCGTAGGCGCTCGCAACGCCGGCCTTACGCCTGTGTGGTATACCCGGGAAAAGACGGATTCTCCCGGGGTGATCCGGATTGGAGATTGGGCGGATTTACGGATTCTTCTCGGGACGCTGGAGTCATAGGGGGATGTCTATGATAGTAAAGCCGTCCCACTTGCAACTTTTTCTTTTATCGCGGAAACCGTGTCTTTAATTGTAAGTGTAGTTGTGTCTATGACATTTGATTCATATACTCCTAAATTGGAGAATTGTTCCCACATTGTTTCCACTAATTCAATATTCGTTTTTCTGTCTAATTTTGAGCGTTCCACAGCGCGCCTCATAGTTTCTTCCTTACTGGCTCTTAACACAATATAGTGTACTTCATAATCTTCTTGGACGAGAGCTTTCCATGGTTCCAAAAACCATGGCCCGACAATTCCGTCTACAATTACATCATATCCGCCACGAGCATATCGCTTTGCAGCTTCTAAAAAGGCTTCAATCACAACCCAATTTTGTCCGTTGGACTCTGGTAAATGTGGGGGGATTGCACCTTTGCTTAAATAATGAAAGAAGTCGTCTGTGTGCATATGCACTGATCTATTCATATCTGATTCTTTTGCAACAATCGACGCAGTTGTTGTCTTTCCTGTTCCTGGCGAACCTGTAATTACAATAATTCTTCCTTGATTCATTTACTTTCTCCCTCGCAACTACTTTTATTACTCTGTTCCTGTCTGCTTAACCATCATTTTCGCTAACAGTTGGAACAAGTCGGCTGTTCTCCCATCTTCCGGATATTCCGGGTAAAGCCATGGGACACACACCTCCTTCGTATATTTCCATTATACAGCAAAATTATAAAAACGCAACTTCCAAAGAGTCAACTTTATCGAAATGCAATTCTCGCAAGATTTCGGGGATTGCATTTTTTCGCGTGTAAGAAGCGGCTGGACGGCGAGATTGAAAAGCTAATAGAAAATCTAACGGGCGTCATACCTACCGCCAGACCATTACCCTGTGCAGTCCCTTACAGACTGTACTCTCCGCTATCACAATATAATTTTATGTTTCGTATGTCATATGAGTATGTTAGAATATAAATGTCTCGATTATTTTTATTCACTTTGAAAAGAGTCGCTTTATGATGATCGAGAAAAAATAAAACTTTCCGAGATTTCCGGGAGATCTTACAGAAAGCTTTAGGAAAGTTGACAAGCATCGATGTGTTTGCAGACATTGACAGACCCACCATAGTCTCGCGAAAATTACATCTTCTCTTGTGAAAGGAGACATGACCAATGAAAGAGAATACAAACGAATCAAACAACGTAAAATCGATGGAAGAAAATCTAAAGGATGTAGCCAAAAATGTCGGGAAAGTGTTCTCGAGCGCAACGGATACAGCGAAATCCATTGTTATAAAATCAAAAGATTCTATTGTAAATGCAGTGGATGCAAACGGAAACGGTGAAATAGATATCGAGGATTTTATTATTATTGGTTTGCAGACTCCGGGTATTAAGGTAAACCGAAAAGATTTTCTTCAAAAGGAATTGATGAAAAAATATCCACAGGAAACTATTAATAGCGCGATTGCACACAATCCTGCCTATGCCAAGATTCCAGCCAGAGAAATTGATAAGATCGCGGATGAAGTGATTCAATTTGAAAGAAACTGTGTATCTGGAATTTCCGCCGCCCTCAGCGCCCCCGGCGGGTTCACGATGGTTGCCACCATTCCCGCGGATCTTATACAATATTATGGGTATATGCTGCGGGCGGCTCAAAAGCTCATGTATTTGTATGGCTTTCCGGAAATTGATACGACAGAAAAGGGGCATAAATTCGATTCCGAAACGATGAACCTATTGATTGTCTGTCTTGGTGTTATGTACGGAGTACAAGGGACCAATACCGCCCTCAAAGCTATGGCAACAGCATTAGGAAAAGGCGTAGAAAAGAAATTGATGAAAACCGCCCTGACCAAAGGAACAATTTACCCTATTGTCAAAAGCGTATCAAAATGGTTTGGCGTCAATATGACGAAACAGGTGTTTTCCGGTTTCTTCAAAAAGGCGATTCCCGTTATTGGAGGATTTATTGGCGGAAGTATTACATATCTGTCCTTTAAGCCCTGCTGTGATAAGTTAAAGGCATCCTTGCAGGATACGTTGTTAAGTAACCCAGACTATCACGCGACGGATGAGGAAGCGGTCATTATCGATGCAATCGAAATAGAAGAAGTGTAGACTCATTATCTTTCCAAAATCAAACGAGGCAAAACAAGCTTTCATCCGTAGGAAATACCGCCTCAATCGCCGCGGAAAAGCCGGTCAGCTCGTCCTGCCCGGCTTTTATTTCGCCATAGAGCAGGGCGTTGTAGTCTGTTTGCCCATAAGCGAACACCTCCTTAAACAAAAATATAGCCGCCTGATTTATAAAACCAAGCGGCTATGTAAAAATGCTTCCTTTTAATTTTCTGTTTCAAGTAGCCAATCCGTCAAATTCTTAACCTGTATTCCATTGTAATTGCCAACCGTCAGCATATCTGCCGTAAGGATGATTTTCTCATAATTATCCCGGATGTTTTCAAGCGGTCGTATTTCTCTTTCAAAGGTTTCCTGTGCGGTCATATCCGCCGTTACTTGAAAATACTTGTAGGCGTTTTGTTTTTTCGCCACAAAGTCCACCTCTGTGTTGCCGTGCTTGCCCATCGCCACCCTGTATCCACGGCGCAGCAATTCAAAATAAACGATATTCTCCAAAGAAAAACCGAGGTCATAATTTCTGCGGGGCAGAATATGGTTTCGCAGGCCTAAATCAACGATATACAGCTTTTTGTTCGCTTTCAAAAGCTGTTTACCGACAATATCAAAACGCTCCACCGGATAGAAAATAAAGGACTCTGTGAGTGCTTCCACATAATCGCCTACCGTGTTCGGAGAGATTTTTCTTCCGTTTGAACTTAAATAATCAGTAATGCTTCTGATGGATACGGGACTGCCGACCACGCTGGACAAATACCTTGCGATTGTCTTTAAGAGCATGATGTCGTTAATTTTTCGTTTATCTGGATCTCTTTCCCTTCGTGTCTGTCTGTCTTCAATATCTTTTACAATAACGGTATTGTAGATTCCCTCCAAATAGGTTTCCACTTTTTCCGTGGTGCGCTCCATAGACGCAACATAAGGCAGTCCGCCGTTTCGCAGATACTCTGCAAAGCCCTGCTGTTTTTCCAGTTTTGTGATTTCAAGAAATTCACGAAAAGACAGAGGCAGCATTTTTATTTCCACATATCTTCCGGTCAAAAGCGTTGCCAAATCACCCGACAGCATATATGCGTTAGAGCCTGTGATATACACATCTACATCCGGCTTTACATAAATACTATCTACTGCTTTTTCAAAATACGGAACTTTTTGTATTTCATCAAGAAAGATATACGTGGTTTTACCGGAAACGAGCCGCTCCTTTAAGTAGGCATACAGCTTTTTATAATCCAACAGTTCCTCGTATTCCAGTTCTTCAAAGTTAATGGATACAATCTGTTCTGCTGATACTCCGTTTTTCTGAAGCCAAGACTGATACTGAGCAAGCAAAGTGGATTTGCCGCAGCGGCGGATTCCGGTCACAACCTTAATCACCTGTTCGTCCTTCCACTGTATCAGAGATTTTAGATATTCCTTTCGTTCTACCAACGCAATCACCTCCGTGTTTACCGTTCCCATTATAGCGTAATTTATTCAAAAAGTCAATGCTGTGTTCCGATTTCGGAATATGAATTTGTACGGGTGTCAAGGATTGGTCACACTGTCACCTTAAAAGAAATGTCAAGGATAAGGAGGAGATTCCCACAGGGAATACTACCTGCCCTTGGCATCCTCTCTTTGGAGATGTCCTTGGTCTATGGCTTCTATCTTCTAAACTGGACAAGGTCCCATCGTATCGGGCAAGCCATTTCTGACAGGTGCATTTAATCGATTTAATGTTTTAATATTCCTGACTCAACAGGAAGTCCGCTACATGTATGGTCTTGATACCCTCATAGTTGCCGCCGGCAAAGGTATCGGTTCGCAGCACATATTTCGGGTAATTGTCCCGGATCTCCAACAGTCGGTCATATTCCCGACGCTCTGCTTTCTCGGATTCAATTTTCTGCGTAACCTGCACATAAAGCTTCTCATTCTGGCGGGTTGCCACAAAGTCCACTTTACAGTCACCATTTTTGCCGATGTTCACAGTGTAACCACGGCGGCAAAGTTCCAGATAAACCACATTCTCCAGACTGGCTGCTACAGTGCTGTCGTTATATCCCAGCACAGCATAACGAAGCGCAGTGTCTGCAAGGTAGAATTTCTCCTGCGTTTTCAAAAGCTCTTTGCCCTGCAGATCATAGCGGGAGCAGCGATGCAGCAGATACGCTTTCTCCAGCTTTTCCAGGTAACTGTAAACTGTTTCGTTATCCAAGGCACGGCGTTCTGCTTTGAGATAATCAGAAATAGATTTTGCAGAAAATGTGTTGCCAACATTGTTGAAAGCATACTTCACAACTCGCTCTAACTGGTCAATCTTTCGTACCTGATTGCGCTTGACAATATCCGAGAAGAGCGTGGAGTTATAAATGTCACGGACAATGGTGTAAATTTCATCCTGACTATATGCCTGCAAATGCGTTGCGGGAAAGCCGCCCAAACGAATATAGTCTACCAGTTCCAGTCTGGGATCACCAACTGCGGTATAGCGGCTCTTGAATTCCAGATATTCCGCAAAGGACAGTGTATAAATCCGGAAAGCCACATAGCGCCCGGTAAGGTAGGTAGCGATTTCCGAGGACATCATACGGGAATTGGAACCTGTGACATAGATATCTACATTGAAATCGGTGTTCAGTGAATTAACTACCTTTTCCCAGCCTGTAATTTCCTGCACTTCGTCCAAGAATAAATAGGTTTTTTCGTCAGGCAATAACCGGGATTTTATATCTGCGTACATCTGCTTGGCCGTCATGCCTTCATATTCCATGGAATCAAACCGATAGCTGACGAATCGTTCTTCCGGAATACCACGCGCCTTGAGCTGCTCCATAATCAATTTGAGGATCGTGGATTTACCGCATCGACGAACACCAGTCAGGATTTTTACAAATGGTGTATCCACATACGGCATGATTTTATCTATATACATAGGTCTGTTGATCATGTTGACCACCTCCATTTGCATATATGATACCGCAACTCAGACTAAATTTCAAGTAGTTTTGCGATTATAAACCGCAAAACTTTTGGCACGCAGGGACAAAAGCGGATTACTTCTCTGCTTATTCCACAATTTTCCTCGCCACGACAACGAAACGACCATTCTCATAGGTGTACTCACAGGTGGAAAGGGTAATCAGCTCGTCGCCGTACTCGGCAGTCACTCCGGTATCATACAGCTGACGCTCATGGCAGTTGGTCATATACTCGGTAAATTCTTCCTCGTTCATGTCAGTGTACTCGTGGAAGCGGAAGGTTTCGTTATTGGTGTCGAAGCGGAACACACATACGATCTGATACGCACTCAGCTGAGTGATGGTGTCGTACTGGATAACAGGATGACTTTCGTAGTAGTCCTGGAAACTGTATTTCACCAGATCGCTGAACATAGAGCCGTTCTTCATGTTATGGCCGTAGATGACGATGTTGTTGCTCAAGCCGGTGGCGCAGGCTTCGTCAATATAAGGGACGCCATAATTGCTATAACCCTTGTCGAATCCATGCTTGAGATAGAAGTCGGGACTATCGATGGACTGCATGACCGGATAACTGATCATCGTGTTCTCAATCTTGATCCAACCGACAAAGTCACTGTTTTGGTCGTAAAGTGCCTGATACTTCTCCTGTGCTGCCAGAGCCTCTGCGATTTCATCATCCACAGGCGCTGTGGTTTCTTCTGCGGGTTCGTCATCATCGGTGACAGTTGTGCCAGGTTCGGTCACATCGGGTACATCAGTAGGCTCGACGATCATGCTTTCCAAATCATTGAAGGCTACTTCGGATGCAACAGCATCTTTTTACCTTTTTTTCTAAAATGATCTTGCTATTTATTCTATTCCAGGAAAAAGGCGTACTTTAATAAGGGCACTGAAAAGGGGCTGTCACACTAAATTGATGAAATGATTGATATGCTCCCTTCTAGGTAGACAAGTGAAATAATAAAAACTTGTCACTTAGAAGGGAGCATATCACACTAATGCGACAGCCCCTTTTTTATCTATATTGTCCTCCACTTTGGGCTACAAATACCACTGACACTTCATATTGCCTATCTGGCGCCTGCATATACAAAATCTCATTGTTTTCTATGTCAAGTTTGTATTCCTCGACCCCATCAGATGTAGAGTAAGTGACCTGAGCAAAATCTAAATTGCCCTTATTTATCCAAAACAAATTCTAATTCACACCATGAATGGAAACCGTTGAAATAAGACTTTCGCTCCCGTCCTTATTTGCATTACTTTGAAACTTGT
>CALWBZ010000006.1 GCA_944376225.1 uncultured Clostridia bacterium | reverse complement strand
AGAAGTCACTTTCTTCACCGAAAAGGCCTTTCGGATCGCGTCGTTCACATGGGCCTCGCACATGCCGCAGGCCATGCCCTCTATGTCCACTGTGATCTTGATCATATTCCTTCCCCCCTTTACGCATCTCGTTGACAATTTGATTATACTACATTTCCTTTCCGCTTTCAATAGCTCTCGCCCTTTTTTACGGATTAGGACCGCCTGCCGGCGCATACATTATTTCTGAACTCTTATTGTGAGGTAAAAATCATGCGTTTGTTTCGTGAAATGCCCCCTGTAACGGATATTTCTTCCCGGGGCCTGATCCGTCCCCAGGCGCGGACGCTGGTGGGATTTCGTCCGATTCCCGGCGCCCTCGTGACGCTGCGGGATATGAATGGGACGATCTTGGAACAGGTCCTCACCGACGAATCCGGCAACGCGCCTCTCTTGGAAGTGCCCACCCCTCCCCTGGAATATTCTTTGGAGCCGGATTCCCCCCAGCCCTATGCCCAATACACCCTGACCCTGGAGGGGGAAGGGGTACAGACCGTCACCGTGGAGGGAACCCAGGTCTTACCCGGTGAAATTACGCTGCAGCAGCTCACCGCGATCGACGCCGCCACCGAAAATCTTATTGCTCCGATCCCGGTCGCGGATGAGACCCTGATTACCATCGGCCCCAGCACGCTATACGGGAACTACCCGCCTAAAGAACCGGAAGCCAGCGTCAAACCCCTGAATCCGGAAGACGGATTCGTGGTCCTAAACGAGGTGGTGATCCCCGAATACATCGTGGTTCACGACGGCACTCCCTCCTCTAACGCGCAGAATTACTGGGTTCCTTACGCTTCTTATATCGCCAATGTGGCCTCCAGCGAAATCTATTCCACCTGGGAAGAGGCGGCGATCACCGCCAACATACTTGCCATCATGTCCTTCACGCTGAACCGGGTATACACCGAGTGGTATCGCTCTAAAGGATACGATTTTACCATCACTTCTTCTACCGCCTATGACCACAAATTCATCTACGGCCGCAGCATCTATGAAAATATCGCGCAGATCGTAGATTCGGTCCTGACCAATTATGTGACCCGCCCCGGCATCGAACAGCCCCTTCTCACCCAGTATTGTGACGGACGTCAGGTGTCCTGCCCCAATTGGATGACCTCTTTGCCGAAGGCTACACCTTCTTCCTTCCTCTGCCCGCCGCCCAGACACCCGCGAGACCCAGGAGGCTTAAGATGAAGAGCCCCGTCCATAGGAGGAGCCTCGTATCCCCTGTTTTAGGATTTTCCGCAGGCGGAGCATACTTCGGATATAGGACTGCTTCTTTTTCCCAGCCTTCTCCCGTCTCATCGGTTCGCGGCAGGCCGATCAGTACCGGCTGCATTTTTCCTCGCGCCTCCTCTGCCTGCCTAAGAAAATACAAGCCGGCGGGCATTTCCAAAGAGGCTCCTCCTTCTGCGTCCAAGGATATCCATAGATCCGCTTCTTGGTTTTGGGTCAGGTCGGACAGGCAGGAGACTCCGGCCTCCGTCCCCTCTTCCTCGAGCGCTTCCTCTGCCGGTTCGTATGCTGCTTCCCATAGGTACTCTCCCGTCACGCCGTTCCATCGGGCGATTTGAAAAACCGCTATCCTCTCCCCCGAGGCCCTATTTCCGGCCTCGATCCGGATCGTGGTAACCGGCTCCTGTTCCGATGCCAGGATGACGGCGGGCCATAGGATCATGCCCAAGATCCACAGTCCGATGACCCCGACAGCGCCCCTTCCCACGTTCATGTTTCTTCCTCCTTTTCCTTCTGATTGTGACCGCCACAAGGCTCGTGATCAATAGCAACGCCAGAGCCCCCGCCGCGTATCTCCATCCTCCTCCCGCCTCCTCCGGCGGTTCTCGCGCCGAAAGCTCCTCCTCTTCTCTGTCCGGCAGGCGTTCCCCATGGACCAGGAGCCGGTGGGTATTGATTCCGTAGGGAGTACAGGTCATCAGGGTGGCATAGTCCTTCCCCTCCGCAATGCCGAGGCTGTCCGTCTCGTAGGGCTTCACCGTCTCTATCTCCGTCACCCGATACGTCAGCTCCTCTCCCAGGGTATGCAGATAGAAAAGGTCGCCCTCCCGCAGCTCTTCCAAGTCGTCGAACAGCTTGAGTCCCGGATACCCGGAGTGGGCAGAGATCACCGTATGGGTCGAGGATCCCCCTACGGGCAGGCTGGACTGGGGAAGATGGCCCGCGCCCTTAGAAAGGATCTCCTCATCGGTTCCGTGATAGATCGGCAGATACACCTCGATCTTGGGGATCCGAATGACTCCCATGATTCCGTCCCCTTTGAGATTCAACACTCTTTCGTAAGCCCCTCCCATTCCTTCCCATTCTGTACGAAAGGGATCGTTTGTCCCTACATCCTTTCTTAAAGCTTCATTATAGGCCCGCGCTTTCAGGAGTTCCTTCTCCTCTTCTTCCGCCCCCAGGTTTTCGATTTCCCGCCTATAGGTATCCGCCGCCCGGCTCGAGATATAATCCTGCCATATTCCTCCCGCCAGGGGAACCAGAATCACGCCAAGCCCCAGCCAGAAGAGAAGCAGGGGCCATATCCCTCCTTTACGCCGCTTTCCCATGACGCCTTCTCATAAAGACATAGCCTCCCGCCCCCAGAAGGCAAAGAGCCCCGCCCAGGATCAGAAACGGGAAGATTCCGATTCCCCCGGTCGCCGGCACGGAAAAACTCTTTCGATTCCATACGGTCAACGAGATCCGGCCGTTTTCTGTCCCATAATTTCCTTTCCAGCTCAAAGTCTCTCCCTCCGTCTGCCTGTGTATATACCGAGATGTCACGAGGGCCGCGTCGCGGCTCATATCCTCCGAGTCGTTTAGGGTGTAGGAATAGAGTTCCTGCTTGGGAAGATACACATAATCTCCTGCCTGGAATCCCGTAAGATCGATCTTAAGCCTGGCGCCGTCCTGTTCTATGAAATATCCTTTCCCCTCCTGAATCTGAAAGTAAGACCCGGCGGCATCCTCCACATAGGTCATGGGAAAGATTTCCTGACCGCTGTCGGAGGCCAGCGTGAGGATGATGGGTTGTTTCAACAGCTGATAGCCTGTCAGTGTCTTTTCTTCTACGATCTGATAGACGCCGGCGTCGATTCCCCGAATCTGAGCCAGGGATTTTCCATCGATGGTTACCCGACCCTGTCGGTTCTCTCCTTCCGGATCCACATAATAGCCTGTCTCGTCCCGGGATAGGGCGATGGGATTTCCTTGAATATCCCTCAGAGAAAATTCCGCTCCCTCCATGGACTCCTCTCCTTCTCCCTCTTTCACGATTTCCAGCGCGTAGGTATACACCCGGGTATCCGGCGCCTGAGGATTCAGCGTGTCGATCCGATCTCCCTCCTCGGGAATGTTGGGGCGATCCGGTATCGTCTCCTCGTTGCTCGTCGTGGTATGGGAATACTTTAACCGAATGTCATTGGGATTGCCCGGATCTCCGATCACCGCCTCCGGCCCCAGTTTCACCTGATACGTCACATAAATCCTCCGATACAGCGGCCCTCTCTTGGTCGTTTCCAGATCCGTGTTCACGTTTTGTTCCGACAGGCTCTGGGTATTAAAATAGATCGAAAAGGAAGCGTAGGTATTGACGTCGTCCGCGAGAGACTGTTCGTTCCCGAAGGTATCCGGTGGCGCCGCTTCTTCCGAGACGGCCTGCGTCGGACCGGTAACCCGCCAATTGGTCACCGTGCCGCTCACCCTTGGGATGTAAACCATATTTCCTTCGAGATCCTCCGCCCAAACCTCGAGCTTCGCCATTCGGTTACTCTCATTCGCGTCGTTGGTAAAGATCTGTCCCATGCTCAGCCGGTCTTCCAGATAAAAAAACTTCATCTCTCCGATCATCTTGGGGACCTCCGCCTCCACCCAATACCGAATGAAATCCCCGATGGCGTAATCCTCCGCGTCTGTCAAAAGGTCGTTGGAAGGGTCGTTAATCTCTTCGTTCCGGTAATTTCGATCCGCCTCCGTCTCCTCTCCCGGATCTACCAAAATATGCTTTTCCACCGAGAGCGCCTTGGTCCCGTTCTTCGGACGGATCACCAGGTCATAATCCCAGCATCGCCCTATGTTTGCCCTGTCCCCTGCCATGTTATCCCCCGACACCTCGTCATCCGGCTGGTTTTCCGGGTCGTTTCCGTCGTCTATGGCGGTTGTAGGCATCGAGAATACCGTCGCCTGGCTCTCCGTCACCAAAGAGGGATGAGATTCTTCATAAAGGGCATAAATCCCCACGGGGAGCGTATTTTGTCCCTTTTCATCCTTTCCCAGGACTAGGACGCCCTGGGTGTTTGTCGTCCCTTGCCAAACCTCCAGCTCATCCTGATTGGCGATCCGCATGGTCGGATCCGCGCTGTCTCTTAGATCGTTCACCCATTGGTTCAGTTCCTGGGGGGAACTAAGCCCCGAGGGAACGGGGATGATCTGTCCCTTACTGTTTTTCAGGAGGGATTCGTACTCCAAGCGCACCTGATTCCCGCTTTTTTTCTGCACGATGTTGGCTACCCGATAGAGCGTATACGTCACATCCGCCATGGGTTCATGGGTCTGCGTCCTTTCCCCGGCCTCCGAACGGATCCCCGGATCCACATCCTCCGCCTGATCATGGATATTCTCGTACTTGACGATCGTTACCGATCCCTTCTTATTCATGTCGATCAAGGCTCCATCCGGCTCCGCCGCCCTCGCCGCGGCGCCCAGCATCATCCATACCGCGAAAAAAACGCATAGGATCCTTTTACTCATTCCTTTTTTTCTCATCGTTCCTTCTCCTTTCCTTTTTTCTTTCATATGCCCACACCGTTCCGCCGGCCTGCATCGTGATGCCGAGGCTCAATACCCAAACCCATCCCGGTCCGCCCGTATGGGGCAGGATAAACGCCGTCTCTTCCTCCACGAGCCATAGGATCTCCCGCTCTCCTTCCTGGGGGATCGTGATCCGCACCTCTTCCCCCAGCAGCATATAGCCTTCCGGCGCCAGGGTCTCGATCACCCGGTATTCTCCTAGGGAAAGATCCGTAAAGACCGCCTTTCCCGTCTCATCCGTCCGGGCTTCTCCGACCTTTTTCCATTCCCCCGCCTCAAGGCGCTGCAGCTCCAGGAGGGCTCCCGGCACAGGAGTTTGGGGATCCCCGCTCCTATGCTTACAGATCGTGATCGACCCTGTCTTGGGCGCGTTGGGATAACCGTAAGATCCGTCCCGTAAGGGAATCATCCCTGCTATATCCGCGGGATCCCACCGTAAGACTTCGTCCATATAACCGGTAAGGGTCTTTAGAGAGGGTTCGTAATCTGTCGGCGCGGTGACTTCCGATAGCCGGATACAGCCTCTCGGAAACAGGAAATACCCGGCTTCATCCACGGGAATGCCTTCCCCGTCCCCTTCTACTAGAAACTTCTTTTGAAAAGACAGGAGCCCCTCTCCGTTCGTCACAAAGACGCCACTCCAGGCGGGCGTTCCCGAAGGCGTCTCCTGTCGGTAATAGTCCAGCCGAAAACGCGCCTCATCGCGAATCATCTCTCCGGTTGCCTCATCTACCTTATAAATCTCCTCCGGTATTCGGCAGCATAGGGGTTCGTCATAGACCCTGAACGCCTCCTCCCCCGCCGAGATCTCATAAATCCGCGAGTCGAGCAAGAAACCTTCCGGCGGCTGAATCTCCTTTAGATAAAGCTTTTGATCCGGCAGGTATTGTTTTTCGGACTGGGCCGTCCCCTTCTCATCCGTCGTCAAGACTTCCAAAAGATCCTTACACTCCGCGTCCCGGTAGAGGCCGTAGCTGGCGCCTTCGAGGCTGTACATTGGGTGGTCTTTGAAAAGGCCCTCCTGATTCTTCGACTCTTTCTGTAACTGAATCTTCAGAGGGATCTGTTCGATCTTAAAGGCCAGATATCCCCCTATGCCATCCGCCTGGGCGGAACTTGCCAGGATCTGCCCGTCCGTGCGGTTCCCCGCGGGATATACGACCCCCGATACATAGGCGCTGGGCGCGGCGCCGTCCCCGCTCCCCCGCTTTCTTAGGAAACCGCTGACCATGTTTCCCTCCGGTTCCGCCGTCGAAAACCGGATTCGGTTTCCTTCTCTCTCATACCGAATCCCCGTCCCCGGTACCGTTCCCTCCGCCTCTATGAGCCCTTCAAAGCCGAAACTTCCTTCTCCCAGCCCCAGGGCAGGCTCCAATTGACTTTCTTCATCCGTAAGCCATTCCGACCGGTAGGTTCCGTCTTCTTGATAGCGCAGCGAAATCGGCTGCCGCAGCGCCTCTTCCTCCGTGCTCCCCATCCACCCGGGCAGGGTTTCATAGGTTTTCAAAAGAAGGAACAGGGTGTCGTGAATCGTCTGGAAATCCCGGTAGGCTCCCGTGTCAAAAAGCCGGTAGAGCGCTTCTCCCGCCTCGTTCGGATAGATATACGAAGCGGACGCCTCTTGGTACGTATAGGATCCGTCAAAGGAAACGTATCCCATCAAAAGTTCCCATATCACGATATTGGCCGCGGCGTTAATATCCGCGTCCGAAAAGTGATCGTCCCGGGCGATCAGATAGTCTCCCAGATGCATGGCCCGAACCATCTGCCGCCACAACTCCCCTTCTTCATATGCCTTCAGCTTCTCCATGAACCGGACCGCGTAGGCCTTAGACTCCTCGTAGTCCGTGGTCGTGGTTCCCACGTTGGGCTCGATACAGTAGGCCCATACTTGTTTGTCCCCTTGGGTCAACCGATGTCCCCAATAGGCAGAAGCCGGTCCGTAAAGGGCTCCCCCCGTCCAGAGGGCGTCGTCCGCCCGCACAAGAAGAAGCCGCATCCAATACTTATGATCGGCATAGGCCGAAGCCGTATAGCCGAAGGATGTGCTCGGTTTTGACAGCGTCCACCCTCCTCCCGCCGCGGCGGTCAGGGAAAACGTGTTGATCCCCCTATCTTCACTGTGAAATAAAAATACGTCGTCATACTCCGCCGGATCCGCCCGCACCGTAAGGCCGGTCATGATCCACAGCAGCACGCACAGCGCCGCGATCCCTCCTCTTCCCATTCTCTTTCGCTCCTTTCCTCCTTTTGCCGTCAAAAAAAGGAGGCCGAACCCGGTCTCCCTTCTTTGACGACTCTAGCATATCACACTCCTTTTGAGGCCACAAGGCCTCTTTTTACAGCAAAGGAAGGATGATAAAATCCTTCTTTCCCGAAAAGATTTCTGAGTTTTTCCTTATTTTTATTAAAACCGCCTTTGTTATCCTAAAACTGCCTGTTTTTCTATGGTTCCTCGCTGTTCGTTTGGTTCGCCCCCACCTCTTTTTCTTCCTCCAATCCCACGGCGCCGAGGGCCTTCCGATGCAGTTTCCTTCCGAGACTCCGCCGCTCTTCCTCCGTGAAATCCCCGATCGGTCTGTATTCTCCGCCGTCCTGGGCGATATAAGTTTCGACTCTCATTTTCTTCCCTCCTCTTCCCCATTGTATGCCATATTCCGGCGCTCTTAGAATAGAATGAGACAGGAGGTGTTAGCATGGAAACCGCAGCGGCCTATATCCGCGTGTCCACCGATAAACAAGATGAACTCTCGCCGGACGCCCAGCTTCGTCTTTTGAAAGAGTACGCCGAGGCCCACGCTCTTTCTTTACCCCAGGAGTATGTCTTTTGGGAGATCGGTGTCTCCGGACGAAAGGCCGAACGCCGTCCGGAGTTTATGCGCATGATCGCCCTGGCCAAACATCGTCCTTCGCCCTTTCAGTACATATTGGTCTGGAAATTCAGCCGGTTCGCCCGGAACCAGGAAGAATCCATCGTCTATAAGTCCCTCTTGCAAAAAGAGTCCGGGGTACAGGTCGTCAGCGCCTCCGAACCCTTAGTGGAAGGACCTTTCGGCAGTCTGATCGAACGCATCATCGAATGGATGGACGAATATTATGCCATCCGATTATCCGGGGAAGTGCTGCGGGGTATGACCGAGAAAGCCCTTCGGGGGGAAGCCCAGTGTAAGGCCCCCTTCGGCTACCGCATGCAGGAGGGACGCCTCGTCCCCGAACCCGAGGAGGCCTCCGTGGTACGCCAAATCTTCCGGGATTATCTGGCAGGACAGAGCCCCGGCGCCATCGCCCGTTCCTTAAACGCCTGGGGCTGCCGCACCAAAAAAGGCTCCCTTTGGGAACGCCGGGCCGTCGTCTATATCCTGCAAAACCCCGTCTACGCCGGCCTCCTCCGCTTTAGCACCAAAGGGCCCATCGGCCGCAAAAACCCCGAAGAAATCGCCGATTCCACGGATATCGTCTGTGTAAAAGGGCATCACGTCCCTTTGCTTTCGGAAGAGGATTTTCAAAAGGCTCAGCAGAAATTTCTAACCCATCCCCGTCCCGCTCCCGCCCGTTCTCCCTCTCCGGGACTTCACCGGCATTACCTCTCCGGGCTCCTGCAATGCGGACGCTGCGGTACCGGCATGACCTACGCCGAAAGGCAGGGATCCCCCTGCTTTCGCTGCCGTGCCTACCAACGGGGCAAATGCGCCGACAGCAGCTATCTTTCCCTGTCCCGCGCCGTCTCCGGCCTATTCTCTTCTCTGGAGGCCTTCGGCCCTGAAATTCACCTAAAAACCTACCGCGGCTCTTCCCGGGAACTGAAACGCCTATTATCTAAACAGCTTCGTCAGGAAGAATCCCGCTTGATACGGGCCCGGGAAGCTTTCTTAGCCGGAATCGATTCAAAAGAAGAATACCTGCGACAAAAAGAGGCGGGAGAGGCCCGCCGAAAACACCTTACGGAGACCCTCTCCCGCCTGTCCTCTTCCGCTCCTCTTCCCACAAATCTCACGGAACTTCTTTCCTCCCGCGAATGGACCATGGAAGATAAGCACGACGCCCTTCACGCCGTGGCGGATCATATCCTATGGAATCGGGAGGAAGGCGTCCTCCGAGTCTATTACCGGCTCTAGGCGTGTCGCCCTGTTCCAATTGGATGACCCAATGGGGGAGCCAGTATCTGGCCACCCAGGGATATAACGCCGTTTCTATCCTGCGTTATTACTACGGCGCGGATATCTATCTCGCGACCGCGAACCGGGTCTCCGGCGTCCCCTCTTCCTTCCCCGGCTATAATATACAGCTCGGCAGCCGCGGCACCGATGTCCGCACCATTCAGCGGCAGTTAAACGCCATCGCCAGGAACTATCCCGCCATTCCCACGGTAGCCGTGGACGGCGTCTACGGGCCGGCCACCCAGGCTTCCGTGCGTAAGTTTCAGGAAGTCTTTAATCTTCCCCAAAGCGGCATCGTGGACTATCCTACCTGGTATCGTCTCTCCCAGATCTATGTAGCCGTCACCCGTATCGCGGAACTAAATTAACCCCTATCATGGACGAAGGCTTTCCCTCATACCGCCCGGGCGGCACCAAGGAAAGCCCTCTGTTTTATTCTACTATATCACGTCTTTATGACCGCGTCTCTACCAAATCTTGAACAATCTGAAAACCTTACTGATACTGCAGCCGGTACAGCTGATAATAGATCCCTTTCTTGGCCAGAAGCTCTTGGTGGTTCCCGGCTTCTTGGATTCTGCCCTTATGCATGACGATGATCTTGTCCGCGTGCTGAATCGTGGAGAGACGATGAGCCACCACCAGGGTCGTGTGCCCCTTCATGAGCTTCTTCAGGGCATCCTGAATCAGTTCCTCCGTCTCCGTATCGATGTTGGCCGTGGCCTCGTCCAGGATCAGGATGGAAGGATGGAAGACGAGGGTACGGGCAAAGGATAAGAGCTGTCTCTGCCCGGCGGAAAGGGTCGCGCCCCGCTCGTACACCTTCTCTTCGTATCCCCTGGGGAGCTTACTGATAAAGGCGTCCGCGTTGACATACCGGGCGGCCTCTTGAATCTCGGGGCCGGTGATCTCCGTATTGCGCAGACGGATATTGCTGGAAATATCCCCCGTGAACAAGAACACGTCCTGTAACATCTGTCCGATGCAGTTACGCAAATCGGAAATCTTATACTCCTTAATGTTATGCCCGTCCAGCAGGATCTCTCCTTTCTGGATGTCATAGTAACGGCTGATCAGGTTCAGGATGGAGGTCTTGCCCGCCCCGGTAGCTCCCACGAAGGCCACCGACTGGCCCGGCAGCACCTCGAAGGACACATCCTTCAGGACCCACTGTTCCTCGTCATAGGCGAACCATACGTGACGAAACTCGATATGTCCCTGGGGATTTTCGAGGGGTAAGGGGTTTTCCGCCTCCGGAATCTTCTCGTTATAATCCATGAGGGAGAAGATCTTCTCCGCCGACGCCATGGCGGACAACATGGTGTCGAACTGTTCCGCCAGGGTCTGGATGGGATTAAAGAAACGGGAGATATAATCGGAGAAGACGACCAGGGTACCGATGGTCAGAACACCGCTAAGCACCAGGCTTCCGCCGTATACCAGCACGATGATGACTCCCACGATATACAGAAGGTACATGGCGGGACGGTAGATGCCGAACAGGATGACCTGACGCATGCAGCTCTTCTTATAGTCCGCGTTGACCGCGTCGAACTGATCATACACCGGCTTCTCCTGGGCGAAGATCTGTACCAGGCGCATGCCGGAGAAATGCTCGGAGAGGAAGATATTGACCGTCGCCAGCTTGGTTCGCATGTTCCGGTGATTTCTGCGGGAATACTTACGAAAGACAAAAGTGGAGACCGCGATGATCGGAATCACCGTAAACTCCGCCAGGGCCAGTTTCCAGTTGATTCCCACCATGACGATGATGATGCCGCCCAGGGTGAAGACACACTTGACGGTGGTAACGATGCAGTTGGTACACAGCTCGTTCAGACCCTCCGTGTCGTTGGTCAGCCGGGTCACCAGCTTCCCCACCGGCGTATCGTTGAAAAATTCGATGTCCAGGCTCTGCACGTGACGGTACAGGTCGTTGCGAATCGTATAGATAATCTTCTGTCCCACATACCCCAGGAGAATACTCTGGGCAAAGCTTGTCAGGAGTCCCGCGACAAGCAGGAAGATATACAGAAACGCTAGTCCCACCAGCTCCGAATAATCGTGGCTCCTGAGACCGGCCAGCTCGTCCCGGCTAAGAAGGACGCGAAGAACGACAGAATCGTCCTCTAGCCGGATCTCGCTGCCCGAGACACGGATCTCCTCCTCCCGGCCTTTCATTGCCAAAAGTTCCCGAGCCTGGGCCTCTGTCAGATCTCCCATCATGTAATAGTCGTTCTCGATATAAAGCATCACCGCGTAGGAACCTTCCCCCGTGATTTCGGAGGGCTCTACGGCGATCAGCCTGTATCCCCCCGCCTCATACTCGGCGTTTTCGTTGACTTCCGCGATGCGGTAACTCTTATCGTAATGATTGATGAGATCATCCACCGCCTTCCCGATGATGACGGGCTGGGCCAAGTCGGAGGTAACGATGAGGACAAGCATCAGGATACACAGGAAAATATGGGGAAAATAGGGCTTCGCGTAATGCATCAGCCGCACGAGATTCTTGGAATCTTGATTCTTATAACCGGCTTCGTAATCTTTCATCAGGCTTCACCTCCATGTTCCGGATGCTGATCGATCTCCGCCTCCAGAAGCTGTTTCTCATAGATGGTCTTATAGATGCCCTCTTCCTTACTCAGCTCCTCGTGACGCCCGTGCTGAACGATCCGTCCTTCGTCGATCACAAGGATCTGATCCGCGTGCTGGATCGTGCTGATGCGGTGGGCGATGATGATCGTCGTCTTGCCCTGCCTCGACTCCTTGAGGCTCCTTAAGATATGTTCCTCCGTCTCCGTATCCACGGCGGACACCGCGTCGTCCAGGATCAGGATCGGCGGATTCTTCACCATCGCTCGGGCGATGGATACTCTTTGTTTCTGTCCGCCGGAAAGGGTCACTCCCTGTTCTCCGATCATGGTGTCATATTGGTCCGGAAAATCCACGATATTATTATGGACATCCGCCATCTTCGCCGCCTCCACAATCTGTTCCAGGGACGCGTCCCGGCAGCCGAAACGGATGTTATTGGCAATGGTGTCGGAAAACAGGAAATTGTCCTGGGGCACATAACCGATGGAAGACCGCAGCGTATGCAGCGGATAGTCCAGGATATCCCGTCCGTCGATGACAAGTTCTCCCCGTTTTGTATTATACAGGCGTAACAGCAGGGAAACGAAGGTGGTCTTGCCGCTGCCGGTCCGTCCGATGATCCCCACCGTCTCTCCCTTCTTGATATGGACGCAGATGTCCGAAAGGGCGTCGCTTTTCGTCCTGGGGTAGCGGAAGTTTAGATGCCGGTAATCGATCTGGCCTTCCACCTTGGCCTCGGGATCCGCCGTGGGCAGATCATAAATATCCGACTTGGTGTACAGAATCGACTCCAGGCGGGCCAGGGAGGCGTTTCCCTGAGAAAAATTGTTGATACAACGGCCCATGCCGGAGAGGGGCCCCGCCAGCATCAGCAGATACTGCACGAAGGAAATGAAATCTCCCAGGCTGATCTGATTGACCATGGTCAGATACCCGCCGTACAATAGCGTGATTAACGTGCTGACGCCTGTAATCGTGCCGATCGACGGCTCCAGTACCGCCATGATCCGCGTCAGCGTCATGTTCTTTTTATAGTTGTCCTCCGCTCTCTGACGGAAGACCTCCGCTTCCTTCTCTTCCTGCACGAAGGATTTGATGACCCGAACGCCGGAGACAGACTCCTGCACCTCGTCCGTCAGCGCCGCGAAGGACTCCTGTTTCTCCCGGAATTTTACATGGATCAGCCTTCTCATCTTGATGCTGACGATGGCCACTAAAGGCATCGGGATGATGGCGATCAGCGTCAGGGACAGATCCACGTTGAAGAACATCTGATACAGGACGAGGGTCAGCATCGTGACCGCGTCCAGGGCCGTGATAAACCCGTTGGCCAATGTGTTGCGCACCGCGTTCAGGTCGTTTACGGCGTAAGCCATCAGATCGCCCGACTTATTCTCGTGATAAAAACGAAGGGGCAGCGTCTCCAGGTGGGCAAAGAGATCTCCTCGGATATCGTACTCGATCTTTCGAGACGTTCCCAGGAAGAAATACCGCCACATGATACGGCCGGTAAAGACGCCCAGACCAATGATCCCCGCGAGAAGCGCGACCTTCCACAGATCCTGCATGGTATACAGCCCGTTCGCCAAGCCGTCCGTCGTATCGCCGATCAGCCTCGGCAGATACACCAACGCCACATTGACCAGGAGAATTCCAACAATCCCCAACAGATAATGCCACATATATTTCTTTAGGTATTTGCGAATATACGCGGACCGAAACATCTTATAACCCCCATTTCAACATTCTTTAGATCTATCATACTCCTGTTTTTTATAAAACTCAAATGTTTTTTGAAATTGATCTTTATAATCCATTTCTTCGACAGAATTATACGGTTCTTACGTTTTACCCGCACTTTTTTCGGATTTTGACAGAATTTACGGCGGATCCCTTGCTTTTTTTCCTTTCATCTTATATAATGGATTCTCGAAAGAATCTATAAGAAATGGAGGCTCTCTCATGAGTTTGGAATATATTCGCACGATCCCTTCCTCGGAACATCTAAAGGCGCTTCTGCCGGTGAGTTCCGCGGCGGCGGCCCTGCAGAAGCAGAAGGTGGAGGAGCTGAAGAGCGTCCTGTCCGGACAGGATCCCCGCCTCGTTCTCATCATCGGCCCCTGTTCCGCGGACAACGAGTTCGCCGTATTGGAATACGCCACCCGCTTGGCTAAGGTCCAGGAGAAGGTGGCGGAAAAGCTTTTGATCGTCCCCCGGGTTTATACGAATAAGCCCCGCACCACCGGCGAAGGCTACAAGGGCATGCTGCATCAGCCGGATCCCAACGCGAAGCCCAATGCCTTCGAGGGGATCAAGGCGATCCGTCGTATGCATATCCGCGTGCTTTCGGAAACCGGTTTCGTCACCGCGGACGAGATGCTCTATCCCAGCAATTACGCTTTTCTCGACGATATCCTGGGGTATGTGGCCATCGGCGCCCGTTCCGTGGAAAATCAGGAGCACCGCCTGACCTGCAGCGGGCTGAACGTCCCCGTGGGCATGAAGAACGGGACGAGCGGCGACTTATCCGTCATGTTTAACGCCATCAAGGCCGCCCAGTGCTCCCACGATTTTATCTACCGAAACTGGGAGATCTCCACCACCGGCAATCCTTTTGCCCATGCCATTTTGCGAGGCGGTCTCGAGCATAACAGCGGGCGCAGCATACCGAATTACCATTATGAGGATTTGCAGCACACCGCCGAAGCCTACGCGGAGAAGGGCTTTGAAAACCCGGCGATTATCGTGGATTCTAATCACAATAACTCCGGTAAGCATTTCGAGCAGCAGCCCCGCATCATCTCCGAGGTAATCCACAGCATGCGTTACGATTCCCTCGTGGCAAAGATGATTAAGGGATTCATGGTGGAAAGTTACCTCGTGGAAGGCGCCCAGAAGATCGGACCGAACCAGACTTTCGGACAGTCCATCACGGATCCCTGCCTGGGCTGGGAAGCCACCGAAGCCATGATCTACGATATGGCGGAAAAACTGTAATAAAAAGCCGCAAGACGCGATGTCTTGCGGTTTTGTTTTTCTTTACTTCCACAGCCGTCCCAGCCACTGGGTGCATAGGGACACCCACTGGGCCACCTCCGGCAGTACCATCTCCGGGTCTCCGTTATCGGTGCGGCGATTAGCTAGGGCCAATCCGTGTTTGCCTTTTGGGAAAACATGGAGCTCGAAGGGCACCTGGTGGGCCGACAACGCCTCCGCCATCCGCAGGCTGTTTCTGACCGGCACCGTCTGGTCCTCAGCCGTATGCCATAAGAAGGCGGGCGGATTCTTCTCGGTCACATACCGGGGCAGATCGATGGCTTTGCGCAGTTCGGGATCTTCCGCCCGGTCTCCCAAGAGACGCTTGGCAAAGGATTGATCCTCTCCCGTCATCATCACCGCGTATCCGAGAATGGAGGCGTCGGGACGGGCCTTTTCATTGGACAGCCCCGCTTCCGTAATCAGCGGCGAATCCCACAGCGTGCTGAGGGCCGCCGTAAGATGCCCGCCCGCGGAAAATCCACACATAGCGACCTTGCCGGAATCCACGCACCATTCTTCCGCGCGCTCGCGAATGAGATTCATGGCCTTCGCCGCGTCCAAAAACGGCTGGGGATATCTCCTCTCCGGCTGCAGGCTATAATACAAAACAAAGGCCTGATACCCCGCGGCGGCAAAGGCCAGCGCGATGGGCTCCGCCTCTCTGGGGGACAGGTGGGTATAGCCGCCCCCGGGACACACCATGACCGCGCCCAGCCGGTAATCTTCCGGATCCGCCGGCATCTTATCCTGAAGGTAAGCGGTCAAATAAGGCCTTCCCTCTCCCATCTTTTCCTCTAACGGAATGTTCAGAACACGCATTTAAAATAACCCCCCTGTCTAATTTATATGGTTCTTTCCAGCCAGTCCATGCAAAGCCTCACCCACTGAGCCACTTCCGGCAATTCCCCGTCCGGATTCCCCCCGGAAGTTCTGCGGTTTGCCAGCGCGAGGCCATGGTGCCCCCGAGGAAACACATGGAGTTCAAAGGGCACCCCGTGCTCCGAGAGCGCCTCCGCCATCCGCAGGCTGCTGACGACGGGAACCGCCTGATCCGCCGCCGTATGCCACAAAAACGTGGGCGGATTGTCCTTGCTGACCCGCGTCTCCAGGGACATTTCTTCTCGCATTTCTTCCAGCTTATCTCCCAGCAGGCAGGAGAAGGACCCTTCATGGCACTTTCCCTTTTCCGAGGTGATGACGGGATACCCCAGAATCACGGCATTGGGACGGGCCTTCTCGTTGGAAAGTCCTGCCTCTGGGATCACCGGATCATTCCACAGACAGCTCAAGAGCGCTGCCGCGTGTCCGCCCGCAGAGAAGCCGCAGATCGCCACGCGATCCGGATCCACGCGCCACTCTTCCGCCCGCTCCCGAATCAGGTTTAGGGCTCTGGCCCCGTCCAGGAGGGGAGCGGGATATCTCTTAGGATCCAGGCTGTAATACAGCACAAAGACCTGATATCCCGCCGCCGAAAACTCCATGGCCACGGGTTCCGCCTCCCTGGGGGACAGATGCTTATATCCGCCGCCGGGATAGACCACCACCGCGGGCAGCCGGTAGTCTTCCGGATCCGCCGGCATCTTATCCTGAAGGTATGCCGTCATGTATACATCCTGCAAAGGCACGTCAAATGTTCTCATTCTTCTTTTCCTCCCTTACTCGATGATGCCCCGGATCTCGTTGATATCTTTTACACCCAAACGCTCGAGTACCTGAGGAAGACGTTTCAGAATCTTCACCGGCGCCGCAGGATCCACCAGATTGGCGGTTCCCGTGGCCACGGCGGTAGCTCCCGCCATGATAAATTCCACCACATCCTCGGCGGTCATGACGCCGCCCATCCCCAGGATGGGAATCCGGACTGCTTTATGCACCTGGTAGACCATGCGCACCGCCACCGGCTTCACTGCCGGGCCGGAAAACCCGCCCATCTTCTGGGCCAGTACGGGCTTACGCCTGTAGATATCGATCCTCATGCCGAAAAGCGTATTGATAAGGGACAGGGCATCCGCCCCCGCTGCCTCCGCGGCTTTGGCAATCTCGGTGATGTCGGTGACATTCGGACTGAGCTTCACGATCAACGGCTGTTTGGTGCATTTCTTCACGGCGGAGACCACCTTCTCCACCATCTTGGGATCCGTCCCGAAAGTCACCCCGCCCTCCTTCACGTTCGGGCAGGAAATGTTGAGCTCCACAAGATCCACCCGCTTTTCCTCCGCAAGGGCCTCGGATACCCGGCAATATTCCTCGACGGAATGTCCCGCCGTATTCACGATGACCGCCGTATCAAACTGTTCCATGAAGGGCAGGTCTTCCTTTTTCATGGCCTCCACGCCCGGATTGTGCAGCCCTACGGAATTGAGCATGCCGCCATAGGTTTCGGCGATTCTGGGCGTGGGATTTCCCGGCCAAAGGACGTCCGCCACGCCCTTCAGCGTCACGCCTCCCAGTAAGGACAGATCGTAAAACTGACTGTGGGCCTGGGGATTAAAAGTTCCGGAGGCCGTGACCAGCGGATTTTTCAGATTCGCGCCGGCCAGATTCACGGACAAATTCACCTTACTCATTGAAAGATCACATCCTCTCCCGGAAATACAGGGCCCAGCTTACATACGCCCTTCTTCATCACGCTGCCGTCCGGCATCCGCAGATTCGCGGGACATCCCGCGCAGGCGCCGAAACCGCATCCCATCCGCTCCTCCAAAGAGAACCAGGACTCCATATGATAGCCGGCCTGCCAGCTCTGGATCGCCTTCATCATGGGAATGGGGCCGCAGGCATAAAGCAGCGCCTTGGTTCTCTCATCCGTAAAAATCCGTTTATATTCCATGGCGTCGATCACATTGCCCATGAAGCCGCTGGCTCCGTCGTCACTGGCGCAAAATACTTCCCCATAGGGATAAAAGGCTTCCTCGATCCAAGGGGTCGAACGAAATCCGTTGAAAATCCGAATCGGCTTCTCCGGATATTTCTCATGCAGTTTTCTTGCCAGAAAGAGCATGGGCGGAATTCCCAGGCCGCCGCCTACCAGGAAGATCTCCCGCACTTCCTCCTGCTCTCCCCGCTCCAGCGGAAAACCGTTCCCCAGGGGCCCCATCATCCGAAGCCTTTCGCCTGCCTCATAAGTCGCGAAGGCTTCCGTCCCCTTGCCCACCACGGCATAAATCAGCGTCAGCGTCCCTTTCTCCGGGTCCGCCTCGCAGATGCTGATGGGCCTTGGAAGCAGCATGGAAGGATCCTTTACATACAGATTGACGAATTGTCCCGGCTTGGCTTCCCGCGCCGCTTTCGGCGCGTCGAGTTCCATCCGCAAAATCCCCGGCGCGAGCTCTTTTTGCTCCAGGATCGTCACTTCATCATAAAACATGCTCGTACTCCTTCCTAATTTATAATACCGAATTCAGGTCTTCTTTCATATCCAGTACGGCCTGACGGGAAGCCTGGGCCCAGTTTTCCTTGCCAAAGGCGGAGGCGTATTTCTCCTTCTGCCAGGCGGCAATGATGCCTCTGGAAGAGTTGACGATGGCGCCGCGCCCTTCCTGATCAAAGCATCCTCTGAGATCCTGCGCCGTCGCGCCCTGCGCCCCATAACCGGGCACCAAGAAGAAAGTGTGGGGCAGAATCTTTCGAAGACGTTTTCCCTGCTCCGGATGGGTCGCTCCCACCACGGCCCCCACGTCCGAATATCCGTACCGACCGCGGAAATTCTCTCCCCATTCTTCCACAAGACCCCCTACGATCTCGTAAAGAGGCTTGTCCTCCGGCCCCGCCGGAAGATCCTGGACCTGTCCGCTGCCGGGATTGGAAGTCTTTACGAGGACGAAAATGCCTTTATCATAATCTTTCATGTTCTTAAAATATGGCTCGATGGATTCTACGCCCAGATAGGGATTCAGCGTCACGAAATCCTCCCGATACACCTCATACTTCTCCTCTTCCACGGGGGCGACGCCGATGTGTCCGTCCGCGTAAGCCTGGGCGGTCGAGGCGATATCGCTTCTCTTGATGTCTCCGATGACGACCAGCCCCTTTTCTCGGGCATATTCGATGGTTTTGATATAAGCCGCCATTCCCGGCACGCCGTACATCTCATACATGGCCACCTGGGGCTTCACCGCGGGGATCAGGTCATATACCGCGTCCAGGATCTCCTTGTTGAAAAGGTAGAATGCCTCCGCGGCGCCCTCGGGCGTCTTTCCATACTTCTCATAAGCTTCTTCCTTGATGATGTCCGGAATCATGGACAGCCTCGGATCCAGCCCCACCACCGTAGGGTTCTTACAAGCCTCAATCTTCTCCATCAATCGATCAATCATACCAGTTCCTCCTTTGAAGTCAGTTTTCCGTCCCGATATACAATTCTGCCGTCCAGGATGGTCATTTTAATCTGTCCCTGCACCTTCCATCCGATGAAAGGCGAGTTATTCGCCTTTGAATAAAAGCGATCGTTAATCACATAGGTTTCGTTAGGATCCGCGATGCAGATATCCGCGCAGCTCCCTACAGAAAGCGTCCCCTTTGGAATGCCTAAAACCCGCGCCGGATTCGTGCTCATCTTCTCCACAAGCTGCATGGGGCTCAGAATGCCCGTATCCACCAGCGTTTTCTTGGAGATCGCAAAAGACGTCTCTAGGCCGATGATCCCGTTCATGGAATGAAGCAGATCCTCCGTCTTCTCCTCGGCGCTGTGAGGGGCGTGATCGGTGGCGATCGCATCCAGCGTGCCGTCCGCCAGGGCCGCCTTCATGGCCTCCACATCCTCCGGCGTCCTGAGGGGAGGGTTCATTTTATACTTAGAATGGGGCTCTTTCAAAATATCCTCGTCGGACAGCGCGAAATGATGGGGCCCCACCTCCGCCGTCACCCGGATTCCATGGGCTTTCGCCACGCGAATGATCTCCGCGCTTTCTTTCGTGCTCACATGACAAATATGAAGCCGGGCGCCCGTGGATTCCGCCAACAGGATCTCCCGAGCCGTCATAGCGTTTTCTGCGTCCCTCGACAGTCCCGGAAGGCCCAGTTTACGGGAAACTTCTCCATCGTTGATGCAGCCCCCCGCCAAGCTTTCATCCTCGCAATGGTCAAAAATGGGGATATCCAGCGCCTTACACCGCCGCATCGCTTCCTTCATCAGACCACCGTCCGTCACCGAACGTCCGTCCTCACTGATCGCGCAGATTCCCGCTTCTTTTAGCGCGGGAAGATCCACGATCTCTTTTCCCTTTTGCCCCAAGGTCACGGCGGCAATGGGTAACAGATGGGTATAGGGCGCTTTACGCGCCTTCTCCATGATTTCTTCCACCACCTGGACACAATCCGTCACCGGTTTCGTATTCGGCATCGTGCAAACTGTTGTCACGCCTCCTGCCGCGGCCGCCATACAGCCTGTCTCCACCGTTTCTTTATAGGTCAGGCCCGGATCCCTGAAATGCACATGCAGATCGATAAAACCAGGCATCACCCAACAGCCCGACGCATCGATAATTTCCGTCCCTTCTGGTATTTCACAGAGGATATCGTCTACTTTCTTGACTACGCCGTCTTCAATATAAAGGTCTCTCTTTTCAAATATCCGTTCTGCCGGATCGATCAGGATTCCGTTTCGGATCAACAGCCGATTCATTGTCATTCCTCCCTACTTGTCACGATGACGCCCTTGGCGGAAAACTCCGGGCGCAGCGCAGTCTCTTCCTATTGAGAATGCTTTCATGCTGCGCCTATTATACCATGATTCACGGCAGCCTTGGGAGATTGCCGCCCCTTGGCGGCAATCTCTGGGCGCAGCGCAGTCTCTTCCCGTCGAGAATGCTTTCATGCTGCGCCTATTATACCATCTTTTCCTATTAGAAATCAATCTATCAGGCAAAAATGTTTTTCGCAAGATCCGTCCCTGCGTATTCCCTCTTTACAGCTCGTATTTCGTGTGCTATAATGGGGAATATGAAAGGGGTGGCGCCATGACCAAGCAGCAGATTAATACAACATATCTTGCTTCTGAGATCTTCCGTGTCGAGCGGGCTCTTGCCGCATGCCCGGACTACTGCCTTTCCCGCAAACGAAACAAAAAGAACGGCAGAGACTACTGGTACCGCCAATACCCCGCCAGTCAAGGACGAAAACAAGTTTATATCAAAAAGAAGGATGTCGCAGCCGAAAGAGCGGCCGTCGCCAGGAAAAAAGAGCTGAAGAAGCGCCTTCGGGACCTCAAGG
>CALWBZ010000005.1 GCA_944376225.1 uncultured Clostridia bacterium | reverse complement strand
AGCCTTCCAAGCTGGATACGTGGGTTCGATTCCCATCACCCGCTTTGTGCCTATAGCTCAGTTGGATAGAGCAGCGGCCTTCTAAGCCGCGTGTCCGGGGTTCGAATCCCTGTAGGCACGTTTGTCCGCGATTTAGCGGACAGGAAGTGTTATGGTGGGTGTAGTTCAGTTGGTTAGAGCGCCAGATTGTGGCTCTGGAGGTCGTGGGTTCGAGTCCCACTACCCACCCTTCCGTCGCAAGACGGAGGTTATGTGGAGGAATGGCGTCGAAGCATCCCCTTGGGTAGTCGCCAAGCGGTAAGGCACAGGATTTTGATTCCTGCATTCGAAGGTTCGAGTCCTTCCTACCCAGTTTTCCGGGTCATTAGCTCAGTTGGAAGAGCACCTGACTCTTAATCAGGGTGTCCAGGGTTCGAGCCCCTGATGACCCATTTTCATTTCCGGAGCTTCTTTCGCGGAGATGAAAACTCCCTTCCGGACATCGGCAAATTCTAGCAGATTCTGCTTGCAATTTATGTCGATCGGGAGTATAATATATTTGTTCGGGTCATTAGCTCAGTTGGAAGAGCACCTGACTCTTAATCAGGGTGTCCAGGGTTCGAGCCCCTGATGACCCATGGATCAAAACGAAGAGATCGCGATTTGGCGGTCTCTTTTTCATTTGCGAGCCTTCCGCTGCCGGCCTTTGCATAGAATTTCTCGAAAAAT
This sequence comes from uncultured Clostridia bacterium, assembly GCA_944376225.1. Taxonomy (GTDB): domain Bacteria; phylum Bacillota; class Clostridia; order Lachnospirales; family Bianqueaceae; genus Faecimorpha. Next base: position 14,465 of record CALWBZ010000005.1, on the reverse strand, counting down.
TGACAAAAATCGATTGCCATCCCCGGAGAATTTTGTTATAATGAAGATAGATATATCGAAAAAAAGAAGAGTGGGAGGCGATCGTCATGAGGGAATGGCTGACAAGGATGTTAAAGGAGGCGGGGGTATGTCTTGTTTTCGCCTTGGCGGCGATGCTTTTGGCTTATATCGGATACATGCTGCTGTTCGGCTCCTTGGGCGAGGAGTTAAGGATGCTGATTCTTGGGATGCTTAACCGATGAGAAAGATGTTTTTCGTGACTGCAAGAAAGGGCCGGCGGTTCATCTGATCAGATGAATTGCCGGCCCTTTCTTGCAAAGAACGCTTACCAGGTGCCTAGGAGAGCCTGCATGAGAAGGCTGACGCAGGCGATGGCGATCCAGCAGCACAAACCGGTAAGGATGGGTTTTCCTCCGCTCTTTACCAACCGAATGATGTTGGTGTTCCAGCCGATGGCGGCCATGGCCATGACGATGAGGAATTTACTCAGTTCTTTCAACGGATCGGTGACGGAAGCGGGAAGCTGAAACAGGGTGGTGATCACGGAGGCCAGGACAAAGAACAGGACAAAGAAAGGAAAGATCTTTCGCAGACTAACCTTGGACGCGCCATCCGCAGTACCGCCTCTTTGGGCCGCGCCCCTGGTCCGCAGAAGCGCCAGAACAAGGGTGATGGGAATGATAGCCAATGTGCGGGTCAGCTTTACGATGGTGGCGATATCCAATGTATTGGAACCGTGGATGCCGTCCCAGGCCGTGGCCGCTGCGGTGACGGAGGAAGTGTCGTTGACGGCGGTACCGGCAAAGATTCCGAAACCCTCGTCGGAGAGGCCCAGGATGCCGCCCAGTGTGGGGAAAAGCAGGGCGGCGGCGATGTTAAATAGGAAAATGACGGAGATGGACTGGGCCACTTCTTCGTCGCTGGCGTCGATCACCGGAGCGGTGGCCGCGATGGCGGAGCCTCCGCAGATCGAGGACCCCACGCCGATCAGGATGGCGCTGTTTTTCTGAAGGCGCAGCGCCTTATACAAAATGAAAGCCGTGACGAGAGAGACGGTAATGGTGGACAAAATAATAGGAAGAGACTGCCGCCCTTGTTCCAGAATCTGAAATAGGTTCATGCCGAAACCCAGTAGGATCACCGCGTATTGCAGGATTTTTTTCGAGGTGAATGTCACGCCGTCTTTGCACCAGTCTTTTTGGGGAATGATCAGCGTCAAGATCATTCCCAACAGGATGGCGAAAACCGGCCCGCCCACGACGGGAAGGCATTTCCCGAGAAACCAGGCGGGCAGAGCGATAGCGAGGCAAAGCAGAATGCCGGGAATTTTTTGGAGTAGTTTAGACATAAAGGATACTTCCTCTCTTTCTCATAAGATGGTTTCCATGCCCACTTTCTGGGGCTTGAGGCCGCAGCGCTCGTAAAAGCTCATGGCGGAATCGTTGAGCGACCACACGTTGAGAGTCACGTTATAGCATCCGCTCTCTCTGGCGAAGCCTAGAACCGCCTCGTAAAGGGCCCTGCCGATATGTCGGCCCCGCAGACTTTCGTCCACGCATAGGTCGTCGATATAGAGCGTCTTGATATCGGTCAGGATATTATCGTTTAGATGCTGCTGGAAGATGCAGAAAGCGTATCCCAGCACATGCTCCTCCTCGTCCGCAGCGACAAAGATGGGCCGGGAATCGTCATGGATGAGAGCCTTTAACTGCTCGTCGGTGTATTTTTTTTGTCCCGCCTTAAAAAGGTCGGGGCGGCCTTTGTGGTGGACCATGTTGACTTGAATCAGGAGCCGGTCGATATCCGGCATATCCTGTTCCCGCGCTCTGCGTATATTCATCGTGTAAAACGCCTCCCTGTTGTATGGTAAACACGTTTCAGTATACACCCGCGAGACGGGAATGTAAAGAAAAGATGAGAAAACGCATAAAATTCCCGGTTTTCCCGATACTATTCCGGGAGGGATGCACATGGAAAAGATCCTGGGAGTGTCTCGAGAAGAGGTGCGGCCGGAGGAACTGCGATTCTTTTGCGCTTTTTGGACGGAGCTGGGATATGAGGTGATCTGTCCTCCTCCGGGGAGCCCTAAGCGGCCGACGGTTCCTCTGTGGTGCGGAACCGTGGAGGGGGATGAGGAGATTCGGCTGCGAATGAGGAAAAATAAGATCTCGCCGGGAGACATTCTGCGCCTCGGGAGGCGGACGGGAGAAAGCCTGCCCCGACTTATCCTGGCGCAGCGGCACAGCGGAAATCGGGAAAAAAGGCTTGCGCAAATCCGTAAGTATTGGTACAATAAAAGAAAAAACAGGGGGTTATGGAGATGGAATATTGGGTTGTAGATCATAAGCATATTTTTAAGCCGGAGGAACTATATCTGGAGAGCCACGCCTCCACGATCGAGTGTCTGTCGGACGGCACGCTGGTGGCGGCCTGGTTCGGCGGTACCAAAGAAAAGGACGACGATGTGGCGATCTGGTATTCCCGCTATCGGGACGGGCGCTGGGAGCCCCAGCGTAAGGCCGCGGACGTAGAGGGCGTGCCCTGCTGGAATCCGGTGCTGTACGACGCGGGAGACAGGTTGATCCTGTTTTATAAGGTTGGAAAAACGATCCCGGTATGGCAGACCTATTACGCGGAGTCCGTAGACGGCGGGGAGACCTGGTCCGCGGGCAAGGAGCTTGTGCCCGGGGACTTCGGGGGAAGAGGACCGGTGAAAAACAAGTGCATTCGTCTGCGAGACGGAGCGATCCTGGCGCCTGCCTCCACGGAGACGGAGACCGAGTGGAACTGCTTTACGGATCGTTCCGAGGATAACGGACACACTTGGAATAGGAGCCTTAACGTGCCGGTTCCCCGGGAACAATTCCAATATAAGGGGATTATCCAGCCCACGCTGTGGCAGGATGACGAGGGGATCGTGCATATGTATACCCGCAGCACGGAGGGAGCGATCTACCACAGCGCTTCCGAGGACGGGGGAAGGAGCTGGTGCGAGGCGAAACCCACGGCCCTTCCTAACAATAACAGCGGCATCGATCTCACGAGGTTGGACGACGGACGCCTCGTATTGGTCTATAATCCCGTCAGCGGAAACTGGGGACGGCGTTCGCCGGTGGTGTTCTCGATCTCCGAAGATAACGGAAAGACCTGGGGGAAGGAATATTATCTGGATCATGTGCCCTGCGAGCAGAAGGAGCGGTGGGCCAATTTCTCCTATCCGGCCGTAATCAGCAGGGGGAAGGATCTGTATATTACATATACCTGGAAGAGGGAGACGATTGCTTTCTGGCATATTCGTCTGGCATAGGAATAGATTTCAGAAGGGAGGCAGGGAATGGAAAGCAGAGAGCGGTTCCGGCATAACTGGCTTAGAAGGACGCTGACGCGGATCGTCTGTTTGTGGAATCATACGCCCAAGGGCCGTCGTTTGCAGACGGATTTCTATTGGCGGGACTTTGAGAATCTGCCCGAGGCTTTTGAAGGGTTCCGCATCGTGCAGGTGACGGATCTGCACGGCCGGTGTTTCGGAAAACATCAGGAGATCTTAGTGCAGAAGGTAAAAAAACAGCGCCCCGACCTGATTCTCATTACGGGGGACATGATGGACGAACTCTACGCGGGAGCGGAGCGAAACGCGGTTCGCTGGCTCTATAAGGAGATGGCCAAGTTGGCGCCTTGCTTCGCTATTTTGGGAAATCATGAGACGAGGAGCGAATACCTGCCGGAAATTTTGGCGGATCTGGCTTGCAGCCATGTGCAGCTTCTGCGTAACGAATCCGTCCTGCTGCTGCGCCAGGGTGGACAGATTCGCCTGTCGGGCCTGGAAACCGGCTTGCAGAGCGGATTGAAAAAAGAAGGAGAGGATCCGGACCATATCGGGGAGATATTGGCCCGGATGTATCCCAGACATCGGGAGGAACAGCATATCTTTACGGTGCTCATGGCTCATAAGCCGGAAAAGATTCATCTGTACAGCCGTTACGACATCGACCTGGTGTTCAGCGGACACGCCCACGGAGGACTGATGAAGATCGGCCCCTTAGGCCTTCTGGCGCCGGGACTGGGGATGTTTCCTAAATATATTCAGGGAACCTATGATGAGGATGGCACGTATATGATCGTAGGACGGGGGCTGGGAGGCCCCAGGATCGGGATACCGCCGGAGATCGTGACGGTGGAGATGCATAGAAAGCGCCCGGCCGGAAAGGAGTAAGGAAATGAATTATAAAAGATACGGAAACCAATATCTGCTTCGGGTGGATAAAGGAGAGGGTATCGCCGCGGCAATCCGCGAATTGTGCGAGAAGGAAGGCATATCCTGTGGAGTGATTCACGGACTGGGGGCCGCGGACCGAGTGGAGCTTGGACTTTTTCGCACGGATATCAAGAAATTCGTGGGACACACCTATGAGGGCATGTACGAGATCGCGACCTTAAACGGAAATATTTCCCGCATGGACGGGGAAGTATATCTGCATTTACACGCGGTTATCGGGAACGAGGAGAACGAGGCAAGGGGCGGGCATCTGGTAGAGGCCAGGGTCAGCGCCACGGCGGAGATTGTGGTCACGTCTTTTGACGGGGACGCGGGCAGGAAGTTCTCCGAGGAGATCGGGCTGAATCTGTTTGATTTTTAAGAAGAGGAATGGGGAGAGCGTTTCCGGAAGGAGGCTCTCCTTTTTTTACAAAAAGGATTGCATCTAAAAGGGGAATCGTTTATAATAGACAAGAACGCAAGGAAGGATGGAGGGACAGGTTATGAAGCTCTGGGGTGGCCGTTTTCGGAAAGAAGAAAATCAGATGATGGAGGATTTTAATTCCTCGTTTTCCTTTGACAAACGCCTGTATCAGGAGGATATCATGGGGAGTTTGGCCCATGCTAAGATGCTGGGCGACCGCGGGATCTTAAGCCGGGAGGAATCGGAAGAGATCAGGGAAGGTCTGCGGGGGATCCTTTCGGATATTCAGTCGGGAGAGCTGGCCCTGTCCGGAGACTACGAGGACATTCATACCTTTGTGGAGGTCAACCTGATACAACGGATCGGAGAGGTGGGCAAGAAACTGCACACCGGAAGAAGCCGTAACGACCAGGTTGCCGTAGACATGCGTTTATATGCTCGCCGCTGTGCCGAGGAGCTTCATGAGAAGCTTGAGGAGTTAGTGGGGGCGCTTTCGAAGACCGGGCGGGAGAACGACTGTATCATGCCCGGCTATACCCACCTGCAAAGGGCGCAGGCGGTGACCTTCCGCTATTATATGGAGGCCTATGCCGCCATGTTCCGGCGGGATATGCTTCGCCTGGAGAACAGCCGGGAGCTCATGAACGAGAGTCCTCTGGGATGCGCGGCGCTGGCGGGGACCACCCATGATATCGACCGCGGGCAGACCGCGAAGGAGCTGGGTTTCCGTAAGCCCGTGGATAATTTCCTGGACGGAGTGTCGGATAGAGACTATCTGATCGAGTTGTTAGCGGATATGTCTGTGATCATGGTGCATCTGAGCCGCCTGAGCGAAGAGCTGATCTTGTGGAGCAGCCAGGAGTTTCGATTTGTGTCGTTGGACGACGCCTATTCCACAGGTTCCAGCATCATGCCCCAGAAGAAGAATCCGGATTCCTGCGAGCTGATTCGCGGAAAGAGCGGTCGCGTGTTCGGTCATCTTACGGGGCTGCTCACGACGATGAAAGGCCTGCCGCTGGCCTATAATAAGGATATGCAGGAAGACAAACAGCCGTTTTTTGACAGCTTCGATACGGTGATGGCGGCGCTCTCCATCATGAACGGGGTCATTGCTACCCTGCGGGTTCATCGGGAGAGGATGGAGGAGAGCGTTAAGAGCGGGTTTTTGAATGCCACGGAGGTGGCGGATTATCTGGTGGCTCATGGCGTGGCCTTCCGAGACGCCCACGGGATCGTGGGCAGAATCGTGCTGCGGTGTGAGGAGAAGGGGTGCGCCATTGAGGACCTGAGTTTGGAGGAGCTCAGGGAGTTCTCGCCGGCGATCGACGAGAGCCTGTACGCCTACATCGATTACAAGAATATACTGAAAAAAGGAAATAAAAAAGAAATGCTGTAGGCAGTATGCAGCGGAATGAGGAATGAGAAACATGCCTGGAAGGGTTTTATATAGATGGAAAGGAAAGATGTGCGCCTGGCTCGCGGCTTCCATGCTGCTTAGCGGGTGTACGGCGGCGGGAGTCGTACCGGCCGCGACGGATACGGTTTTAGAGGACAGCGTCATTCAGGCGGAAGAAAGCCTTGCGGAGCAGGGCGGGATCGCCTCCCCGGCGCTGCTGTGGGTAGTGGATGAGGAGCATACCCTGCCGAGGACCTATGTGCCCGAGGATCTGACGGATATCGGAAACGGGCAATATTTGGCCCAGGAGGCGGCGGAAGCCTATATCAACCTGCAAAGAAGCCTGGATATCGACGGCGGGGAGAAACTGGAGCCTCTTGCCGGGTATTGTTCCTGGGAGGAACAGGAGGCTCGAATCAAGGAGCGGGCGAGGGCCTATCAGGATCAGGGATATGACGAGGAACGGGCGGCGACTTTTGCTTCTTATGACTGCGGCGAGCCCGGATCGGATCCTTTTCAAACGGGATTATGCCTGCGTATTGTTTCACCCAAGGAGGAAACCGAGGGCTGGCTCTTGGAGCATGCGGCGGAATACGGTTTCATCCTGCAAGAAGAGGAAGAAGCCTGTGTGCTGCGCTATGTGGGAAGGATACACGCCGCGGCGATGAAACAGCTTAACGTTGGGTTTGAAGGGTATATGGAGTACCTATCTGCATACAAAAGCTGCGTGGTGATCCTGGATCAGAGGACATACGCCATAGAGAGGGTTTCTGACCTGTCCCTGTTATCCTCGCCCTTCCTGGAGGTCTATGGCGACAATCAGGGCGCGTACGTGGTGGTTCGCGCGCAGGAGGATTGAAATGGATATTCGAGTGGGAGATAGGCTTCGGTTGAAAAAACAGCATCCTTGCGGCAGTTATACATGGCTGACGCTTCGGACGGGGATGGATTTTCGGATCCGATGCGAGGGGTGTGATCATGAAGTCATGCTGCCAAGAGAAAAACTGGAAAAGAGAATCCGCAGGATCTACCGGGGAGACGAGGAAATCAATCCCCGTGTCTCTTCGTGAGCTTGCGCGGCCGCGGGATTTGTGCTAAAATATAGGGGAAAATGGTAATTAAATTGTCAGGAAGAGAGGTGTCCATATGGCTATACGTATTGTAACCGACTCCGCTTCGGATCTGCCGGTGGGAGTAAAGGAGAAATATCCGGAGATTATCGTGATTCCGTTGATGGTCGTGACGGATGAGGGAAAGGAACTGGCGGACGGGATTGACATCACGACGCTGGAGGTGTGCGACGCTATGCGCGCCGGAAAGGTCTATACGACGTCTCAGGTCACGCCGGAACGTTTCCAGCATGTCTTTAAGAGCTGTGTGGAAAACGGGGATTCCGTGGTGTATGTGGGCTTTTCCAGCGAGCTTTCGGGAACCGTGCAGTCGGCGCGTCTGGCGGCAGATATGGTGAGAGAGGAGATGCCCGATGCCGATATTTCGATTATCGATACGCTATGCGCCTCCTACGGCTTTGGCATGGTGGTACAGCGCGCGGCGGAACTTTCCCGCCAGGGAGTGCAGAAGGACAAGCTTGTGGAGCTGGTGAGCTTTTACGCGAAGCATCAGCAGCATGTTTTTAGCGTGGACAACCTGGAATATTTGCGTCGGGGCGGCAGGGTCAGTAATGTGGCGGCGTTCTTCGGCGGCATGTTAAATATTAAACCGGTGCTGGATGTGGAAGAGGGCAAACTGATTCCGGTCTATAAGTGCAGGGGCCATAAGAAGGCCATGCAGAAGCTGGTGGATATGGTAAAGGAGCGTTCGGTTCATTCGGATATCCAAAATCAGATCATCGGCATTACCCACAGCGATTGCATGGACACCGTAGAAGAAGTAAAGGCCATGATGGAGGAGCAGCTGGGAGTCACCCGGTTCGAGGTGGGAGAGATCGGCAGTGTGATCTCCTGTCATACGGGTCCGGGTACGATCGCGATCTTCTTCTTGGACGAATGGCCGCAGGATCCTGCCTATCATGTGGTGAAGAAAGGATAACAAGATGAGATACCTTGTGATTTCGGACATCCACGGCGCGAGCCGTGCCTTAGAGCAGGCATTATCTTTGGAAAAGACTCTGGGGACGGATCGAATCCTGCTGTTAGGAGACCTCTTATATCACGGGCCGCGCAACGACCTGCCGTCGCCTTACGCGCCAAAGGAAGTAGCGGCCAGCCTAAATGAGCGGAAGGAGCGAATCCTGGCCGTCCGGGGCAATTGCGACGCCGAAGTAGATCAGATGGTGCTGGAGTTTCCCATTATGAAGGTTTTCGACACGCTGCGGCTCGAGGACGGGCGTAAAATCATACTGACCCACGGTCATCACAACGAATATCAGATGGGACTGTGCGGAGGCTGCGCGGTACTGTCCGGGCATACTCATATCGCCACGGCCGAATGCGATGAAGAAGGCGTATACCGATGCAATCCCGGGTCGATCTCCATGCCCAAGGGGACGCTGCCGGCCAGCATGGGACTGCTGGATGAGGAAGGATTCTCGGTGCTGGATCTTATGGGAAAAGAACTGTTAAGCGTAAAATTCAAAAGATAACGGAGGAAACACGGATGCTGGAGCAGGATGTGGATCGGGTTTTAATTACAGAGCAGCAGTTAAAAGAGAGAATCGGAGAGATGGGACGGCAGATCGCGGCGGATTACGCGGGAAAGCCGCTGACGATCGTGGGAATTCTAAAAGGGGCGGCGATCTTTTTCGCGGATCTGGCCAGGGCCATCGACCTGCCGCTGCAGATGGATTTCATGTCCGTTTCCAGCTACGGCAACGGCACCACGTCCAGCGGGGTCGTTAAGATCATCAAGGATCTGGACGCGGATGTGACCGGACGCCATATCCTGTTGGTGGAAGACATCATCGATACGGGGATCACGCTGGCCTATCTGAAGGATTATCTTGGCAACCGGGGCGCGGAATCCGTTAAGATCTGCGCGCTGTTGGACAAGCCCACGCGCAGGGAGAGGGCGGTTCCCGTGGACTATATGGGCTTTACCATGCCGGACGAGTTTCTGATCGGCTATGGGGTGGATTACGCGGAGAATTACCGGAATCTTCCATATGTGGCTTCGCTCTCGCGTTCCGTTTATGAAAAGTAAGAAAAAAAGTTGAAATCATAATATAAACGTGGTATACTAAGGGTCAGTCTTTCACTGATTGGGGAAGAGGAGGTGTTTTGCTTGTATACGGTGATGATTATTATATCCGTTCTTTTTCTGATCGATTGCCTGTGTCTGACGGCGATCGTACTCATGCAGCAGGGAAAAACGGCCGGCCTGTCGGGAGCCATCGGCGGCGCGGCGGAGACATATTTCGGCAAGAATAAGGCGCGTACGATGGAAGGAAAGCTGGAGTTTTGGACAAAGATTCTGGGAGCGATTTTCTTTGTGCTGGCGTTTATTCTGTATTTGATGGTTGGCGTCATCAGCTGAGATAGAGAGTTACGGAAGGGATGCGGATTCGGAGGACGGATAGTTGCCTGCGAGACCGCATCTTTTTTGAAATGGAGGGAGATGTGGGATGGATACCGTAAAGGGAATCTTTCAGGGGTTTGCCCAAGGGTTTGGTTTTGTTCGGATTTCGGAGACGGAGGAGCTGTTTATTCCGCCGGATGATGTACACGGAGCCCTGCCCAAGGACTTGGTGGCCTGTCGAATCCTTCGGGAAGCTCAGGGAGACCGCAAGGCAGAGGCGGAGGTGGTGGGAATCCTCAGTCATGGGCTTACCCGCGTTTCCGGGAACTGCATCGCCCAAGATCTGGTGATGGCCGATGACGGAGGCATCCGCGAGCCGATCCAGGCGGTTCCGCCGGAGACGGGAGAGGCGGTACCCGGATCGAGGGGTCATAAGGTGATCCTCAGGATCACGCGGTGGCCGGAAGAAGGAGGCCTGCAAGGGGTCATTGAGGAAGATCTGGGGGACGCCTATGCCCCGACGGCGCGAATCCGCGGCATTCTCTGCATGCGGGAGATGCCGGTGGATTTTCCCAAGGAGGTCCTGGCCGAGGTGGAACCGCTGCCGGAGAGGATCGAAATATCGGAGGAAGAACTGGCGCTGCGGGAGGATCTGCGGGATGTGCCCATGGTCACGATCGACGGGGAAGACGCCAGAGATCTCGACGACGCGGTCTCGTTGAAAAAGACAGAAGAGGGGTACGAGCTGGGAGTGCATATCGCGGATGTCTCTTGGTATGTCCGGGAGAATTCTGCCCTGGATCGGGAGGCCTATAAACGAGGCACCAGCGTGTATTTGACAGACCGGGTTGTTCCCATGCTGCCCAAAGAGTTGTCCAATGGTCTGTGTTCTCTTAATGAGGGAGAGGATCGCTATGCCATGAGCTGCATCATGGGGATGGATTCGGAGGGAAGGATCATCTCTCATCGGATCGTGGAAAGCCTGATCCGGGTGGATCATCGGATGAGCTATACGAACGTGCAGCATATTCTGGAAGGAAGCGCCCTGCCCCAAGAAGCAAGGAGCGCGGAACAACAGGCGGTTATGGATCGGTACGAAGAATGGGTGGAGACCTTCTGCCGGATGGCGGAACTGGCGGCCCTGCGCAGGAAGATAAGGATGGAGCGTGGGGCTCTGGATTTCGAGGTGCCGGAATGTAAATTCGAGATGGACGCCTACGGCTATCCCCAGGCGATTCGGGTCCGGACGCAGAACGAAGCGACGCGGCTGATCGAGGAATTCATGCTGGCGGCGAACGAGACCGTGGCGGAAGAATACGACCGCAAGAAGATTCCTTTTATGTACCGGGTGCATCCGGAGCCGGACGCGGAACGGGTGACGGATCTGGGGATGCAGCTTCGGCAGCTGGGACATCCGCTGAAGGGAGCGGCAAACGGCCGCCTGGATCCGAAGACGGTCAGAAAACTTTTGGGAAGCCTCGAGGAAGAAGAGCGGGGAATGGTAAGCCAGATGATCCTGCGCGCCATGAAGCAGGCAAGATACAGCAGCATGAGAGAGGGCGGGCACTATGGATTGGCGGCGCCTTATTACTGCCATTTCACCTCGCCTATCCGCCGATATCCGGATCTTTTGGTACACCGTATGATAAAAGCCTGTCTGCGAGGGCGTATGGACGCCGAGTACGCGAGAGGATCGCGGGAGTTCATGGAGGGAGCGGCGGCCCATTGCTCCTTTACGGAGCGCCGTGCCCAGGAGGCGGAATGGGATGTGGAGAAATATATGAAGGCCCTTTACATGTCGGACCATCTGCGGGAGAAAAGCCGCGGCGTGGTATCCGGCGTGACGGAGAGGGGGCTTTACGTGGAGCTCGCTAATACGGTAGAGGGATTTGTTCCGGTGGAGAAACTGACCGGCGATTATTATTCCTTCGACAAAAAGACGGGGACGCTTGAGGGGAAGCGGGGGAAAAAGGTCTATCGCGTAGGACAGGCCATGAGTATCTGTGTGGAAAAGGTGGACATGGATACGGCGACGGTCTATTTCCGGCCGCTGACGATGAAGGTCAAGAAGTCCCGGCGGGGCAAATAGGAGGAGAGAATGGGAGATCAGAGAGTGAAGCTGGTGGCGCAAAACAAAAAGGCGTCCCACGATTATTTTTTCGAAGAGCTCTTCGAGGCAGGGATTGAGCTTGTGGGCACGGAAGTAAAATCCCTGCGGATGGGAAAATGCAGTCTCAAGGAGAGCTTCATTCGGATTTTGAATGGGGAAGCCTATATTTTGAATATGCACATCAGCCCCTATGAGAAAGGAAACATCTTCAACCGCGATCCGGTGCGCACGAGGCGCCTGCTGCTGCATAAAAGCGAGATCAATAAGCTGATCGGCGGGGTCAAGGCAGACGGCTATACGATCGTGCCGGTAAAGGTATATTTCAAAGGCAACTACGCCAAAGTGCAGATTGCCCTGGCAAAAGGAAAGAAGCTGTATGATAAGCGACAGACCATTGCCAAGAAGGATCAGAGGCGGGAGGCGGAGAAAGAGTTTAAGGTGCGGAACTTAAATTAAAACCCTCGAGTTTTGTAGTATTTAGCCTAATGCGAACAAAAATTGTCTAATATGGTAAAAACAACGAATTATAATTTGGCTCCGAAAAAAAACTGGACAAAATCGGAATTCTCCTTGATTTTCTAATGAAAATATGCTATGATTGTTGCATAATAATAAAGCGAGCGTTCTCCGGTTCGTCGGCGGAATGCATAAGGGGAGGATTCATATGATAGGCAATGTTATTGTTGGGCAGTCGGGCGGACCGACCGCTGTGATTAATTCCAGTCTGGTAGGCGTATTCAAGACGGCGAAGGATCGCGGCGCCGCGAAAGTATATGGCATGGTACACGGCATCCAGGGCCTTCTGGAAGAGAGATATGTGGATCTGGACGAACACATCCGCAACGATCTGGATATTGAGCTTCTGAAACGTACACCCTCCGCGTATTTGGGTTCCTGCCGCTACAAGCTGCCGGAGATCGGGGAGAACGACGAGCTTTATAATCATATTTTCGAGATTTTGTATAAGTTGGGCATCAAATGTTTCTTCTACATCGGCGGCAACGATTCGATGGACACCATCCGTAAGCTGTCCGATTATGGTAAGCAGATCGGCAGCAACATTGCCTTCATGGGCGTGCCGAAGACGATCGATAACGATCTGGCCGTCACCGATCATACGCCGGGTTATGGGAGCGCCGCGAAGTACATAGGCTCAATCGTAAAGGAAGTAATCCGAGACGGTCTGGTCTATGACGCCAAGATGGTGACGATCGTTGAGATCATGGGCCGCAACGCGGGTTGGCTTACCGGCGCGGCGGCATTGGCCCGCGGGGAGGACTGCGAGGGACCGGATATGATTTATCTGCCGGAAGTGCCTATGGATGTAGAAGATTTCCTTCGTCGCGTGGGACAGCTGCAGCAAAAGAAGAAGTCCATCGTCATCGCCGTGTCGGAGGGCATGAAGCTGGCGGACGGCCGTTATGTGTGTGAATTGACGGATACGGTTTCCTTTGTGGACGCCTTCGGGCATCGGACCCTCACGGGTACCGCCCGTTACCTGGCGGATCAGGTTGCCAGACGCTACGGCTGCAAGACCCGGGCCATCGAGTTTAATACGCTGCAGCGCTGCGCTTCCCATATGGCTTCCCGAGTGGATATTACCGAGGCCTTCCAGGTGGGCGGCGCCGCGGTCAAGGCGGCGTTCGAGGGAGAAACCGCGAAGATGGTCGTCTTGAAGCGTCTCTCCCAGGATCCTTATCAGTGCGCGACGGATACTTACGATATCCATCAGATCGCCAATGTGGAGAAGAAAGTTCCGCTGGACTGGATCGACCTGGATAAGATGTATGTGACTTCTGAATTTTTGGGCTATATCCGGCCGCTGATTCAGGCGGAGCTTTCGCCGATCATGGTGGATGGCTTGCCCAGGCACCTATATTATCAGGACAAGAAAGTTGAACAGATGTAAACAAAAAGGGCCGCTGTCATGACAGCGGCTCCTTTTCGTATGGAGATCTTTGTCTTGGAAGAGTCTGCGCAGCACGTTTTCGTTAAAATGGTTGAAATAGAGAATGCCGATCTCGTCCTTTTTGATGGAGGCGGTTAGGCTGGGCTGCGCGATATATAAGGCCTCGGCGGCTTTGCTGATGGTTCCTGATGAAGCGGCCATAATGACGTATTTTAGCTGCTGCAAGGTCATGATGTCATTCCTCCGGTCGATGTAAAATTTGTTTGATCTCGTCATATCGAGCGAGAATTCGTTCGTATTTTTCCGCCGAGTGGGGATAGAGACAGGAACTGCAGTCTTTCACTCCGTTATCCAGATAGGTAAAAGAGCCTCCGCAGCGATCACCCAGAACATAGAGGGGGCAAAAACAGAACAAGCAATTGAAATTATCCGAATCAGCATTTTGATGACACGGGAAATATTCGCAGTCTCGGTTAGCAAAGTAGCGGGAAGAAGATTTCATGATAGAGTGCTCCTTTTTCATCATTAGGATTGGTCTGTTTCATATGACCGAAAAATACTTCGCGCCCAGTATAGCATAGCGGCGCGGGTTTGTCCAGGAACGCAGATTTTTGAGGAAAAAAACTAGAGACGACAAAGAGCCCAAAGCGGAGGGTGCTCTCCGTTGGGTTCTTTTTGATACAAAATGTTGAGGAAACCGCCAACTCCTTGGCCATGAGTTGCCGATTCATGAAATTGTGCAAAAAATAAACATGTGATATACTGAATCTGTTCTTCAAAAGAATGGCATGTTTGTCAGAAGAACAACGTATTCTTGTTTCATCAGGGACGGAGCTCTTGCTTTTTTTCTCAGAAATGATATAATACATTTAGTAGATATCCATTGTCTTTTAAGAT
>CALWBZ010000004.1 GCA_944376225.1 uncultured Clostridia bacterium | reverse complement strand
ATATCATATGTGATTCTTCATGGACGGGTTCCGGGTTTTACGAAAATCCAAAACGTTAGGGCAGGATCTCTTCCGCCACCGGAGAGAAGCGCTTTTGATTCAGCTTTGGGACAAAGCGGTGTAAAAGAAGATAGGTGACGGCGACGCCCGCGAGGGCGCAGCCGAGTACGAGCCATTCGTTCCAATGAAGAAGGCTGAAAAGGACGATCAGCAAAAAGAATACGATCGCCGGAACGACATACAAAAGGCAGACGGCGGCTAAGAAGCCGTTTTGCTGTACCTCAATCCGCACACGATCCCCTGCTTTGGCATGACAGGCGTTTTCCGCGCGCAGAATCATGGTCTTATCCGTTAAAGAGGGCACGCAGGCGTTACAGTGTTTACAGGCTTCGCTGCGCGTAAGCTCCACTTCCACATAGTTCCCGATGACACGGGAGACGACGCCGAATTCAGCCATGGGAATCCTCCTTTTCGATGATTTGACGTATGATATAACCCGCCAGCATGTATCCGGCGACGGGCGGCACATAGGAAATGCTGCCGGGCGGGGTGATATGCTCCCTGGGCGGTTCGTCGGAGAAGAGAACCGGCATGGAGGAAAAATCCCGGCGTTTCAGCTCCCGCCTCATGACCTTGGCCAGCGGACAGACGGAGGTGCGATAGATATCGCGGATCTGAAAGCGGGAAGGGTCCAGTTTGTTGCCCGTTCCCAAGCACATGATCATGGGAATGCCTTGGGATCTGGCGTATTCCGCCAGGGCAAGTTTTCCCGTCACGTTGTCGATGGCATCGATGATATACTCGGGAGAGGGGGAGAGGCAGTCGCCGTCTTCCGGTTTGAGAAAGAACATCGGGTAGGTATGAACCTCCGCGTAAGGATCGATATCCCGGACGCGGCTAGCCATGACCGCGGTCTTTTCCTGACCGACGGTGGAACAAAGGGCTACAAGCTGTCGGTTTATATTGGACACATCCACCGTGTCCTTATCCACGAGGGTGAGACAGCCGACGCCGGCTCGGGCAAGGGCCTCCGCCGCGTGGCTTCCCACGCCTCCCAATCCGAATACGGCCACATGGGATTTCCGCAGCCGTTCCTGGGCCTCGGAACCGATCATCTTCGCGGAACGTTGGAATAAATCCTGATAAGTATACATACTTGATTCCTCGTTTCTAAACATACGATTTGGATGGAATAATCCTATTTTACTCGATTTGAGGGAAGATTGCAAGGAACGCGCGGTATTTTGTGGAAGAAGCGATTGCATTTTGCCGGGAAAGTATGCTATAATGGAGCATAGTGATTTTTTTCACATATATTTATCAGGCAGGATCAGGAGTGATGGGGATGAGCATAAAACGGATTCCGCAGGTGGTAATCCAGAGACTTCCGCGATATTATCGATATTTGGGAGATCTGCTGTCGAGGGGGATTACCAGGATATCTTCGGGAGAACTGAGCCGGCGCATGGGCGTCACCGCTTCGCAGATCCGTCAGGATTTGAATCATTTCGGCGGTTTTGGGCAGCAGGGATACGGATATAACGTCGAGACGCTTTATGTGGAGATCGGGAAGATCTTAGGACAGGATCAAGAGTACCGCGTGATCATCATCGGGGCCGGAAACCTGGGACATGCCGTAGCGAATTACACAAATTATAAAAAACAGGGGTATCGGGTCATGGCGCTGTTCGATTCCAACAAGGAACTGGTGGGAAAGGTGGTGCAGGACAGCCTGATCTACAGTATCGAGGATTTGCCGGAGTATCTGCGGGAGCACCGGACGGATATCGCCGTACTGACCATCCCGAAGGACGGAGCGCTGGATGTTGTGGAAACGCTGGTAGAAGGCGGGATTCAAGCGATTTGGAACTTCGCCTCGGTGGATGTTCCTCTGCCGAATTCACAAGTGGTGGTGGAAAACGTACATTTATCAGACGGCCTGCGGGTTCTGACCTACCGTCTGAAGGAACTGCGGGAACAGAAAGAGCACCTGCAAGAAAGGGGATTATGATGGAAATGCTTGCTTATCAGAGTACCAGAGGACACGGAGAGCCCGTGAGCGCTTCTTACGCGATCGTGCATGGCATCGCGGAGGACGGGGGGCTTTTCATACCCGACCACATGCCTGTCATGGATAAACCGTTAGAAGAACTGTTAGATTTGGATTATCGGGGATTGGCCTATGAGGTCATGAAACTGTATCTAACGGATTTCTCGGAGGATGAGCTGCGGTATTGCATCGACAGGGCATATGACGACAAATTCGATACGCCGGAGATCGCTCCCCTATCCCATCCCGGTAAGAGCCATATTCTGGAGCTGTTTCATGGGGCGACGCTGGCTTTTAAGGATATGGCGCTTTCGGTGCTGCCCCATCTCATGACGACCGCGGCCCATAAGCAGAACCTGGAAGAGGAGATTGTCATCCTGACGGCCACCTCGGGAGATACGGGAAAGGCCGCCTTGGAAGGGTTCGCCAACGTGAGCGGCGTGCGGATTATCGTGTTCTACCCCAAGGAGGGCGTGAGTCCCATTCAGAAGCTGCAGATGGTGACGCAGCAGGGAGACAATACCCACGTGGTGGCCATCAAGGGGAATTTTGACGACGCGCAGCGCAGCGTGAAGGAGATCTTTACGAATCCGGAAGAAACGGTGAAGATGAAGAACGCGGGATATATGTTCTCCTCCGCGAATTCGATTAATATCGGCCGTCTGGTGCCCCAGGTGGTATATTATTACTGGGCTTATCTGCAGATGGTTCGGGATCAGAAGGTCGCTTTGGGCGATCCGGTGAATTTCTGCGTGCCCACCGGGAACTTTGGCAATATTCTGGCGGCTCATTACGCGAAATCGATGGGACTTCCCATCGGCAAGCTCATTTGCGCCTCGAACAGCAATAACGTTCTGACGGACTTCTTCCATACGGGCAGATATAACGCCAACCGTCCGTTTCATATTACTTCTTCGCCTTCGATGGATATCCTGGTGTCCAGCAATCTGGAACGTCTGATCTACGAGCTCTGCCAAGGAGACGGGGCGAAGGTGCAGGAGTTGATGGACTCCCTCAGACAGCGAGGCAGCTATATCCTGGAGACGGATTCAAAGCTGCTGCAGGAAGAATTCTGGGCGGAATACGCCGGCGAAGAGGATACGGCGGAGGCGATCCGTAAGATGTACGCTCAATATCAATATGTGATGGATCCCCATACCGCCGTGGCATACAGCGTGGCGGAACGCTATGAGGCGCAGACGGGGGACAGTCGGCCCATGGTCATCGTATCCACGGCGAGCCCCTACAAGTTCCCGGCCAGCATCCTCACGGCGATCGGAGAACCCACGCCCAGAGAAGAGGAA
>CALWBZ010000003.1 GCA_944376225.1 uncultured Clostridia bacterium | reverse complement strand
CGGGACGCCGTGATTATCAACGGGGACATGGTCTTCGTGCAGGAGACGGCGGAGGGGTTCTTAGGCTGGGGCACGCCCTGGCACGGCTCCTCTCCCTATTGCGAAAACGCCAGCGTCCCCCTGCGGGCGTTGGTCATCCTGAAACAGGCTCCCGAAAACAGGATCCGCCCTCTGTCCGGGTTTGAGATGGTATCGGAGGTGTCCCACAGCGTTTTCTACCCCACCTGGTTAGAGAACGGTATGGATCTGTGTCTTGCGACGCTGGATCATCTGCTGACGAAGGTTCCGGTCTATCTTCTGGAAAACCGGGCGGACGAGGAGGCGGTGGCCCTCCTGGAACAAACGCTAGATCAAAACAAAAAGGAATGAAGCACTTGCTGGCATACATACGCAAGGGAATCGAGAAGATCAAGGCAGGCAAACTGAAAGAACTGACAAAACAGTGGCGCTGGATTTTGATATATGTCCGGCGCTACTGGCTTTTAGTGGGTCTGTATACCCTCTTGAGCGTGTCCGGATCCCTCCTGGGCCTGGGCACCTCTCTCGTCAGCCGCAGTCTTGTGGACGCGGTGACCGGGTACAACTCCCAGGACATCATCGGGGTGGCCTTCCTCTATGTGGGGGTTGGCATCTCCCAGATCTTTATCGGCGTCATCCGCGGCCGCCTGTCTCTGCGCGTCAGCCTGAAGATCACCAATGAAATTCGGGGGGATATCTACCGGCAGATCCTGCAGACGGATTGGGAGGCCTTGGCCTCTTACCGCACCGGCGATCTGCTGTACCGGATCAACGGGGACGCGGGGATGATCGCCAATCATGTGCTGACCTTCCTGCCCAATCTGGTTTCCACGCTGATTAGCTTCGGCACGGCCTTCGTCATCATGATGCAAAACGATGTGGCCATGGCCTTCATCTCCTTGGGCGGCGCGCCGGTTACCCTGATCGTCTCCCGCTACTCCATGATGAAGATGCGGGAATATCAGAAGAAGAACCAGGAGCCTTCCAGCACGAAGATGTCCTTCGATCACGAGACCTTCCAGAACTTGCAGATGGTGAAAGCCTTCGGACTGGTGGATACGTTTATCGGGCGGTTCCACGCCATGCAGGAAAGGGCGATCAAGATCTCCATGGATCAGAACAAGTATCAGTCCATCGGCAGTATCCTCACCTCGCTGACGGGATCCGTCATTGGTTATGCCTGCTACGGATTCGCCATCTTCCGGCTGTGGCAGGGGGAGATCAGCTACGGAACCATGACTATGTTCGTCTCCATGGCGGGATCCCTCCGAGGCTCCTTTTCTTCTGTCGTCAACATGATGCCCATGCTTCTGCGGGCCGGGGTGAGTGCGGGACGGATCATGGAGATCACCACCTTGCCCAGGGAGCGGATCCGGGAGGATCCGGAGGTGCGCCGGATGAAGGAGGAGAGTCAGAAAAGGGGCGTCCGGGTACGGATGGAAGAGGTGCTCTTCTGGTATCAGGAGGATGAGCCGATCTACGAGCGGGTGAATTTTCACGCCGAGCCCGGGGAGATCATCGGCCTGGTGGGCCCTTCGGGGCAGGGAAAGACCACGCTTTTGCGCCTGCTTCTGGGGCTGTATCATCCCAAGGGCGGCAGTGTCACCGTGGAGGTTCCCGGCGGGGAGCGGCAGGAGGTATCCTCGGCCACCCGATGCCTTTTCAGCTACATTCCCCAGGGAAACATCCTGTTTTCCGGCACCATAGAAGAAAACCTGCGGATGTTAAAGCCGCAGGCCACGGAGGAAGAGCTGATACGGGCCCTCGAGGCTTCCTGTGCCTGGGAGTTCGTCAGCCGCTTGGAAGAGGGCCTTAAGACCGAGGTGCAGGAAGGGGGCCGGCGGTTTTCGGAGGGACAGAAACAGAGGATATGTATTGCCAGGGCCCTCCTCGCGGATGCGCCGGTGGTGCTGTTAGACGAGGCCACCAGCGCGCTGGACATGGCGACGGAACAGCGGGTATTGGGGAACATCATCCGTTCGGAACCCCACCGGACGCTCATCGTCACCGCTCACCGGCCCAGCGTGTTTTCCATGTGCAGCCGGATGTACCGGGTGCAGGAGGGTTCGGTGCGGGAGGTCTTCGGACTCGAACCGGAGGAAGAGAGAGCACAGAATCCATCAACTGCCGCATCAGCAAATTTCGGAAAAAATCGATGAACTTAACACGAAAACTCCGGAATGAGCTGAAGCGCAACAGCACATTTCGAGAAAAATCGATGAATTTAACACGAAAATCGGGAAATGAGCTGAAGCTCATTAGCACATTCCGGGGAAATTGCGAATCAGATCATTTGGCTGTGGACAGCCTCGTCTATAGGTCGGGGGAAGAATCCGTGAGTTCCAGCTGTTTCAGCAGTTCGAAACGCTGCTTGCCGCGGCGGAAGGTCTGGGAGGTGAGTCCCTGATTCTGCGGCAGGGTCTTCGTGAGGAACTTAAAGAACCGATGAATCCATGCCGCCGGCAAAAGCCAGGGTTTTCCGATGAGCCAGGGATAAGAATAAGAAGCCTGGGAGACCGGGGGAAAGAGCATGGCCCAAATCGCGGGGATCTTCGTGTGGCTCTGGTTCACACGGGCCCGGACATAGGAGGAACTGAGCATCATGGCTTTGGTACCGTTACCGTAGACGCCGCTTTCGATCAAGTCCGTAAGGAGCATCTCAAGATCGCCGGAAAAGGAGGATATGGGGAGATTTGTAAATCCCAGACGCTTGCGGCCCAGGGCGAGGATCGCCTCATGAAAGACGCCGGCGCCGAAGGCGTTCAGGGCGGGAATCACCAGGGCAAGATCGATCTCCTCTTGATAATGCTCGTAGTAAAGCAGCATGTCGAGCACCTGGCGGATGCCCACGCCCCCGGCGATAAAGTGCTTATAAAGATGAAAGAAGATAAAGAGATAGTGCCAGGTGGGCTCCAGGGTATAGATGATATGACCGTCAATCTCGAGAGAGGTCACGTGGTTTATGGCGTCATCGAAGAAGCGGTTCAGCTGAACTCGGGTGGAGTCGTTGCTGCCAAAGGGATTCAGATGCATTTCCAGCGTCAGGATATCGCTTGCGTAGGTGAGCTCCTGGGCGGTGTCGATCACCGAATCCAGATGATCCAGCAGGATTTGATCCTCCGCGGCATAGCCGTTTTCCCGCAGGATCTTGTCACAGGAGAGCACGGCCTCCTTGGGGATCCACAGATCTTCGTCGCAGGAAAGACGCAGGTCGGGACGGGGATAGAGGCTGCGGCAGACGAGGCCCTTCAGCACCAGGGGACGAACCCCGCCGGCGAGGAGCTTCTCATAGACAGTCAAGAGCGCTTCCGTACGAATAAACTGGGCGCCGGACTGCCCCAGCGCCGTGGTCATGAAAAGTTCCGCCGTCTCGGCGGAGGCTTCGGCGAAGGCGGGGAGACCGTAGGCCGCCTCGTAGACCGCGGGCGTCAGGTTGTGCGCCTGGGACAAGCGGTAGATCTCCGCCCAGTCCGGATCCGAAAGGACGGGAGGCCTCTGATGCACGAAAGAACAAAGCAGATTGATAAAGTTATCAGACTGTTTATTCATAAAAAACACTCCTTTATATTATATAAAATAATAAATATATTATAACATAAAGATGAGAATTTGTCCAGACCTTTTGGAGAGAGGGAGAAGAACATGAAATACATCCGCATCGCGGCCATCGCGATCTTGATTCTGGCGGCGGGAACCTATGGGCTCGGCGTCGTCAAAGAACGGCGGGAGGAAGACCCTTCCCGGCCTGTGATCACCAGTGACCGAGAGATCTTGGAGATCTCGGTGAATTATACCGAGGAAGATCTGCTGCAGGGATTGAGCGCCTACGATCAGGAAGACGGAGACCTGACGGATCAGATCCTTGCGGGAGAATTCTCCCAGTTTGTTCAGGAGGGGACATGCAACCTGTCCTATGTGGTGTTTGATTCCGCCAACCAGGCCGCGACCCTCAGCCGTCCGGTGCGGTTTACCGATTACGAGTCGCCGGAGTTTACCCTAAGCCAGCCCCTCGTCTTTACCGCCGGACGATCCGCCGCGCCCCTATCCTATATCGGCGCTTGGGACATGCTGGACGGGGATCTTACCGATTTCGTGACCCAGGTGGAATCTAACATCAGCTATAACACCCCCGGCGATTATTCCTTCCGGGTGGAAGTCGCCAACAGTCTGGGAGACGTGGCGGAGATCACCCTGCCGGTTCATGTGGTAGAGGAAGAAAAGCAGGCGTTACAGATCCGCCTCAGCGACTCCATCGTCTATCTGAAGGCAGGGGACAGTTTTAGAGCCAGAGATTATATAGAAGGCTTATACGATCAAGGAGGAAACCGCCTGAGCACGGGGCTGATAGACGCCTCTTCTCAGGTGGATACGAGCCTGGCGGGCTGTTATGAGGTTCATTATCAGGCGGAAGATCCAGATGGCAGGCAGGGAGAGACCTGGCTTATTGTCGTCGTAAGAGAGTAAAGGAGAGAAGGATGGAAGATACAAAAGAGTTTCGGCTGGAAGAGGTCAGTTTTCGCAGCATCTTTATCGATCTGATTCGTAACGCCTGGGTCATTCTCATCATGGCGGCGGCTGCCTCCCTGGCGGTCAGCGGCGTGGAAAAACTGATCTATGTACCGGAATACACGGCGAGCGCCACCATGGTGGTCAACGCGAAGGGCGGGAGCAGCACCTATAATTCCCTGTCCTTAACCAATCAGATGGCGGACATCTTCAGTGAGGTCTTCGGCAGCGACGTGCTTAGAAGCCGGATCGCGGAGGATCTGGGCAGGACGGACATCGAAGGGGAGATATCCTGCAGCATCATCGAGGAAACCAACCTGATCGTCCTTCGGGTGACCTCCTCCGACCCGCGGCAGGCCTATCTCATCATCCGATCCGCCCTGGAGAACTACGATACGGTTTCGGATTATCTTTTCTCCAACGCCACGCTGCGGATCTTGGAGGAACCCTCCGTTCCCTACAGCCCTTCTAACGTGATGAATCTGGGGCGGATCGAAAAGCTCGCGATGCTGGGGGCGGCGGGCGTCACGATCATGGGAATCGGGCTGTGTTCCCTGCTGCGTTTCACCGTCAAGAATAAGGAGAGCGCCCG
>CALWBZ010000002.1 GCA_944376225.1 uncultured Clostridia bacterium | reverse complement strand
TCGGGAAGATTTCGCCCCACAAAGCCTTCAAGTGTCTCTTCCCCCACAAAAAAGCAAAACTCTAAAAAAGAAAGCGCCCGCCGGACGCTTTCTTGTCATGTCAAAAAATGTGTGCTGTCTCGAGATTGGGCAGCTAAATTCATACGCTGCTCTTCAAATAGAGATTTAGAATTTTCCAGCAGCGTACAAGTTGTACGCTGCTGGGAGAAACTCAAGCAGTAATCTACAGACAGCGTATGAATTTTTACAGTGCAGCTCATCTTGTACGCTGCAGTAAGATCTGGCTGATAGAATTTGCAGCGAGCGTATGAATTCATACGCTGCTCTTCAGAAAAAGATTTAGAATTTTTTGACAGCGTACAAGTTGTACGCTGTCAGAAAAAACTCACTCAAGAATCTATCGACAGCGTATGAATTTTTACAAAAAAATAAGACTGCCCTCTCGAACAGTCTTACTTTCTATTACGCGCGGCTCAGATACTCGCCGGTGCGGGTATCAATCTTGATCTTGTCTCCAATGTTAATGAACAGAGGAACCTGTACCGTGGCGCCGGTCTCTACCTCCGCCGGCTTCAAGACATTGGTTGCGGTATTTCCCTTAGCGCCGGGCTCGGTATGAGTGACTTCAAGCTCCACAAACTGAGGCGGCTCGATGCCGAAGATGTTGCCATTGTGAGACATGATCTTCACCTTTTCGTTCTCCTTGACGAACTTCAGGGCGTCTCCCAGCTGCTCCTCATTCAGTCCGATCTGCTCATAGGTATCGGGATCCATGAAATAGTAGAGTACGCCGTCATTATACAGATACTCCATGTCCTTGCGCTCGATCATCGCCCGATCCACCTTCTCGGTGGGACGGGAGGTACGCTCGATGACGCCGCCGCCCTTTACGCTCTTCAGCGTGGTACGAACAAAGGCCGCGCCCTTGCCGGGCTTTACATGCTGGAATTCGATGACGGTATAAACGTCTCCTTCGTATTCGATCGTCAAACCGTTCCGAAACTCACTTGCGGAAATTACATCTGCCATATAAATCAGAACCTCCTAAATAATCAACTCAAACGTTCATCGTATATAGTTTACCTTATATCCGGGAAAATTTCAACTATTTTTTCCATCTTTCTCGAAAATCTCCCTTTTCAGCCAGGCGACAAACTCTTCTCCTACCCTTGATTCGGGAAAATCGTCCTCTATAAAGATATACTGAGCCGCTCTTTGGTAGAGACTCTCCCTTTCTTGCAAAAGGTTACGAATGCGGGTTAACTTTTCTTCTCCCTTCGCTCCCGCCAAAAGAGGACGGCTGTTGTCCCTCTGAAGCCTCTGAAAAATCCGCTCAGGGCTGATCTTAAGCCAAACGACCACTGCGCCCATGGCATGGAGCATGTCCACATTCTGCGCTTCTTTAACGATCCCTCCGCCCGTGGCCAATATATGATTGTCCCGGCAGCTTTCTCTCAGCACCTCCGTCTCTATACGGCGAAAAACCTCTTCTCCTTGCTCGGCAAAGATTCGGGATATGCTCATTTTTGCCGTCTCTTCGATCAGGCTATCGGTATCTGCAAATTTCATGCCCAACGTCCTTGCGGCATATTTGCCTAGGTAACTCTTCCCGCAGCCCATAAAGCCAATAAGGGCAATCGTCCTACTCATGGAAAAAGCCCTCCGCCCAGCTAAGAAATTCTTCCTTCATCCGCCGGGCCTGTTCCTTGGAAAAAGCGGTCTCTCTCCAGATTTCAAAGGCTTTCAACGCCTGATAATACAGCATGGACAATCCGTCGGCGCCTTTTCCCCCATGGGAACGCACAAGCGATAAGAATGGCGTATCTTTGGGGTTAAACACCACATCCGCGGCGTAACGAATGTCCTCATAGAAGCTTTCTTCCCGAATCGGCAGCCTATCCGAGACGGAAAGCATCCCCGCGGGTGTGGTCTGAATCACATAAGGATGGGGCATGTTTAACAGTTCCTCTAGGCTGACCGCCCGCATGCGGGGCGTTTCTTCTCCCCGGCAGGCCTCTTCAAAACGCCTCACCAACTCCGTCGCCCGCTCATAGGTTCTATTATACACGGATACGCTCTTGGCCCCTTCCATCTGACAGACGCACAGGGCGCTCTTCGCGGCGCCTCCCGCTCCCAAAATCACCACATCCTGCCCTTGCAGATGAATTCCGTTTGTCCGCAGCTGGGACTGCATCCCGTACACATCGGTATTATATCCATAGAAGCCTTCTTCCGTGCGCTTAAGCGTGTTTACCGCTCCCACTTTGCGGGCCAGGGGATCGATACCGGTCAGATAGGGAATGACGCGTTCTTTGAGCGGTATCGTCAGATTGAGTCCGCGAAATCCCATCGCCCAGGCCCCCCGCAGGGCATCCTCCAGGTTTTCGGGCGTCACGTCAAAGGCCAAATAGGCGAGATTCTCACCGCATTCTCTAATGAAAAGTTCATGGATCATCGGAGAGAAGGTATGGCCGATGGGATGCCCAAAGACGGCAAAGCATCGGGTTCTGCCGTCCACACTCATGCTTGCCCGTTTCATTTCTTTCTTCCTTCTTTCTTCAAATAGCGGGCGACCACCTTTTTCTCCAGCCCTCGTTTGATCCGAGTGATCCACTCGTCGTCCACGGTGGAGAGGGGCTTTGTCAGGACCGCGTGCACCCCGGCCCAGTTGGCCCCCAGTACGTCGGTAAAAATCTGATCGCCGATCAGAGCCGCCTGCATGGGACGGCATCCCGCCTTATCAAGCGCTCTGCGAATCCCCATGGGAAGAGGCTTCAGCGCTCGATATATGTAAGATACGCCCAGGGCGCCGGCAAACCGCTCTACACGCTTTTCTTTCCCGTTGGAGACCAACATCACTTGAAAGCCCTGTTTCTTAAGCTGCCGTATCCACCCGCGGGTCTCCCGGCTGGGAAGCGCCGTATTGTATGTCTCCAGGGTATTGTCCACATCAAAAAGCAGCAGCCGCACGCCTTCTCGCCGCAATGCCACGTAATCCACCTGGGACGCCGAATCCGCGTATTGCTCCGGATAGAATATCTTCATGCCTTCCTCCTTAACATCGTTTTCGATTTTAGTATGACATATCCGACATGGCCTGTCAAGAGGAGATTGTGTATCTGACCTTGTATTTTCCCCCTTCCTTTGCTATAATAGCAAAAGAAATCAGTAAAAGGAGCATGGATGATATGGCAACACCGATAGAGCAATTTACCGCCATGGTGCAAAACAAGACCGTAAGCGTCATCGGCATCGGCGTGTCCAACCGTCCCCTAGTCCGCATGCTGTGCGAGGCCGGGGCGACGGTGACCGCCAGAGATAAAAACCCCGTCGAGCATCCGGAAGAACTCACCGCGCTGGGCGTGCGGATCCTGTCCGGCGAAGGCTATTTAGAGGATCTAAACGAGGATCTGATCTTTAAAACCCCGGGAATGCGCTTCGACGTTCCCGAACTCCTGGCGGCCCAGGAACGGGGAAGCGTCGTGACATCGGAAATGGAGGTTTTCTTTGCTCTCTGTCCCTCCCCGAAAACCATCGCGGTAACAGGCAGCGACGGGAAAACCACCACCACCACCCTCATCGCCAAGATGCTTGCGGCCGGCGGACATCGGGTCTTCTTAGGCGGCAACATCGGTACGCCGCTTTTACCCGTGATCGACCAGATTGGGGCGGAGGATTTCGTGGTGCTGGAACTCTCCAGTTTTCAGCTGCATACGATGCGCCAGAGTCCTCACATCGCGGTGATGACCAATATTACGCCGAATCATCTGGACGTACACAAGGACTACCAGGAATATATCGACGCGAAACGAAACATTTATCTGTACCAGAAAGCGGAAGATCTGCTGATCCTCAACCGGGGCAATTCGGTAACCGCCTCCTTCGCCTCCGAAGCCAGAGGCCGTGTGATGGATTTCTCTTATGAGGGAACCACCTCCCGGGGAATCCAGCTTGAAGAAGGCATGCTGGTTTTGATGAAGGACGGAATCCGAACACCACTGTTTCCGATCTCCGAGATTCTTTTGCCCGGACGCCATAACGTGGAAAACTACATGGCTGCCATCCTGGCCGTATCGGATTACGTTGCCCCGGAGGCTATCCTGGA
>CALWBZ010000001.1 GCA_944376225.1 uncultured Clostridia bacterium | reverse complement strand
AGCAGATGCTCATCGGCAAAAGGACCTTTCTTTAATGAACGTGCCATTCGTCATATCCTCCTTACTTGTTCGTCGCCCGTCTGCGGACAATCATCTTATTGGAAGTCTTATTCTTCTTACGAGTCTTCAGACCCAGCGCAGGCTTACCCCACGGCGTAACCGGACCCGGACGTCCGATGGGAGCCTTACCTTCACCTCCTCCATAGTGGTGATCGTTAGGGTTCATAACGAAACCGCGGACCGTAGGAAGAATGCCCATAATACGCTTGCGGCCGGCCTTACCGATTTTGATCAGCTCGTGATCCTGGTTTCCGACCTGTCCGATCGTGGCACGGCAATCGATCGGAACCATGCGCATCTCGCCGGAAGGCAGACGCAGCGTCGCGTACTTTCCTTCCTTTGCCATCAGCTGCGCGCTGTTGCCGGCGGAACGAACCATCTGTCCGCCCTTGCCCGGCTTCATCTCGATATTATGCACGGAGGCGCCGATGGGGATGTTTCTGAGGGGCAGGCAGTTGGCCACGCGAATTTCCGCGTTCTCTCCGCTCATGACCTTGTCGCCGTCCTTCAGGCCCAGAGGAGCCAGGATATAGCGCTTCTCACCGTCCGCGTACTGCAGCAGGGCGATGTTGGCGGAACGGTTCGGATCATACTCGATACCCGCGACCTTAGCCTCGATGCCGTCCTTGTTTCTCTTGAAATCGATGATACGATATAACTTCTTCGCGCCGCCGCCGTGATGACGTACGGTAATCTTACCGTAGCTGTTGCGGCCCGCGTGATTCTTCACCCGTACAACCAGAGATTTCTCCGGCGTGCTCTTGGTCACCTCGTCAAAGGCGGAGCTCGTCATGTTTCTCCGGGAAGGGGTATATGGCTTATAAGTCTTAATGGCCATTGGTGTCACTCCTTTCGAATATTACATTCCTTCAAAAATCTCGATATCCTTGCTGTCCTCGGTCAAAGTCACAATAGCCTTCTTGGTCTTAGCCGTCTTGCCGACGATCATGCCTCTTCTTCTCTTCTTGCCCACGAGATTCATGGTGTGAACACTCTTGACCTTCGTTCCCTCAAACATCTTTTCCACCGCTTCGCGGATCTGGATCTTGTTGGCTTCCGGAGCAACCAGGAAGGTGTACTTCTTCTCGCTTACCAGGTTCATGCTCTTTTCGGATACCACCGGCTTTAACAGCACGTCATAGTATTTAATATCAGCCATTACGCAAAAACCTCCTCGATCTTAGCGACCGCATCCTTCGTCGTGAAGAATGTCTCATACTTCAGGATGTCGTAGGTGTTGATAAGCTCGGCGCTC
Organism: uncultured Clostridia bacterium; assembly: GCA_944376225.1. Classification (GTDB taxonomy): domain Bacteria; phylum Bacillota; class Clostridia; order Lachnospirales; family Bianqueaceae; genus Faecimorpha. The sequence goes on along the minus strand of CALWBZ010000001.1, from coordinate 19,111 downwards.
ACGGTCTTCACGCCCGGAATGTTGCGAGCAGACATCACCACGTTCTGATTCTGTCCGTCCAGCACGATCAGCGCCTTCTCGATCTGGAACGCGTCCAGCACCTTCTTCATATCCTTCGTCTTGATCTGATCCAGGCTCAGCTGATTCAGAACAATAAACTTCTCTTCCTGCACCTTCGTGGTCAGTGCGGAACGCAGCGCCACACGACGCGCCTTCTTGTTGACCTTCTTGGAATAATCCCGCGGCTTGGGAGCAAATACGACGCCGCCGCCGACCCACTGGGGAGCGCGAATGCTTCCCTGACGGGCGCGTCCTGTTCCCTTCTGACGGTACGGCTTCTTGCCACCGCCTCTTACCTCGGCGCGAGTCTTCGCGCTCTGAGTGCCCTGACGGCGGTTCGCCAGATGAGCCACAACTACCTCGTGCATCACATGGGTGTTCACTTCTACGCCAAAGATCGCGTCGGAAAGCTCCATCTCACCGCATGTGCTGCCGTTCATATCATAAACAGCTACTTTCGCCATGTTTACAGCCTCCTTTCAAGTATTACGCCTTCACGCTGTTCACAATCGTGATCACAGCCTTCTTCGGCCCCGGTACGGAACCCTTCACCAGCAGCAGATTCTGTTCCGCGTCCACACGAACGATTTCCAGATTCTGCACCGTGCGGGCTACATTGCCCATGTGTCCGGGAAGCTTCTTCCCCTTGAATACACGGCCCGGAGTCGTAGAGGATCCCAGAGATCCCGCATGACGATGATACTTGGAACCATGCTCCATCGGTCCTCTGCCGAAACCATGACGCTTGATCGCGCCCTGGTATCCCTTACCCTTGGATACGCCGCTGGCATCCACCTTATCGCCTACCGCGAACATGTCTGCCTTGATGACGTCGCCGACCTTGTAATTCTCGGCATCGTCCAGCTTCAGCTCCTCAAGCATTCTCTTAACTTCCACACCGGCCTTCGCGAACTGACCCTTATCGGGCTTATTCACCAGCTTCTCACGGATCTCGCCGAAACCTACCTGCACGGCGCTGTATCCGTCATGCTCCACCGTCTTCACCTGCGTTACTACACAGGGACCGGCTTCCAGTACCGTAACCGGGATCATCTCGCCGGTTTCCTGATTGAAGACCTGTGTCATACCGATCTTTTTCGCTACGATCGCTTTCTTCATTCTCCATACCTCCTAATAATCTACAGCGGATCCCTCTAAGGGGATCATCCTAGGTCATTAGCCCCCGCCTCGCTGACGGCGGGACTCCTGCCTCGGTACCGCAACCCTGGTACATGCAGGCGTTGATCTATCTCAACTACAATAACCTTCTTTTTTACATCCGTCTTTCTTCTGAATACCGATTTCCGAACATGCGCTCCTTAAGCAGTCCCGGTCTTCTCCGGCTTCCCTAAAGGCCAGCGGTTCAAATATTATAGAAAGGAAATCAATTCTTCAGATCAACCTTGATGTCCACGCCGGCCGGCAGATCCAGCTTCATCAGCGCTTCCACGGTCTTATCGGACGGGCTCAGAATATCAACCAGACGCTTATGGGTCCTCTGCTCGAACTGCTCCCGAGTATCCTTAAACTTGTGAGTCGCGCGCAGGATCGTCACCACTTCTTTGCGGGTGGGCATCGGGATCGGCCCGCTTACCTCGGCTCCCGTACGCTTCGCGGTGTCCACGATCTTACGGGCGGACTGATCGATCAGCTGATGATCATAAGCTCTTAAACTGATTCTGATTTTCTGATTTGCCATTAAAAAACAGCCTCCTTCTCTTCGCACATTTCGTACGACTCCGGCGACTGTACACTCACCCGTGTGTATCATAACCTCTCAAAGAAAAGAGCTCATACACACCTTGATCAATTGTACAGTGACCTCATCGTCGGTTTCTGGAACCAGACATTCGCTCGGCGGAAATTCCCGGCAGGGCCGCAACCTTCCGCGTCATCGCTCTCAATGTCACAGCGAGAATTATTATACTACACCTTGGGATTCAATGCAAGTTTTTTTTGAGAAATAGATTCCAAAATTTTTCTTGTTTTTTCCGTCTTTTTTCATAATTTTGCACAATCTCAGGCCCCAGGCAGAAATATCCGATTCTGTATTGACAGGATTCTACACCTATGTTATACTTTTCAAAAATCAACCTCGGAGGTCTCCCATGAATCCCTTCTCCAAAACCGATTGGTCCCTTGCGGCAAAGGAATTAAAGCGTCCTCGTCTACTCACCTTCGGCGCTCTTACCTGCGCGCTGACCATCGTCCTGGGATCTTTCTATATCGTGGTCGGAACCAATCTCAGGGTTTACGTTACTTTTCTTGTCAAATCCCTGGGCTGCGCCGTCTACGGTCCTATTGTAGGCGCCGTCGTCGCCTTCCTTTCCGATACGATCGGTTTTTTACTCTTCCCCAGCGGTCCTTACTTTCCCGGATACCTGCTGGGCGAGATTCTGGCCTGCTGCATATACAGCTTCTTTCTATATAGAGAAAAATTCCACTGGCTGCGCTTCTTAGCCGCCAAGACTCTGGTAAACTATTTAATCAATGTCTGCCTGGGCTGCCTCTGGAGCTACATTCTCTACGGAAAAACATACCTATATTACTTCTCAACGAGCCTCATTAAGAATACGCTTCTCCTGCCGATTGAAGTCATCGCGATGATCCTGGTCTTTTCTATGCTTCGCCCCTTCTTGAACAAGCGCTTCTCTGTTTTCCAAAAATAAAATAGACCGCGAGACTTCGCGGTCTATTTTTGTACTTTTTCTTAGATCCAGGTCGCGATTGCCCAGATGACGGCAACCAGCACAACGGCAGCGGCAACACCTACCCACAGCTTTGCTACATTCTTCTGGGTCTTTTCCTGCTTTTCGTACTTCTCCAACTTCTCCTGATCCTTCTCGTCCATCACAAATTCTCCTTTCATGTAAAAAGCTCCCAATCTCGGGAGCTTCTTACTTTTATTCGCAAGTTAATTACTCGATGATCTCGGTAACGGAACCGGAACCTACGGTACGGCCACCCTCACGGATAGCGAAACGCAGACCCTTCTCCATAGCAACCGGGTAGATCAGCTCGATGGTCATCTCGACGTGGTCGCCGGGCATGCACATCTCAACGCCATCCGGCAGAGTGATAACGCCGGTAACGTCCGTGGTTCTGAAATAGAACTGAGGACGATAGTTGGACAGGAACGGCGTATGACGTCCACCCTCTTCCTTCTTCAGAACGTAAACCTGACCCTTAATCTTGTGATGAGGAGTTACGGAACCGGGCTTTGCCAGAACCTGTCCTCTCTCGATCTCGTTTCTCTGGATACCACGCAGCAGAGCGCCGATGTTATCGCCGGCCTGCGCCTCGTCCAGCAGCTTGTGGAACATCTCGATACCGGTTACAACGTAAGCCTTGGTCTCACCGTGCAGACCTACACGCTCTACGCTGTCGGATACCTTCAGCACGCCACGCTCTACACGACCGGTAGCAACGGTACCACGGCCGGTGATAGAGAATGCGTCCTCAACAGGCATCAGGAACGGCTTCTCGGAATCACGCTGAGGAGAAGGAATATATTCGTCAACAGCATGCATCAGCTCCAGGATCTTGTCGCCCCACTCGCCGCTGGGATCCTCAAGGGCCTTCAGCGCGGAACCGCGGACAACAGGAATGTCATCTCCGGGGAAGTCGTACTCGCTCAGAAGCTCGCGGATTTCCATCTCAACCAGCTCCAGAAGCTCGTCGTCGTCTACCATGTCACACTTGTTCATGAATACGACGATGTAAGGAACGCCAACCTGACGGGACAGCAGGATGTGCTCACGAGTCTGAGCCATCGGGCCGTCGGTCGCGGCAACAACCAGGATCGCGCCATCCATCTGAGCGGCGCCGGTGATCATGTTCTTAACGTAGTCGGCATGTCCCGGGCAGTCAACGTGAGCATAGTGACGATTCGGGGTCTCATACTCAACGTGAGCGGTAGAGATGGTGATTCCACGCTCTCTCTCTTCGGGAGCCTTATCGATGTTCTCGAAAGCAACCGCTTCGCCGGTACCATATCTCTCATGCAGAGTCTTGGTGATCGCGGCGGTCAGCGTAGTCTTACCATGGTCAACGTGACCAATGGTACCAATGTTAACATGGGGTTTGGTTCTTTCAAATTTAGCCTTAGCCATTTCAAAATCCTCCTAATTAATTTCTATACGCCTGAAGCTATTATAGCGGGTTCAAGCGTTTTTTGCAAGACCCTTTTCAAAAATTCACAGAGAATTTGCGAAAAGTTCTGCTCTTACTTACCCTTGCTGTCCAGAATCTTCTCCTGGATGCTCTTCGGTACGGGCTCGTAGCAGTTAAACTGCATCGTATACACGCCGCGTCCCTGGGTCTTGGAACGAAGATCGGTCGCATAACCGAACATCTCGCCCAGAGGCACGTAACCGTGAACAATCGACGCGCCGTTACGGGAATCCATACCCTCGATCCGTCCCCGGCGAGAGTTGATATCACCGATGATATCGCCCATATATTCCTCGGGAACCGTTACGTCCACCTTCATGACGGGCTCTAAGAGGGTTGCTCCGCCCTTGCGCATCGCTTCCTTAAACGCCATGGATCCGGCGATCTTGAAGGCCATTTCAGAGGAGTCTACCTCATGGTAAGAACCGTCGTAACACTCCGCCCGGATACCCAGCACGGGATAACCCGCCAGAGCTCCGCTCTGCATGGCTTCCTGAATACCCGCGTCCACAGCGGGGATATATTCCTTCGGAATCGCTCCGCCCACGATCATGTTGACGAACTCATAAAGATTCTCGCCGTTAGGATCGGTGGGATAGAAGCGTACTTTACAGTGTCCGTACTGACCACGGCCGCCGGACTGACGAACAAACTTGCCCTCTACGTCCACTTCCTTGGTCAGAGCTTCCTTGTAAGCAACCTGAGGAGCGCCTACATTCGCCTCTACCTTGAATTCACGCAGCAGACGATCCACGATGATCTCCAGATGAAGCTCGCCCATACCGGAGATGATGGTCTGTCCCGTGTCGTGATTGGTGTAGGTCCTAAAGGTCGGATCCTCTTCCGCCAGCTTCGCCAGCGCGATACCCATCTTTTCCTGACCCGCCTTGGTCTTGGGCTCGATGGCTACATCGATAACAGGCTCCGGGAACACCATGGACTCCAGAATGATCGGATGCTGCTCGTCGCACAGCGTGTCGCCGGTGGTCGTGATCTTAAGACCAACCGCCGCGGCGATATCGCCGGCGTACACCGTCTCCAGATCCTGTCTCTTATTGGCGTGCATCTGCAGGATACGTCCCAGACGCTCCTTCTTGCCCTTGGTGGAGTTCAGCACATAGGAACCCGCGTTCACGGTACCGGAATATACCCGGAAGAACGCCAGCTTTCCTACGAAAGGATCCACCATGATCTTAAAGGCCAGCGCGGAGAAAGGCTCGTTATCGGAAGAATGCCGAGCCGCTTCCTCGCCGCTTCCCGGCAGCGTTCCCTTAATGGACGGAACGTCCGTGGGAGCGGGCATATAATCGATTACGGCATCCAGAAGCTTCTGTACGCCTTTGTTGCGGTAGGCCGTGCCGCACAGAACCGGCACCAGCTTCACGCCGCAGACCGCGGCGCGCATGGCCTTCTTCAGCTGATCGATGCTGATCTCTTCGCCTTCCAGATAGGCCATCATCAGGTCGTCGTCCGTCTCGCAGATGGACTCTACCATGTTGTTATGGTACTCTTCCGCCTGATCCTTCATATCTTCGGGAATCTCCACCTCGGAGATGTCCACGCCCTTCTCATCATTATAGATATAGGCCTTCATCGTCATCAGGTCGATGATGCCCTTAAAATCGTCTTCCTTGCCGATAGGCAGCTGGATCGGAACCGCGTTGGCTCCCAGACGTTCTTTCATCATGCTGACCGCGTTATAGAAGTCGGCGCCCATGATGTCCATCTTATTGACGAAGGCCATACGGGGAACATGATATTCATCCGCCTGACGCCATACGGGCTCGGACTGGGGCTCGACGCCGCCCTTCGCGCAGAACACGCCGATCGCGCCGTCCAGAACGCGCAGGGAACGCTCCACTTCTACGGTGAAATCCACGTGTCCCGGCGTATCGATGATGTTAATACGATTTCCATCCCAGAAACAGGTCGTCGCGGCCGACGTAATGGTAATACCACGCTCCTGCTCCTGCTCCATCCAGTCCATCTGAGCGGTTCCCTCATGGGTATCGCCGATCTTATGGGTCTTTCCGGTATAGAACAGGATGCGCTCGGTCAGAGTGGTCTTACCAGCGTCGATATGCGCCATGATACCGATATTTCTGGTATGCTCCAGCGAGTATTCTCTTGCCAAAGTATTTTCCTCCTATCCTAATTAGAAACGGAAATGAGCAAACGCCTTGTTGGCTTCCGCCATTCTGTGCGTGTCTTCTCTCTTCTTCACGGCAGATCCGGTGTTGTTGGCGGCATCCATGATCTCGTTGGCCAGGCGCTCTTCCATCGTCTTCTCGCTGCGTGCGCGGGAATAGGTGATGAGCCAGCGCAGTCCCAGCGTCTGACGACGCTCCGGACGAACTTCCATCGGAACTTGGTAGGTTGCGCCACCTACACGTCTTGCCTTAACCTCCAGAGCCGGCATGATATTATTCAGAGCCGTCTCAAAAACTTCCATCGCGTCCTTACCGGTCTTCTCCGCCACACGGCCGAAGGCTCCGTAAACGATCTTCTGGGCTACGCCCTTCTTACCGTCCAGCATTACGTTGTTGATCAGCTTGGTCACAACCTTGCTGTTGTACAACGGATCCGGAAGAACTTCTCTCTTGGATACATGTCCTTTTCTAGGCACGATTCTTCCCTCCTTAATCAGTTTTGGATTAATTCGCAAGCCCTATACGGACTTAACGGTACTCACATACGCTGTGATTCGCGCGCCAAGCACAGTTCCCTTCTCGCTGCAACCGCGTTGTTGGTACTTTCGCACTTTGCACAAATACTACCCATGCGTATTGAATGAAAATGATACAAAAAATGTCTTACTTAGGACGCTTCGCGCCGTATTTGGAACGTCCCTGCTTACGCTTCGCTACACCCGCGGTATCCAGCGTACCACGAACGATGTGGTAACGCACACCGGGCATATCCTTTACACGGCCGCCGCGGATCAGCACGACGCTGTGCTCCTGAAGGTTATGACCTTCACCGGGAATGTAAGCGGTTACTTCGATGCCGTTGCTCAGACGCACACGGGCGATCTTACGAAGAGCGGAGTTCGGCTTCTTCGGCGTATCGGTCTTAACAACCGTGCAAACGCCGCGCTTCTGCGGAGAAGAAAGATCCGTAGAGCTCTTCTTCAAAGAGTTCCATCCCTTCTGCAGAGCGGGAGCCGTAGACTTCTTTACGGAAACCTGTCTTCCCTTTCTGACCAGCTGGTTAAAAGTAGGCATATCTGCACCTCCTGTCGAAAATATTGACCCTGTTGTGTTGCAGCCAACAAGAGAACCGCGAAATATGAATCCCTCCGGACATACAAAGATGCCCTCCAGGGGCTGATTTCGCATACTATAGTAATATACCACTTGTAAAATGGTCTGTCAAGCACTTTTTCTAATTTTTTCTTCGCGGTGAGAGAAAGCTCTAAAATAAGGCTGCGAAAAACAGAAATCGTTTTCGCAGCCTCTTTTATATCATTCTAAATTTATTCCTCGTCGTCCTGAACCAGGTCGAACTCCACCACGTCTTCCTCGTCGTCTTTCAGATCGTCCGGATTCAGAAGATCCTCTTCCTCATCCTCGCTCACGGAAAGCAGATCCAGCGTTTCGAGCTCTTCCTCGTCATCATCCGCCTTCTTCGCGGCTTCCTCCGCCTGACGTCTCGCCGCTTCTTCCTCTCTCTTGAGGCGTTCCTCTTCCTCCAGAATCCTCAGCTCTTCCTCGCTCAGGTTCTTCTCGAAGCGGACATACTGATAGCGGTTCATGCCGGTTCCCGCGGGAATCAGTTTACCGATGATCACATTCTCCTTCAGACCGATCAGCGGATCCACCTTCCCCTTGATCGCCGCCTCGGTCAGTACGCGAGTGGTCTCCTGGAAGGAGGCCGCGGATAGGAAGGACTCCGTCGCCAAAGAGGCCTTGGTGATTCCGAGAAGCACTCTTTCACCCGTTGCCGGAAGCTTTCCTTCTTCTTCCGCCACCCGGTTCTTCTCTTCAAATTCCAGATAATCCACCAGGCTTCCGGGCAGAAGATCGGTATCCCCGTTTTCCTCCACCTTGACGCGGCGCAGCATCTGCCGGACGATCGTCTCGATATGCTTATCGTTGATATCCACGCCCTGCAGACGGTATACCCGCTGCACTTCCTGGATCAGATAGTTCTGCGCGGCCGCCAGTCCCTTGATCTTCAGGATATCGTGAGGATTCACGGATCCTTCCGTCAACTCGTCGCCGGCCTCGATCACCTGTCCGTCCGTCACCTTCAGACGGGCGCCGTAGGGGATGATATAACTCTTGGCTTCCTTCGTCTCCGGATTGGTGACGATAATCTCTCTCTTCTTCCGTGTGATATTTTCGGACACCTCTCCGCCGAACTCCGCGATAATCGCGAGACCTCTCGGCTTTCTGGCCTCAAACAGCTCCTGTACACGGGGAAGACCTTGCGTGATATCGTCGCCGGCGACACCGCCGGTATGGAAAGTACGCATGGTCAGCTGGGTACCCGGCTCACCGATGGACTGCGCGGCGATAATGCCTACCGCCTCGCCCAGACGTACCGGACGGCCGTTGGACATGTTGGCGCCGTAGCACTTCGCGCAGACGCCCTGGCGCTGACGGCAGCTCAGCATATTCCGGATATGCACCTTCGTGATGCCCGCCGCCACGATGGCCTCCGCCTGCTTCGGCGTGATCATCGTATCCGCTTCCACCAGCACCTCGCCGGTCTCGGGATGACGAATCTCGTCGATGGACCAGCGTCCGTTCACTCGCTCTTCCAAGGATTCGATCACTTCATCCCCGTCCATAAAAGCGCTGACCCAGACGCCCTCGGGCTTCTCGCCCTCTCCGCAGCAATCCTCGGAGCGGATGATGATATCCTGGGAAACGTCTACCAGACGACGGGTCAGATAACCGGAGTCCGCGGTACGAAGCGCCGTATCCGCAAGACCCTTTCTGGTTCCATGGGCGGAAATGAAATATTCCAGTACGTCAAGTCCTTCCTTAAAGCAGGACTTGATGGGCAGCTCGATGATATCGCCCTGGGGCGTCGCCATCAGGCCTCGCATGGCGGACATCTGCTTCAACTGGTCCTTGGAGCCTCGGGCTCCGGAATCGATCATCATATAGATGTTGTTGTCCTTGCCCAGCGCGTCCATCAGCATATCCGTCAGCTTGTTGATCGTCTCCGTCCAGATCTGAATCACACGGGTATGACGTTCCTTATCCGTCAAGAATCCGCGACGGTAATTGCGGACGATCTTTTCTACTTCCTGCTCCGCTTCTTTCAAAAGGGCCTGCTTCTGTTCGGGAACGACCACGTCGGAAGCGGATACGGTCAGGGCTCCCTTTGTGGAATACTGGAATCCCAGCGCCTTAATATCGTCCAGAACCGTAGCCGTATCGGTAATTCCGTGTACGTTAATGCAATTATGCAGGATCTTCTGCAGCTGCTTCTTCCCTACCATGAAATCGATCTCATAGGGCAGATAGGTCTCCGGATTCTCCGGATCCCTCTTGACATAACCCAGATCCTGGGGAATTCTTTCATTCAGGATGATCCGGCCCACCGTCGTCTTGATCATGCCGGATACCACGTTTCCCTGCACCTCCACGCTGCGGCGAATCATCACCGGCGTATGCAGCGTGATCTCATGATCATAATAAGCGGCCAGCGCTTCGTTCTTGTCCTTAAACCAACGTCCCGCTCCGGGCTCATCCGGGCATTCCTTCGTCAGATAATAAATTCCCAGAACCATATCCTGAGAAGGCACCGCCACCGGCGCGCCGTCAGAAGGCTTCAGCAGGTTATTGGTAGACAGAAGCATGAAACGGCACTCCGCCTGGGCTTCCACGGACAACGGAACATGAACCGCCATCTGGTCGCCGTCGAAGTCCGCGTTAAACGCCGCGCAGACCAGGGGATGCAGACGGATGGCCTTACCTTCTACCAAGGTGGGCTCAAAGGCCTGGATTCCCAGACGGTGCAGCGTAGGAGCACGGTTCAGCATCACCGGATGTTCGTGAATAACGTTCTCCAGCACATCCCAAACCTCCGGCTGCAAACGCTCCACCATACGCTTCGCCGACTTGATGTTGTGCGCCAGGTCGTTCTCCACCAGCTTCTTCATGACGAAGGGCTTGAAGAGTTCGATGGCCATTTCCTTCGGCAGACCGCACTGATAAATTTTAAGAGACGGTCCTACCACGATAACCGAACGTCCGGAATAGTCCACACGCTTACCCAGAAGGTTCTGGCGGAAGCGTCCCTGCTTACCCCGCAGCATGTCGGACAGGGATTTCAGCGCCCGGTTTCCGGGACCGGTGACCGAACGCCCGCGGCGTCCGTTATCGATCAAAGCGTCCACCGCCTCCTGCAGCATACGCTTTTCGTTTCTCACAATGATATCCGGCGCCTGCAAGAACAACAGACGCTTCAGGCGGTTATTGCGGTTGATTACCCGCCGGTACAGATCGTTCAGATCCGACGTGGCGAAACGTCCGCCGTCCAGCTGGACCATCGGTCGCAGATCCGGCGGAATGACCGGCACGGCGTCCAGAATCATCCAGGACGGCTTATTGCCGGACTTAATGAAGGATTCCACCACTTCCAGGCGCTTCAGGATCCGGATGCGCTTCTGTCCGGACGTGCCGACGAGCTCATCCTTCAGCTCCTTCATCTCCTTCTCCAGGTCGATGGCGTCCAGAAGCTCCTTGATCGCCTCCGCGCCCATCGCCGCCTTAAACTTCACGCCCTCCCGGGACAGTTCCTGACGATACTCCGCCTCCGTCAGAAGCTGCTTATACTGCAGGGAGGAATTGCCCGGATCCAGGACGATATAGGCCGCAAAGTACAGGACCTTTTCCAACGTCCTGGGGGGGATGTCGAGGATCAATCCCATACGGCTGGGGATCCCCTTAAAATACCAGATATGAGAGACCGGAGCCGCCAGCTCAATATGACCCATCCGTTCCCGACGCACCTTGGCCTTGGTTACCTCAACGCCGCACCGGTCACAGATGACACCCTTATAGCGGATTCTCTTATATTTGCCGCAATGACACTCCCAGTCCTTACTGGGACCAAAAATCCGTTCGCAAAACAATCCGTCCCTCTCCGGCTTCAGAGTCCGATAGTTAATCGTCTCCGGTTTCTTTACCTCGCCATGGGACCACTCCCGGATCTTCTCCGGGGATGCCAGACCAATTTTGATCGCATCAAACTGAATCTGCTGTTTCTCGTTGGTGTTTGCCGCCATCAAGCGCACCCCTTTCTCATTATTCATCCAGTCCTAAACTATCCATTTCATCCGAATCGGCTACCGTAAAACCGGCGTCGTCAAAATCCAGATCTTCCAGGCCAATATCGTCGAAATCTTCGTCGAATTCCAGCGTCTGCGTTTCTCCGTCGCCTTCTGTCGGCGCAAAGCGGGGCGCGTCAGGATCATCCTCACGCCCTTCCATATTGACGGCCAGAGGCTCCGAATCGTCTCCCAGATCTTCGGCCAGCTCCAACTCCTGCAGATCTTCGGTCAGCACGCGAATGTCCAGACCCAAAGACTGCAGCTCTTTCAGCAATACCTTAAAGGATTCCGGCACACCGGGCTCGGGAATATTCTCTCCCTTAACGATCGCCTCGTAGGTCTTGACACGTCCTACGATATCGTCGGACTTAACGGTCAGGATCTCCTGCAGCGTATAAGCCGCGCCGTAGGCCTCCAGCGCCCATACTTCCATTTCTCCGAAACGCTGTCCGCCAAACTGCGCCTTACCGCCCAGGGGCTGCTGCGTTACCAGGGAATAGGGACCCGTGGAACGGGCATGAATCTTATCGTCTACCAGGTGGTGCAGCTTCAGATAATACATGAAACCAATCGTCACATGATTATCAAAATATTCTCCGGTGCGTCCGTCCCGCAGAGGCACCTTGCCGTCTCTGGAAATCGGCACGCCGGCCCATTCTTCACGATGATCCAGGTTATCCTCCAGATACTGCATAATCTCCGGATCCAGCGCTTTCTCATACTTCTCCTTGAATTCTTCCCAAGGCTTATTGATATACGTATCCGCCATCTCCAGCGTATCCATGATATCCTCATGGGTCGCGCCGTCAAAGATGGGGGTCGCGATCTTGAGGCCCAGGGCCCGCGCCGCGAGGCCCAGATGGATCTCCAAAACCTGCCCGATATTCATACGAGAAGGCACGCCCAAGGGGTTCAGAACGATATCCAGCGGTCGGCCGTTGGGCAGGAAAGGCATATCCTCTACCGGCAAAATCCGGCTGACAACACCCTTGTTTCCGTGACGGCCCGCCATCTTATCGCCTACGGAAATCTTACGCTTGTGGGCGATATAAACCCGTACCACCTCGTTGACACCGGGAGACATCTCGTCGCAGTTATCCCTGGTAAAGATCTTCACATCGACAATGATGCCTTCTTCCCCATGGGGCACCCGCAGAGAAGTATCCCGCACCTCTCTGGCCTTTTCGCCGAAGATGGCGCGAAGCAGACGTTCCTCCGCGGTCAGCTCCGTCTCGCCCTTGGGCGTTACCTTTCCGACCAGGATGTCGCCGGCATGCACCTCGGCGCCGATTCGGATGATTCCTCGCTCGTCCAGATCCTTCAGCTCATCGTCTCCCACATTCGGGATGTCGCTGGTGATTTCCTCCGGACCCAGCTTGGTATCTCTGGCTTCGGTCTCGTATTCCTCGATATGCAGGGAGGTATACACATCCTCCGCCACCAGACGCTCGCTAAGAAGTACGGCGTCCTCATAGTTGTATCCTTCCCAGGTCATGAATCCAATCAGCGGATTCTGGCCCAGGGCCAGCTCTCCGTCGTATACAGAGGGACCGTCTACGATGGCCTGTCCCGCCGTCACGTGATCGCCCTTATTGACACGGGGCTTCTGATTGAAACAGGTGCCCTGGTTGTTTCTCTGGAACTTGCCCAGCTTATAGGTATGATCCTGTCCCGTGGCGTCCGCCTTCACGACGACCTTATCCGCCGAAACATAGGTTACCACACCGTCTTCCTTAGCTACGATACAGACACCGGAATCGATGGCTGCCTTGTACTCCATTCCCGTACCGATGACAGGAGAATCCGTCGTCATCAGCGGCACGGCCTGACGCTGCATGTTCGATCCCATCAACGCACGGGTGGGGTCGTCGTTTTGCAGGAACGGCACCAGGGAAGTCGCCACGGAGAAGACCTGCTTCGGGGATACGTCCATGAAGTCGATATCCTTCGCGTCCATCTCCATGTTATCGTCTCGGAAACGACCGGTAACACGGCGATTTACAAAATGCCCCTGTTCGTCTAACTTCTCGTTAGCCTGGGCCACACGGAAGTTCTCCTCTTCATCTGCCGTCATGTATACGACTTCGTTGGTAACCACCGGCACGTCACCGCTCTTATCCACCTTACGATAGGGCGCCTCGATAAACCCGTATACGTTAATCCGGGCATAGGAAGCCAGGGAGTTGATCAGACCGATGTTCGGTCCTTCCGGCGTCTCTACGGGACACATTCTTCCGTAATGGGAATAGTGAACGTCACGCACTTCGAACCCAGCCCGATCTCTGGAAAGACCGCCGGGGCCCAGAGCAGACAGACGTCTCTTATGGGTCAGCTCCGCCAACGGATTGTTCTGATCCATGAACTGGGACAGCTGGGAACTTCCGAAGAATTCCTTCACCGCCGCGGTAACCGGGCGGATATTGATCAGCGACTGAGGCGTCACGCCTTCCGGATCCTGGGTGGTCATACGCTCTCTGACCACGCGTTCCATACGGGCCAGACCGATGCGGAACTGATTCTGCAAAAGCTCGCCCACACAACGGATCCGGCGGTTGCCCAGATGGTCGATATCATCCGTATTGCCCATGCCGTATTCCAGGTTCAGGTTATAGTTGATCGAGGCCATGATGTCCTCGAAGGTGATATGCCGCGGGATCAGACGATGGTTCTCTTTCTTCAAGAGATTCTTTAGTTCGTCTCCCGCAAGATCGCGCTCCAGCACCTCCATCAATACCGGGAAGTATACCTTCTCGTTGATGCCGGCCTCCAGAAGATCCTGTTCGGACAGATCCACATAGGCATGGATATCCACAGCCTGATTGCTCAACACCTTCACCTTGCGCTCCTCCGTCTCTACCCAGATAAAGGGAACGCCGGCGTTCTGGATCTGATCCGCCAAATCCTTATCTAAAACCGTCCCGGAAGTCGCCAACACTTCTCCCGTGGACGCGTCTACCACATCTTCCGCCAGCTTCTGCCCTACCACCCGGGCGCGCAGCGCCAGCTTTTTATTGAACTTATAACGGCCCACCCGAGCCAGGTTATAACGCTTATTATCGTACAGCATCGCCGTCAGCAGGCTCTCGGAACTCTCCACGGTGGGCGGCTCGCCCGGACGGATACGCTTATAGATCTCGATCAATCCGTCGTCCTTATTCTTGGCGATGTCTCTCTCCATCGTGGCCAGAAGCTTCGGATCCTCGCCAAACATGTCGATAATCTCCGCGTCCGTGCCAACACCCAAGGCGCGAATCAACACCGTCACCGGAATCTTACGGGTCCGGTCCACACGCACGTTAAACACGTCGTTAGAATCGGTCTCGTACTCCAGCCAAGCGCCTCGGTTCGGAATCACCGTGCAGGAATAGAGGGGCTTTCCCATCTTATCCAGCGTTTTCGCGTAATATATGCCGGGGGAACGTACCAACTGGCTTACAATCACACGCTCGGCGCCATTGATGACAAAGGTGCCGGTTTCCGTCATCAGCGGAAAATCTCCCATGAAGATCTCATGATCCTGCACCTCGCCGGTCTCGGCGTTGGTCAGACGGGTTCTCACCTTAAGCGGCGCGGAATAGGTCGCGTCCCGCTCCTTCGCCTCGTCGATCGTGTATTTCGGCTCTCCGTTCAGATTAAAGCTTAAAAACTCCAGCGAAAGATTCCCGCTGAAATCCGTGATGGGAGAGATGTCCTCAAATACCTCTTTAAGGCCTTCTTCGATAAACCCCCGATAAGAATCCTTCTGTACCTCGATCAGATTGGGCATGCTCAGGACTTCCTTCTCTTTCGCGAAGGAAGCGCGGACTCGACTGCCATACCGCTGCGGATGGATACGGTTGTTTTCCATAAATACGTTTCACCCCTTGAAGAATTTCTAAAGCTCTCAGTCGGTTTTCGTAAAAACCAGTTGCTTTTTGACCGAAAATGTGCTATCATTAGTATATGTCGCATTTGACACTGTGATGGCAATATAAGATGATATCATAATTTCGAGGCTCTGTCAAGGCCTCCTTCTTTCATTTTCAAAAAAAATTTCGTCTTTTTTGCGCCTTCGGGGATTTCCCGGAGGCGCTCGTCGTATGAACCGCCAGGCGCACAAAAAAACGGAGCCTCCGCACCCTTTTCGTGCGGAGACTCCGTCCTTTATCCTTGTAAGGACAATTACTTAACGGTAGCCTTAGCGCCAACTTCCTCCAGCTTCTTCGCCAGCTCGTCAGCCTCGTCCTTGCTCACAGCCTCTTTCAGCACCTTCGGAGCGGACTCAACCAGATCCTTCGCTTCCTTCAGACCCAGACCGGTGATCTCACGAACAACCTTGATAACCTTGATCTTCTCGGCGCCAACCTCGGTCAGCTCCACGTCGAACTCGGTCTTCTCCTCAGCAGCCTCGGCAGGACCCGCGGCAACAACGGCAACGCCGGCAGCGGCGCTTACGCCAAACTCTTCCTCAGCGGCGCTGACCAGATCAGCCAGCTCCAGCACGGACAGCTCCTTCACAGCATCGATAATTTCCTGAACACTTAACTTAGCCATAATGATTTAACCTCCTGATAATGTGTAGTGGATACAAAGCCCGCGAAGATTACTCCGCGTCGCTTGCCGCGGCACTCTCGCCGCCCTTGCTCTTGAGCACCTCGTTGATCACACGAGCGAAAGAAGCCATCGGAGACTTGAAGCTTCCAAGCAGCTTGGACAGCAAAACCTCTCTTGACGGAATCTTAGCGATCTTCACGATCGTATTGGCATCATAATACGTACCCTCTACGACACCCGCCTTGAATTCCAGCTTCTCAAACTTGGTCACGTACGGATCCAATCCGCCCGCGGCCGCGGTCGCGTCGTCATAGCTGAACGCTACGGCTGTCGGACCTTCCAGATGCTTAGCCAACTCCTCAAACGGAGTTCCCTGAATCGCGAAATTGATCATCGTGTTCTTGTAGACCTTATAGTCCACGTTCTTCTCACGCAGGCCCTTACGAAGCTCGGTATCCTCCGCGACGGTCAAACCGCGGGCATCCACCAGCACCATAGAAGTAGCCTTCTCGATCTTTTCCTTCAGCTCATTCACAACGAGCTGCTTCTCTTCAATCTTCGGCACCTGATTCACCTCCCAAATAGATTTCGCGACAGCGCCCCGCGCCGTCACATGAAAAAAGTCCTTCCGGAGAGAAGGACGAGGTTAATCAAAGTCAATCATTACTACAGACTTTTGTACCTCGGCGGGCATACATTAAGCCATAAGGCGCCTGCTGTCTCCGGTAACAGAACTTCTAGAGTATACCATCTTACAAAAATTTTGTCAATCCCTAAAATCAAAAAAATTTGAATCATCCAAAACCAAAGAAGACACACCGTCCTAGGACGGTATGCCTTCTTTCACGAACCAATTTTTAATTATGCTTCCACCTGCAGCGGGTTGACCTTTACGCCGGGACCCATGGTCGATGCCAGAGTCAGGTTGCGCAGATACTGTCCCTTTGCCGCAGCCGGCTTTGCCTTTATAATTGCACCAATCAGAGTACGGAAGTTTTCTTCCAGCTTCTCCTGGCCGAAAGATACCTTTCCGATCGGAACGTGAATGATGTTGCTCTTGTCCAGACGATACTCCACCTTACCGGCTTTGATATCCTGGATGGCCTGGGCCACATTCATGGTCACCGTGCCGGACTTCGGGTTCGGCATCAGACCCTTGGGACCCAGAACTCGGCCCAGACGGCCGACCACGCCCATCATGTCCGGCGTCGCGACGACGACGTCAAACTCGAACCAGTTCTCGCCCTGGATCTTGGAAACCAGCTCTTCGGCGCCTACGTAATCCGCTCCGGCCGCCTCGGCTTCCTTCGCGCGATCGCCCTTAGCGAAAACCAGCACGCGCACGGTTCTGCCGGTACCGTGGGGCAGAACCACCGCGCCGCGAACCTGCTGATCCGCGTGACGTCCGTCTACGCCCAAACGAACATGGACTTCCACCGTCTCGTCAAACTTTGCCTTAGCCGTCTTCAATACCGTTCCGATGGCTTCAGACGGAGAGTAAACAGCGGTCTTGTCAAACAGCTTGACAGACTCCTGATAATTCTTTCCTCTTTTCATGAGATATACCTCCTTGTGGTTATAACGGGGAGCCTCCCTCCCACGCATGTGTTAACGATCTTCTTGCGGCTTCCGGGCCCCAGATTTGCCCAGAAGCCAGCGCCCACAGCGGCCGGGCGCTTTATCGCCGAAAATTAATCCTCGACTACGATTCCCATGCTTCTCGCGGTACCCGCGATCATGCTCATCGCCGCCTCAACGCTGGCGGCGTTAAGATCGGGCATCTTCAGCTCCGCGATCTCTTTCACCTGATCCTTGGTGATCTTCGCCACCTTCGTCGTGTTCGGCTTACCAGAGCCGGACTCGATCTTGGCAGCCTTCTTCAGCAGAACGGCCGCCGGCGGCGTCTTGGTGATGAACGTAAAGGTCTTGTCCTGATAAACGGTAATCACGACCGGGATGATCATTCCTGCCTGATTCGCCGTTCTGGCGTTAAACTCCTTCGTAAACGCGGGAATATTCACGCCGTGCTGACCCAGCGCAGGACCTACCGGAGGAGCCGGCGTCGCTTTGCCCGCGGGGATCTGCAGCTTAATATATCCAGTAATTTTCTTTGCCATTTGAATGACACCTCCAAAGTTTCGACTTCATCTGCGAATCTACGCAGACTGCTTAAAGTTTTTTGACCTGGCTGAATTTGAGTTCGACCGGCGTCTCCCTGCCCATCATGAAGATCTTGGCGGATATGGATTGGTTTTCCGCGTCGATTCGCGTGATCGTACAAGCCGATCCCGCCATCGGGCCCTCGGAGATCGTCACGACCTCGCCGACTTCGAATTCCGAAGAATGCTGCATATGCACGCCCAGATTCTTGACTTCTTCCGGAGTCAAGGCGACCGGTTTCGATCCGGGCCCGACGAATCCCGTCACGCCCCGGGTATTACGCACAACGTACCAGGTGTTGTCGTTCATGATCATGTGTACCAGCACATAACCCGGAAACACCTTCCGCTGCACCTTTACCATCTTGCCGTTCTTCTCCTCCTCGCACTCTTCCAGAGGAACCGCCACTTCCAGGATCTGATCGTGCATATTCCGGTTATTGACGGTCTTTTCAATATTGGCCTTTACCTTGTTCTCATAGCCGGAATACGTGTGTACCACGTACCATCTTACTTCCGAATTTACTTCGTCTGCCATCTCATTCATCCTCATCAAATAAATAGTCCTTTAATGAGTTCACGGATGTTGACAAACAGCCAATCGTAAACGCCGATAATCACCGCGAAAACCGCGCAGAACACAACGACAATCGCCGTCTTCTGGGCCAGCTCTTTCTTGTCCGGCCAGACGATCTTCTTGAACTCACTTTTCAGCTCTTTAAAACTAAAGTTGAACACAGCTTGTTCTCCTTTCCTCCACCCTATCCGCAGGATTATCTGGTCTCCTTATGGACTGTGTGGCGCTGACAGAAACGACAATACTTCTTCGTCTCCATTCTGTCGGGGTGCTTTTTCTTGTCCTTCGTCGTGTTGTAGTTCCGCTGTTTGCACTCTG